>CAZWVM010000052.1:0-19991 GCA_964637705.1 uncultured bacterium
GTCAAAGCCGCTCGTGTTGGAATCGACCTGAACGAAACCATCGGGTGTGCGCGGACCGGCGTCGTTGCCGACATCGGAAATCTGGATCGTCGCGACGTTCGCCGCGGCCGGCGAGAGCGCCGTCGCGTAGACGGTCGCCGAGGCGATGCCGCCGACGTTCGTGGCGGACCCGGCGCCGGTTCCCGATGAAACGGCCGTGTTCGTCGCGCCAACGGTGACGAAACGGCTCATCACCTTGTAGCGGCTGGTATCCGCGTCCCAGACGACAACGTAAACACTGTTCATGCCGTTATCGAACGCGACCGTGGCATAAGCCGTATCGTAGTTGGCCTGTGGCGAGAGAGGAGAAATCGTCATGTCCGTATCGCCCACGATTTTGCCGGTGGGTGAAACGACCACGATGCGCGCCTTGTCGGCGCGGCTGTCGGAGATCTGGACGACCACGACGGTATCGGAGCCGGCCGCCAGAACCAGCGTATCCACTTCCGTCGTCCAGTTGCCGGCGATCTTGACATTCGGATTCAACGACTGGGCCGCGTCCGTGAGGAAAGTCGATGAGCAGGTCCCGGAGCCATTTGAGAGAGTGCTCGACCAGCTGGTGCCGTAGGAGGTTCCGGAATCGGAGAACGTCGTAGTGGCAGTCAGGCGGGCCGAAGTGTCAGAAACCGCGGCATAGAAGGTGCCAACGGAGCTGGACACCGCGCCGCTGAGGCCCTTGACCGTGCCGGCGCCGATCGCGCCCTTGGATGCCAACACGGTGTCGGCATAGATGCCGCCCGCGAAATAGATGCCGTAAAGGGAGCTGTCAGAGTTCAGGAAGAAGAAACCCGCGCCCGTATCCGTCGCAGTGCCCGTGCTCGACTGAGCCACCCGCAGAACGTGAACCCCACCCGTGCTATACGGATAAACCGCCGCAAGCGAGACCCCGATAGCCACCACGACCAGACCGAGAGCGGCCAGGACGCCCAACTGAGTGCGAAGCTTCATATGTTTCTTCCCTCCATAGGGATATTTCCATCGGGGTTCCCCCCGGGACAGACACAGACAACAATTATCGGCAGAGTCCCCTGAGTGTCAACGCGAAATCGGGTACATTTTTTCACAGCGTTTCGGTTGGTAAAACGTGAGCGCTCAGTTCAGAAGGGTCGCCTTCAGGAACTCGGTGAACTTCTCCTTCGACTCGTTCTCGATCGAGTTGGCGAAGGCGTGTGATAGATCGGGGTAAGTCGTGAGTTCCACCCTCTTTCCAAAGCGCAGCAGTTCCTGCTCCAGCCCCGCCGACTGCCGCGGCGATACGACCTGGTCCTGGGCCCCGTGGAAGATCGCCACCCGCCCTCCGAAGTCGTAAAGGTGGTATATCGGGGAGATCATCCGGAGGCTGTATTCCAGCTCGGCCGCATCCGCTCCCTGCTGCTTTCCCTCCTGGAGGAGCTGCTGCACACCCGATCCCTGCTCGAACTGCCCGTAGCGCAGCCCGGCCTGCAGTTCCTCCACGGTGCCGAACATCTGGGCGTAGTAGAGGACAAGGGCCTGGAGGCCGCTGTCCACGGCTGCCGCGCGCGCCGCGATTCCTCCGCCCATGGAGTAGCCCACGAGCCCGAGCTTGGCCGGGTTCACGGCCTCATCCGCCCGGAGCGACGCGAGCGCATTCAGGACATCCTTCACCTCGTTGCCCCGTTGTCCGCCCGAGCGCCCCCACCCGCGGTAGTCCGGCGCGAAGGCGACGATCCCCTGCTCGGCCAGGTGTTTCACCGTGTCCTGGGTATGCAGGCCGGACTGGTAGGGCGTATCGGACGGATGGCAGACGACGACCGCCGGCGCCGGCGTCGAACCCGGAAGCCCGAGGACGCCGTAGACGACCGTCGAGTCGGAGAGGTATTGCACGAGGTAGACCTTGGCCCCGTTGGCGCCCGCCTCGATCTCGCGAACCCGCTCGATCCGGGAGGCCGCTGCCGGCGGTGAGACCTCGTGCAGGACTGCCATGTGCCCCAGACCGGGGGCGAATCGCCAGGTCATCGGCGCGGTCGCGGCGACGGGCGCCGGCATCCGGTTGAAGCCCTCGACGGAACCGATCCCCAGAATCGGCCGATTCATGTTGTTCGCGATCCAGAGGATGATCAGGACGGCATAGAGGAGGGCGAGTCCGGCCAGGAGCGTCTTCTGGACGGGCGAAAGCGGCTTCGATTCTTCGGGAACCTGCATCATGCCCCGGAGTCTCGCCGAGGCGGGGCCAAAAATCAACGGAAAAGAGGCGCTTCAGGCTTCGGAGAGGAGCGCATCGACCGTTCCGGGCGCGTCGAGAGCGGCCGCGGCCACGACCGAGCGTTCCCTGTCGAGGGTCTCCATCGAGAGGCCGTGGCGCTCGAGGAGGCGGGCGATCCTCGCCCTGTCGCCTTCGTCCTCGTCGCCTCGATAACCCCGGCCCGTGACGATCTGACCGCACGACTCGAGCGTGCGCAGGAAGGCGTGAGCCCCGACCAGGTCCGGCCGGTCCGCGAGCAGCCGTTCCGGGCGGGTATCCTCGCTCCGCCCGAGGATTCTCTTCACGGCGCAGAGAAAATCGACGTCGATCGTCCCGCCGTGCCCACGCTTGAAGACGGTCTCCGCCGTCGCCTCGTGCCTCAACCGAGACCTCATCGCCGCCATCTCCTCCAGTTCCTTCCGGCCGAACGGCGCGTCGAACAGGAAGGAACGAATCTCCGCCTCGACGGCGGAGCGGAGCTCGGTCGGTCCCGCGACGGCGCGCGCGCGCGCCCACGCCACGCGTTCCCAGGTCTCCGCGCGGCCGTGGAAATAGTCGCGCAGGGCGGCGCGGTCGGAAACGAGGGGGCTGGTGCGGCCCATCGGCCGCAGGCGGGCGTCGATCTTCAGGCCCAGCCGCGCCCAGCGATCCGTCGCCGCCTGGACGGCACGGCTGGCCGACTCGGCCCCCTCCTCGACGACGAAGACGAGATCGAGGTCGGATGTGAAGCCGAGGTCGCGGGCCCCGAATCGGCCCAGCGCGACGACCGCGAAATCGGTCTCCCCCAGGAGCAGTTCGGCCATCGCGGCGAGGTCCTCGCCGGCGGACCGCGCGTCCGCGATGCCCATGAGGAACCGGACGCCGACGCGCAGAGACTCCTCTCCTTTCAGGACCAGCCCGGCCCTCGCCTCGTCGCGGATCGCCCGGCGGAAGGAATCCATGCGGTCCCGCAGGAAGGAGGCTTCCCTCTCGCCCGTCACGCCTCCCGGCGACAGGAGGGCCTCGAGCGCCGACGGGTCCCGGCAGACCTGCGCGGAGAGCGGCTCGGAGAGGGCCGCGATGTTCACGAGGAGTTCCGCGACCGCGGGGTGCGCGGCCAGGATCTCATACACGGTCGCCTTCGCGCCGTAGGCCTCGATCATCCGCGCGAAGCGTTTCAGGGCGTTCTCGGGCTCGGGCAGGGCGTAGAGCCGGGGCAGCCAGGCGGGCGTGGAGCGGATGAAGGCGAGACGGGTCGCGGAGGTCTGAGGATCGGAGGAACTGCCCTGCGACATGCGGCGCAGCTCGGACGCGGCCTCGCCGCCGAAGGACAACTCGCCCTCGGCGGCCACGCGGGGCGCCTCCGGCAGGTCGTCGAGCACGCGCATCACCTGTTCCTCGATCGCCGTGACCGAGATCATCTTCGACCGCGCGAACCTCCGCTCGTAGAAGCCCCGCACCGCCCCCGTGACCTCGCCGTACCGGCGCCAGAGCGCCTCGCCATCGACGAAGCCCAGGCTCGACGCCAGGGCATCCATCTCCGAGGCGTCCTCGGGCAGGAGGTGCGTCTGTCGCGCGTCGAGCATCTGGATCCGGTGCTCGAGCCGGCGCAGGAAGAGGTAGGCCTCCTCCAGTTCCGCCCGGTCCTCGGGCAGGAGATAGTTGTGCTCGGTGAGCCGCGCGAGGGCCTCCAGGGTCGAGGGCGTTCGCACGGCCTCGCACCGCCCGCCGTGCGAGAGCTGGAGGATCTGCACGATGAACTCGATCTCGCGGATGCCCCCGGCGGAGAGCTTCACGTGCCGCTGGCCGTATTCCGACGCCTGCGCCTCGATCTTGGCCTTGATCGACTCGATCCGGGAGATCGCGTCCCGGTCGAGGTAGCGGCGGTAGACGAAGGGCGAGAGCGAGGCAAGCAGGCGGTTGCCCAGTTCCACGTCGCCCGCGCAGGCGCGGGCCCGGATCAGCGCCTGTCGCTCCCAGGTCGCCCCCGAGCTCTCGTAGTAGCGCAGCGTCGATTCCAGGGAGCGCGTCAGAGGGCCGCTCTTCCCTTCCGGCCTCAGCCTCATGTCGACTCGGTACGCGTAGAGTCCGAGGAGCCGCGAGGAGAGGATCTCCGGCACGCGCTCCGCCGCCCGCGTATACCACTCGGCGTGCGTCAACCGCCCCTTCGTGCCTCCGGCCGTCTCCCCGTCGGATCCGTAGGCGAAGATCAGGTCGATGTCGGAGGAGAAGTTGAGCTCGCGGCCCCCGAGCTTGCCGAGCCCGAAGACGACGAAACCCGGGTTCACGTCCCCGCATCCCTCCGGGCGGCCGTATCGAGCCGCGAGGTCGCCGTGGGCGATCCTCCAGGAGGCCTCGAGGCACTCGTCGGCCGTCGACGACAGTTTCTCGAGCGTCAGGGAAAACGGCGCGAGGTCGAGGATGTCGAGGGCGGCGATATGGAAGAGCGAGAGCGCCAGGTGGCGGCGGACATCCTCGGGCGTCGGAAGCGCGGCCGGCGGGACGTAGACCCCGGTCTCCAGGATCTCCCAGGCCTCGTCGCAGGATCTCAGCACCTCGGCGCAGAACCGGGACGACTCGAAGAGCCTCACGAGCCGTCGCAGGATCGCCTCGTCGACGGTGGCCAGGGGCGCCCCCGTCGCCAGGAGCTTGTCGAGGCCGGCGCGGACGCGCGCCGGGGCGCGCGAGGACCGGATCAACCGGTCCGGAGCGGTCACGGGCCGACGCGCACGGCCGAATCGGGAACGTAGTCCAGGCGATGGCCGGCCGGCGAGATCATGAGCGTTCGTGCAGGATCGAAGAGCGGGGCGCCGATCCAGAGCATCGGCGGTGTGAGTTCCTCCCGCCGCAGGATCCGGATGCCCGCGGCCTTCACCTCGCGGAAAATCATCGATTGGTAGGCCCCGGGGATCGAGACGCCCAGGAGTTCCTCGCGAATCGCGACCCGCGGCCTTTCCGACGGGGGCGCGTAGCGCAACGCCGAGATCACGGCCGCCAGGTCGTGGAGGACGAGCGGCGTGAGCGCCGACCCCGAGTCGACTCCCTCGATGCGCCCGGCGGCCCTCTCGTGCAACGGAGCGAACTGGGGACCGCGCGACGTCGACATGGAGAACGGCTGCGCCGGATCGATCCATGTGACGTCGGTCGCGAGGAAGACGACCGCCAGGAATGTGACCACGACGCCGGCCATCGCCCGCGCGAATCGAGTGCGCGCCGACGAGAGCATGTCCGCGACGAGAGCCAGGAGCGGCACGGCGCTGGGCAGGTAGGACTTGAACTGGAAGATCGTCACTCCGAGCGGCAACAGGAGGTATTCGCAAGCAGGGGCCAGCACGACGACCAGGGTGAAGAGCAGCGCGGTCCGATCGCCGCGCAGACCCTTGACGAACCCGCGGGCGAGGGCCGCGAGGCCGAGGGCGAAGAGAGGAACGCCCAGCATCCTCAGCACGGGATGTGCGAATCCCACCGGGCCGGCCATCAGGAACTTCACGTGAGCCAGCACCAGGTGCACCGTGATCGCGGGGAAGCGCGACGCGGCCGTGGGCGCGCCGTGAGCCTCGGTGGAAATCGAATCCAGGCCCTTGTAGGAGAAGAGAAGGGCCAAGCCGAGCGCACACAAGCCCGCGACGAACGCTCGAGGACGGTGATGGCCCGTCAAGAGCGATACGACGACGACCGCCGCCACGTAGAAGACCCCGTTGGGAAAAACCAGGAATCCGGCCGCGGATGCGAATACGTAGAGGAGGGCGTTTGCGCCGCCGGGTCGCTGCCAGGCGAAGAGAGAAAGGGCGACCAGAAAGGCGTAGAGCGAGTACATCCGGTGATACGAGGAGAAGACGACGAGGGCGGGACTGAGGGCCGCCATCAGCGGGAAGAGGATGGTGAACCCGAGGAGCGAGCCTGTTTCCCCCCCGGAGCGGCGTGGCCAGAACCGCCCGAGCAAAGCGATGGTCGAGACGCCGAAGATCACGGAAGGAATCCGCGTCACCCAGTCGGACGGCGAGAGCGAAAAGGGCTTGGCAAGAATGAAGTACAACGGGGTGTATCCGCTCAAGGCGCCCGGTGTAAGGAGCGTTTTCACGGGTTGTCGACAGACGATGAAAGAGTGCAATTCGTCGAGCCAGAGTTCCTTGCCCAGGATCCCCCCCAGTCGCAACAGGGCGGCCGCGAAGAGGATCAATAGCATCGCGACCATCCATTTCGTACGCTGAGAAGTCATGACATGATCAGTCTAAACCAACAACGAATCGTCCGGGAGTGAATCCATTGTATTCGATATCGGTAATCTAAGTTTGAATTGGGTAACTCAGTTTGTATAATGGAAACAATGAACCCGAAGGAAGATCACCACGCGAGACGCTGGGTCGCGCTGGCCGGCAATCCGAATTCCGGAAAGACGACCCTCTTCAACCGGCTCACCGGTCGCCGCATGAAAGTCGCCAATTACCCCGGCGTGACGATCGAAAAGGTTACGGGCGAATGCAGTCTCGCACCCGGATACGAGATCGGAGTGATCGACATCCCCGGGACCTACAGCCTGTCCGCCCGATCGCAGGACGAAATCATCGCGCGCGACGTCTTGATCGGCCTGAATGTGGACGCGCCCCAGCCGGATCTCGTTCTCTGCATCCTCGACGCCTCTCAACTCGACCGACACCTCCTGCTCGTCTCCCAGGTCATGGAACTCGGCAGGCCGATGATCCTCGTCCTGAACATGATCGACCGCGCGCGGGACGGAGGTTCGAGCGTCGAGACGTTGCGACTCGAGGCCAAGACGGGGCTCCGGGCGGTCGCCGTCTCGAGCCTGACCGGTGAAGGATTCGATCGGCTGAAGGAGGCGATCCGCGAGGCCCTGGAGCGGCCGGAACTTCATCTGCCGCGCCCCGACCGGATGGCGGGAGGCGGAACGGACGCGGTCTCGGCGGAGCAACGGGCGATATGGATTCGGGACGTCCTCGGCACGCGACCGAAGGAGACGGCGGGCGTTCCCGAGTGGCAGGACCGGCTCGATCATCACTTGACGGGCGGAGTCACGGGGTGGCTGGTCTTCATCGCGATCATATCGTTGATGTTCTTCACCATCTTCTCGGTCGCCCAGGGGCCCGCGGACCTCATCGACTCGTCGGTCGCCGCGCTCGCCTCGACGCTGCGGGCCTCCCTACCTCCGGGCCCGCTCTCGGACCTCCTGACGCAGGGTGCCCTGCCGGGCGCGGGCGCGGTGCTCATCTTCCTGCCGCAGATCATCGCCCTCTTCTTCTTCATCGCCCTTCTCGAGAGCACCGGCTACATGGCCCGCGCCGCGCTCCTGGCGGACCGCCTCATGAGGCTCGTCGGCCTGCAGGGCCGCTCCTTCATCCCGCTCCTCTCCGGCTTCGCATGCTCCGTCCCCGGCATCATGGCCGGGCGCACGCTCTCCGACCGGCGCGAGCGGTTGCTGACGATCCTGATCACCCCCTTCATGCCGTGCGGCGCGCGCCTTCCCGTCTACGCTCTCATGATCGCGGCCTTCTTCCCGTCTCACGTCACCGCGCTCGAGAAGACCGCGATGCTCTTCGCGCTCTACGCCTTCGGCCTCGCCGCGGCCTTTTTCACGGCCTGGCTCTTCCGCCGCACGCTCCTGGCCGGAGGCGTGTCGAACTTCCTCCTCGAGCTGCCTCCCTACCAGGCACCGCCCTGGGGGATCGTGGCGCGGCAGATGGTCGAAAGCACCCGGCTCTTCCTGCAGAAGGCCGGAACCCTGATCCTGGGCTTCTCGGTTCTCTTGTGGGCGCTCATGTCATGGCCGCGAGCGGATCATCTTCCTCCGGATCGAGCCCTCGAGCAGAGCTACGCCGGTCGCCTGGGAAAACTGATCGAGCCGGCGATCGAGCCCCTCGGCTACGACTGGAGAATCGGGGTCGGACTCGTCGGCTCCTTCGCCGCCCGCGAGATCTTCGTCTCCACGCTCGGCGTCGTCTTCCAGGCCGGCGAGGACGACGCGGACGTCGCGCCCCTGCGCGAGGCCATGCGCGCGGCCGTTCGGCCCGACGGTTCACCCCTCTTCACGCCGCTGACCTGCCTCTCCATTCTCGCCGTCTACGTCCTGAGCATGCAATGCGTGAGCACCATCGCGGTGCTCAAGATGGAAACGGGCGGCTGGGGTTGGCCGCTCCTGCAGTTCTCCTACATGTCGGCGCTCGCCTACGGCGCGGCCTTCGCCGTGTATCAGGGTGGGCTCCTTCTGGGATGGAGTTAGCGGCCATGGACCTCCAGACGATCATCGCCCTGGCCGTCATCGGCTTGACGGTGGTTTTACTGATTCGGCACTACGTCCGTGCCTGGTCGAAAGGTCATTGCGGGGAGTCTTCGTGTCCAACCTGCCAGGTGATGAAGAGAATCCAGAGCTTGAAAAACAGGAGTTGACGAGAACCGACGGGCGGTTCGAAGACCTTGCGCATTCAATCGGGATGGCGTACAATGGTTTGAGATGGGCAACCATGGGTTGTCAAAAGGATTCTCGTGAATCGAACGCCGTCCAGAACCCTCGCTGATGTGTCCGCCGGATTCTCGGCACGAGTCGTGGCCTTGCGCCCGGAAGCGGATCTCGCCGAGAGGTTGCGGGCGATGGGCCTGGCGGAAAACACCGACGTCAAGCGGCTCAATGGAAAGGATCCGATCATCTGCCGCGTGCACGGAGCACGGATCGCCCTGAGCCTGGACCTGGCGCGGGCGATCCTCGTCGAGGACGAAACGAAGGATTCCTGAGACCCTCAAGTTTTCCCATTCCCCGCCGATAGAACTCAATTTCCCCGCGCAACCTGCCGACAATCAGATCATCTCCACTTGGGAGGATGCCCATGCGCGTGAACTCGGTCGAAGTGTTTTTCCGGGATGAAGAGCGTGCCAGCGGAATCGTGTCGGGGGATGACATCGAAAGGATCCCGTGGACGGCGATCCGAGGCCAGGGGAACACCTGGTTCGTCGTCCTTCACGGGCGCATCGAGGTCGGTGATGCCAGCCTGCACCGGCTCTTCCTCGACGCGATCCAGTGCCGACTGCAACTCTCCCGCGCCGCCTGACCCGGGCCGCGGCACGGCCGCGACCTCCGATTCAGCCCTTCTTGTAGCGCAGGTTGGCCCGCCGGAGGCGCCGCGAGAGGCCCCGGCAGAGGTTGGTCAGAAAGACCACCTGGAGGTCCGTGTCCTCGCCGAAGACCGAGAAAAGGTCCTCGCGGCGGACGCGGAAGAGCGTGACTTCGCCCCGAGCCGTGACCGTGGCGCTCCGGCTCTCGTGATCCAGTATCGACATCTCCCCGAAAAAATCGCCCTCGTACTGGGATCGCAGCGTCTCGTCGCTGGAGAGCGTCGCGAGGGAACGGTCGTCATCGGACGTGATGGCGACCTCTCCGTGAAGGATCAGGTAGAGCGATTCGCCCGCCTCTCCCTCCCGGATGATCGCTTCGCCGTCGCCGTGGGTCTCGATGGACCCGGCCCCGAGCAACCGGTCGAGCTGATCCTCCCCGAGCGCCACCAGGAGAGGGCTGTTGGCCAGCTTGTCTCTCCAATCTCCGGGCTTCAGGCTCCCACTCATGCTTTCGGGGCTCCCTCGCGCGCGCCGCGGGTTTCCTTCCAGAGATCCTCGAGGCTGTAGCGGGCCCGCGCCTCCCGGGACATGAGGTGCACGACGACCCGCGAGAGGTCGATGCAGACCCAGCCGCTCCTGCCGTCACCTTCGATAGCGGACCGCGCGGCCCCCTTGTAGGCGAGGCGGATCCGGTCCGCCATCGATTCGAGATGCTTGCCGGCCTCGCCCGTCGCGACGACGAACCAGTCCGCGATCGTTGAGGCGCTCACGTCGACCACGGCGACATCGACCGCCTTGGCCTCCTCCAGGATCGCGCGGATCGCATCCGGCGCCGCTTCCTTCATCACCATCGATTCCTCGCATCCGCCCCCAGGATCACATCCACGTCGGCGCCGGCGCCCGCCTCCCGCGCCTCTTCCTGCCCGACGCCCAGCACGGAGCCGATCTCGCGAACGAGGGCCGGCTGTTTCGAGCGCACGAGCGTGCGCCGGTAACCGAAACGGTCGGCGTTCCGTGTCTCCACGATCACGTAACGCGGGCCGGGAAGATGGCTCGCGGCGCGGGCGGCCAGGCCCGGCTGGCCGACACCGTTGAGAATACGGACCCGGATCGGAAGTGTCACGCTCGGCGTGACCGCCGCCGGCGCCGCGGAAGCGGCGGCCGGGCCGGATGCCGGCGAAGCCGCATTGTCCGGCTCCATCCACTCCACGCTGATGTCGGCGGGTCCCAGGTTGCCCGCGTGGACGAGCAACGACGCGAGGCGCGTGGCGTTCGCGCCGTCCTCCCCGCGCGCCGACGGTTCGAGCGCCGCGTCGATCAGGCGCGTGAGGTCGACCCGGGCGGTCAGGAGCTCGGAGCCGCGCAGGGCGACACCGAGAACGAGAGCGCGCAGGGCGGCGGGACGGCTGCCGCCCGGCACGTTGAAGTAGGCCGCGACGCGGTCGGCGTCCAGCCGGCGCATGCCCGCGTCGATCCGCACCGGCAGGCCGTCCGCCCCCTTGTATTCGATCGTCTCCGGGACGTTGACGAGGACGCCCCCGAGAGCGTCCACGAGGCGTTTCAATCCCTCCAGGCTCACCTTCATCTCGGGCGCATCCCGGGTCGCCGCGCGCGAGGCCGTCCCGACCGTGATCCGAAGCCGTCGGTCCTCCACGTCAACCCCGACCACGCGATCCGGCGCGATCTCGATGACGAGGCTGCGCACCTGCGCCGCATCGCGGGGAACTCCTCCCGAAAAGAACCGCGCGACGAGTATGAGAACCGGAACGAGGCACGCAAGCAACACCACGGCCCTCACGAGCTTCCGGCGCCTCTCGGGCGCTCGGGGCCGTGTCCTCGCGCTCGCCTCCTGCGTCATGAGGACGTTCACGACGCGTCCAACCCGTACCGGCGAAAGGCCGCCTTCATGTCTTCGTGGGGAGATCTCCCCTTGCCTTCGAGCACGCGCCGCTTCGAGGCCAGCACGCACTTCATCGCGGTGGCGCGGTCCAAGGGGATCTCGTCGAGCCGCCCCCAGTCCTTCCCGAAGCGGTCCGCCACCATGACGACCTCCTCGACGAGCGACATCGCGCCGCGCCCGGTCGTGTGGTAGCGGACCGCGTTCGCGGCGTCGTTCCACGCCTCGGACTCCCCCGCGTGGAGCCACGCGTGCTGGCGCAGGCGGCGCGCGGCGACGCGGCCGTGAAGAAGCGCCCGGAACTCCCGTTCCTCCGCCGGAACCTCCTCTCCGAGCGATTCGAGGATCTTCATCGCCTCGGTCGCCGAGAGGGACTTGTAGGCGTCATGCCAGAGGGCGGCCAGGCGGCAGGGCTCGCCCGGCGCGTTCCAGCGGCGGGCGAGCGCCTCGGCGGCCGCGACCGATTCCGCGACGTGCGCCTTCAGGTCCGCGTTCATCGGCGCCGCGTACAACGCCTCCCTCTCGACGATCCCCAGCACGCCGTCCGGCACGAGGTAGCGCGCGCTGCGGCAGGAGAAGAGGCGGAGGCGGACATCGGAGGAGGAGACGTCGATGACGGGCGCGTCGATAAGCACCGAGTCCCGGCCCGGGACGGGCGGGGGCGCCTCGCGGCCGCGCGGGTAGACGGCGAAACGGACGGCCGCGATCAACTCGGGGAAATTCTTCCACGTCGGTAGCGTCGCGCAGGCGTCGAACCCGATCAGGAAATAGACGTCGTGGCCCGGGTGCCGCCCGCGAATCTCCCGCACCGTGTCGATCGTGTAGGAGACGTCGTCGTTTTCGATCTCGCCCGTCCAGACGCGAAAGGGCGCGTGTCCCGCCACGGCGGCCTCGACCATCGCGAGACGCGCCGCGTCCGGGGTGTCCGAACCGATCTCCTTGTGCGGCGGCCGCCCGGCCGGCACCCAGTAGACGAACTCGAGGCCGAGCATGTCGCGGGCGCGTTCGGCGAGCGCGAGGTGACCGGCGTGGGGCGGGTTGAAGACGCCGCCGAAGACGCCCAGGCGCGGCCGGCCGTTCACTCCCGGATCTGTCCCTCTCCGCGCACGACATACTTCGTCGTCGTCAGTTCCTCGGGCCCCATCGGGCCGCGCGCGTGCAGCTTGTTCGTGGAGATCCCGATCTCCGCGCCGAGCCCGAACTCCCCCCCGTCGGTGAATCGCGTCGAGGCGTTGACGAAGACGACCGCGGAATCGACGCCGCGCGCGAAGGCATCGGCCGCGCGCAGGTCGCGCGTGAGGATGGCGTCCGCGAGGTGCGACCCGTATCTCTCGATGTGCTCGATCGCCTCCTCGACGCTTTCCACCACCCGCACCGCGAGAATCTTGGCGAGGTATTCGGCCCGCCAATCCTCCTCCGTCGCCGGTTTCATCGAGGGCACGATCCCGCGCGCCTCCTCGTCGCCGCGCCATTCCACGTCGGAAAGCGCCTGCGCGAGAAGCGGCAGGGCGCGGGGGGCGACGGCGCGGTGCACGAGCAGGGTCTCCACCGCGTTGCAGACCCCGGGCCGCTGGCACTTGGCGTTGCGCACCACCTTCGCGGCCTCCTCGAGATCGGCGCTCTCGTCGACGAAGACGTGGCAGATCCCGGCCCCATGGTAGATGACCGGCACGCGCGCCTTCTCGACGACCATCCTGATGAGCCCCTCGCCGCCGCGGGGGATGGCGAGGTCGATCTCGCCCTCGAGCGAGAGCAGTTCCTCGGCATAGGCACGGTCGGTCGTCTCCACGAAGAGCGCCGCGTCGGGAGGCAAGCCGGCCCGGTCGAGCGCCTCGGCCATCACCGCGGCGATGGCGCGGTTCGACTCGAGGGCCTCCTTGCCGCCGCGCAGGATCACGGCGTTGCCCGATTTCAGGGTCAGGGAGGCCGCGTCGGCCGTCACGTTCGGCCGAGACTCGTAGATGACGAGCACCACGCCGATGGGAATGCGAACCTTCTCGATCAAAAGCCCGTTGGGGCGCCGCCAGCCCGCGACGACGGCTCCGACGGGATCGGGCAGGCCCGCGACCGTGCGCACGCCCTCCGCCATCGCGCGAATGCGCGCCGGGGTCAGGGTCAGGCGATCGCGAAAGGCCTCGGTGATCCCCGAGGCGCGTTCGAGATCGACCCGGTTCGCCGCGAGAAGCCTCTCCTCGGCCGCGACAAGCGCGTCGGCGATCTCGAGGAGCGCGCGGCGGCGGGTCTCGCCGGTCGAGACCGCGAGCTTGCGGGCGGCCGCGCGGGCGCGGCGGGCCAGGTCACGGGGCGTCATCACAGATCCATCCTCACTTTCCGTGTCGAGAATAGACAGACCTCACCGACAAGTAAAGCCGCCTCGCCGCGGTCTCCCGGCGCCGCCGCCCGTTTCCCGTGACAAGTCCGCCGGGACGCGATAGCGTGGATTCACCATGAGGAGCGGACTCCATGACTGACTCCGTCCCGCGCGGCCAGGCACCCGCCAGCGCCCCTCGCGAGCCGGAGTGGTACCGGGCCATCTCCGAGCTGACCACCGACTACATCTTCCAGGTCGATTTCGATCCGCAGGGACGGCCGGTCATGAGCCGCGTCACGGAGAACTACGAGTCCCTCACCGGGCGCCGTCCCGAGGAGGCGAAGACGCCCGAACAATGGGCGAGCTTCATCCACCCGGAGGACCTTCCGCGCTTGCACGAGGCGATGAAGACGATCGTTGACGAGAGACGCCCCATCGAGATCGACTGCCGCTCGTCCACGAAGGGCGACCAACCGCGTCATATCCGCATCTACGGCCGCCCCGTCTTCGATCCCGCCGGATCCGGACGCGTCGCATCGATCCTCGGGGCGGTCAAGGACATCACCGAGAGGAAGATGGCCCGGGCGGCGCTCGAGGAATCGGAGACTCTCTACCGAACGACGATCGACGCCATCCGCGATCCCCTTCACGTCATCACGCCGGACATGAGGATCGCCTTGATCAACCGTCCCTTTCTCGATCTCATGAAATCGCTCGGGTTCGAGGGTTTCCTCCAGGGACTGACCGTATTCGAGGCCTTCCCGTTCCTGCCACCTGCGGTCGAAGAGGAATACCGGGAGGTCTTCGCGACCGGGCGTGTCGTGACGACCGAGGAGGCGACCCGGATCGGCGAGGCCGTGGTGCACACCGAGACGACGAAACTGCCCATCCTGAGGGACGGGCGGGTCGAGAAGGTCGTCACGGTCATCCACGACATCACGGAGCGAAAGAGGCACGAGGAGGAATTGAGCGCGGCCATCGAGAAGCTGAAGGAACTGGATCGGCTCAAGGCCCTCTTCCTCACGACGATCTCGCACGAGCTCAGGACGCCCATCGCCACGATCCAGGGCGTCGTCGAGACCTTCCAGGCGGGACTCCTGCCGGGGCTCTCGCCGGATCACGAGCGGCTCTTCGGCATTCTCCACCGCAACGTGCGCCGCCTCGACCGCCTGATCGCGAACCTCCTCGAGCACGCCCGGCTCGAGACGCAGAGGTTCCAGGTCGCGCGGGTGAGAGTCGACCTGCGCGACCCGGTCGGGCAGGTTTTCTGCGATATTCTCTCCACCCCGGCGCACCGCGAGGTCGCCTTCGAGTCGTTCCTGCCGGACCGCCCGCTCGTCGCCGTCGCCGACCCGGATCGCGTGACCCAGGTCGCTCTCAACCTCGTCGATAACGCCCTTCGTTTCGCGCGTTCGAAGGTCAGCGTGCGCCTGCACGAGGAGAACGGCGAGGCGGTGCTCGCGGTCGAGGACGACGGTCGCGGCATCGCCGCGGCCGACCTGCCCCGCCTCTTCGAGCGTTTCTGGCAGGGGACCGACCAGGCCGGCGGCTACCACATGGGCCTCGGGCTCGCGATCGTGAAGGCGATCGTGGAGGCCCACGGGGGAAAGACGAGCGCCGAGAACCGGACGGGAGGCGGAGCGCGGTTCACCGCGACCTTCCCGCTCGACAGACCCGCCGGCTGAACCCGGCCCCGCGATGAAGGTTCTCCCCGCGCTCCGAGAGGCCCTTCTCGCCGTCGCGGCCGCGGTGCTCCTCTCTCTCGCCTTCGTCTTCCCGTGGATCCCGAACGCGACGACGGTGCCGACGACCTACGCGGGGGAGTCGGAGTTCTTCGCGAAGCTCGACGCCTCCATCTGGACCTACATGCTGGCCTGGGGCGCGCGGCACCCGGACCGCTTCTACGAGGCTCCGATCCTCTCGCCCCTGCAGACGCCGCTCGTCGCGAACGATCCGCGGCTCACGGAAGGGATCTGGTCGATCCCCCTCTTCCGCGCGTTCGACCCGGTCCGCGCCTGGGGCATCACCACGATCGTCGCGCTCGCGGCGACCTTCCTGGGAACCTACGTCGCCGGCCGCGCGCTCACCGGGTCACGCTGGGGAGGAGCGGCCCTCGGAGTGTTTTTCGCCTTCGGTTCCTTCCGGGCCTGCCACGTCTGCCACGTCGAGGGCCTCTTCGCCCCCTTTCTCGCCCTCGCCCCGGCCGCGGGCGTGCTCTTCGTCGAGAAGCCGGCGCGAAGGCGCCTCATCGCGGCCGCCGGCCTCGCGGCCCTCGCGGTCATCGAGTATTCCTACACCGCCGTCGCGCTCTCGCTCTGCCTTCTCCCCGCGCTCGCCGGGGGAGCCTTCTTGCGGCGCGTCCCCCCGGCCCGCGCGCTCGGGGCCTTCCTGCTCACGGCCGCGCTCGTCGCCGTCGCACTCGCCCCGGTCGCGCGCACCTACGCCCAGTTCCATCGCGAGACGGCGCTCGAACGGGATCCGGGCGAGATCGACGCGGGCAGCGCCGACCTCGTGACGTGGGCGACGCGCGCCGACGGCGCGCTCTGGCTTCCCGGCGGGGAGGAGGGCTCCTTCTCGCCGGACAAGCGCCTCTTTCCGGGCTTCGCGCTCCTCCTCGTCGCAACCGCGGGTCTCCCCTCGCTGCGCCGCCGCGCTCCCGAGATCCTGGTCATGGGGCTTCTCTCCCTCCTCCTCTCCTTCGGCACCCTGCGCGTCCTCTTCTGGTCGATCGGCCTGCCCCAGCCCGCGTGGTCCACGCCGTACGAGGTGCTGGCCGAGTGGCTCCTGCCCCTGCGCGCGATCCGTTCGCCCGCGCGTCTCGCCGTCCTCTCGCACCTCGCCCTCGCCTTCGCCGGGGCCTTCGCGATCGCGCGGCTGGGGCGCGGCGGAAGCCGGGGCGCGGCGGCTGCGGCGCTCCTCCTGGCCCTCGCCTTTCTCGAATCGCGCGCCGGCATGCGCGAGACGCGCATCCTCCCGGAGCGCGCCGGGGATCCGGCCTACGCCTGGATCGCGGGCCGGGCCGAAGCGGGCGGCGTGGTCGACGCCCCGATGGGGCGCATGCTGGACATGAGGGAGGACCTGTGGGAGGCGGAGTCGCTCTTCGCCGCGCTCGTGCACGGCCGCCCGACGCCCAATGGCACGATCGCGACGCTCGTGCCCTGGCACGAATCGATCGCGACCCACCTCGCGCGGCCGCGCGCCGGCGAGACCCCGGAGCTCCTCCGCGCGCTCGGAGTTCAATTCGTCGTCGCGCGCGACGAGGGAACGGCCGCCGGATTCGAAAAGGCCGGCCTGGCCGTCGCGCACCGTTCCGATTCCGGCAGTGTCGTCTTCGAGGTCGATACCCCATGCCCCGTCCCGCGCCACGCCGCCGAGGTGCAGGAGCGGCTCTACGCATCGGCTCACGAGCGCATCCACGACGATGCGGATTCGCCCGCGGCGCTCATCACCGCGCCGAAGCAGCTGGACCTGCGGGCGAGGAAGCGCTTCGAATTCGACGTCGTCGTGGAGAACACGGGGGCGGGAGCGTGGTGCGGAGACGGCGCCGTCTACGGGCAGGGACCGATCGGCGACGTGCTCCTGCAGGCGCGCGCCTGGCGCGGCGCTGACGGGAACGTGGTTCGAAACCACCGCGGACGTCCTCTTCCGGTCTGGGCGCCGCTCCCCTGCGACGTCCATCCCGGGGAGACGGTCGTCGTGAGAGTGAAAGGCATCGCGCCGCGGACGCCCGGCCTCTACGACCTCGACCTCGATCTCATCGTGAACGGACTACGGTGGTTCCACGCGACCGATTCCGGCACGGCGCGGGTGGAGGTGGTGATCCGGTAGCGAGGACCCGGGCGCCCGTGTTCCGCCGCTTCAGGACTCTCCGTCGATCACGAGATCGTCCCGGTGGATCACCTCGGCGCCGCGCGAGTGCCCGAGCCGCGACTCGATCCGGTCGCTCCGCTCGCCCTTGATCCGCGCGATCTCGCGGCCGGAGTAGCGGCAGAGCCCCTGCCCGATCCTCGTCCCGCCCTCGTCGACGATCTCCACGGCCGACCCGGGCGCGAAGGTGCCCTCGACGCCCCGGATCCCGCCGGGCAGGAGACTGCCGCCGCGGCGCCGCAGGGCCTCCGCGCAGCCCGCGTCGACGACGATGCGGCCGCGGGCGACGAGGTGGTCGGCGATCCAGCGCTTGCGGGCCTCGAGGCGCTTGCCGGCGGGGAGGAAGAGGGTGCCGACATCCTCGCCCTCGAGGATCCGGCGCATGATGCCCTCCTCCCGCCCCGAGGCGATGACCGTGACGCGGCCCGCCCGCGCCATGCGTTCGGCGGTGCGGATCTTGGTGACCATGCCGCCCGTGGAAGCCGCGCTGCCGGCGCCGCCGGCCAGGGCGAAGATCTCGGGCGTGATCGCCGTGACGACGGGCACCCGGCGCCGCGCGGCGCGGTCCTCGTACAACCCGTCCACGTCGGTGAGGATGACGAGCATGTCGGCCTCGACGAGGTCGGCGACGAGCCCGGAGAGCGTGTCGTTGTCGCCGAACTTTCCCGCGCGGTCGATCTCGTCGTCCGCCACCACGTCGTTCTCGTTCACGATGGGCACGACGCCCCGGTCGAGCAGGCGGTCCATGACGCGACGGACGTTCTGGTGGCCGCGACGGTCGGTGACGTCGCCGCGGGTGAGAAGCACCTGGGCGGTGACGACCTGCTGCTTCGCGAAGAGGCGCTGGTACTCGTGCATGAGCTGGGACTGGCCGACCGCGGCGCAGGCCTGCTTCTCGACGGTGAGCGAGGGACGGCGTTCGAAGCCCAGGAGCCCCATCCCCGCGCCGACCGCGCCGGAGGTGACGAGCACCGCCTGCGCCCCGGAGCGACGCGCGTCCATCACGTTCGCGACGACGGCGGCGAGGGAGGCGCGGTCGAGGCGAAGGCGGGTGTCGGAAAGGAGGCTCGTGCCGACCTTGACGACGATCCTCTCGACGCGGCCGATCCGTTCCTTCCTCGTCATCGCCCATCCTCGTCGAAATACTCGAATTCGCGGTCTCCGATCCTCACCGTGTCACCCTCCGCGATGCCCTTCCTCTTCAACTGCTCCGCGACACCCCAGCGCACGAGCGTCTGCCAGAAGCGGCGCCAGCCGTGCCGATCGTCGGGCGCGCGCCTTTCAAGGTAGCGCCGGACCGCGTCGCCTTCCACCACGAAAACTCCGCCCTCGAGACGCACGTCGACCGGAGAAACCGTGTCGAGTTCCGGCATCACCTCGGCCCTCAAGGGTGGGGGTGCCGGGATCCGCTCCAGGGCCGCCAGAACGGCATACTTGAGCTCGTCGAGTCCTTTGCCGGCGTGCGCCGAGATCGCGTGCGGCTTCTTCACTCCGATTTTCGGCGGAGAAGCCGCGTCGATCTTGGTGAAGACGACGAGCGACGTCTTCTCCGCCAGGCCATGGCCATACAACTCGAGTTCCTCGCGGATCGCCTCGTAGTCCTCTCGGGGATTCTCCGAGGTTGCGTCGACGAGGTGCAGGAGAAGCCTCGTCCTCTCGATGTGGCGCAGGAAGCGCGTGCCCAGTCCCCGGCCCTGGTGCGCGCCCCGGATGAGCCCCGGGAGGTCGGCCATGGTGAAGCTCTTCAGACCGACCGAGACGACGCCGAGCATCGGTTCGAGCGTCGTGAACGGATAGTCCGCGATGCGGGGCCGGGCGGCGGAGAGGCGCGAGAGGAGCGTGGACTTGCCGGCATTGGGCAGGCCGACAAGACCGACATCCGCCAACAGTCTCACCTCGAGCCGGATCTCCAGGGCCGCCCCGTGCTCGCCGAGTTCGCGGTAGCGCGGGGCCTGGTTGATGGGGCCCGCGAAGCGCGCGTTGCCGCGGCCGCCGCGGCCGCCCCGCGCCACCATGCACTCATCGCCGGGCGTGGAAAGGTCGGCGATGACCGCGCCGTCGGAGGCGCGGCGGATGACGGTGCCGACCGGAACGTCCACGACGATGTCCTCGCCGTCCCGGCCGCTCTTGTTCGTGGCGCCGCCACGCTCGCCCGGGCCCGCCTTCACGGACTTCCGGCCGCGGAGACCGACCAGCGAGCTGAGCGTCTCGTTCGAACGGAAGATGACGCTCCCCCCGGCGCCGCCGTCGCCGCCGTTCGGGCCGCCGAACTCGGCGCCCTTCTCGTGCCGGAAGGAGATGATGCCGTCGCCGCCGCGACCGGACTGGACCTTCAGTGTCGCTTCGTCAATCCACATGGCGTCTCACCGCGCGCACTTCGAGAACCCGGGATTCACGCGATTCGGTTGTCGGGGATGCCGTCGAGGGCGGAATCAGGCCTGGGGATAGACCGACACGACCGCGCGGTTGCCGCGGCGCTCGTGCTTGACGACGCCGTCGCGCAGCGCGAAGAGGGTGTGGTCCTTGCCGCAGCCCACGCCGATGCCGGGATGGAGCTTTGTCCCGCGCTGACGGACGAGGATGGCGCCCGCGAGGATGTTCTGCCCGCCGAAGACCTTGTAACCGAGGCGCTG
>CAZWVM010000053.1:0-19948 GCA_964637705.1 uncultured bacterium
CCATCGAGCAGATGAACCAGGTCACGCAGCAGTCCGCGGCGAACTCCGAGGAGGCGGCCAGCGCCGCCACCGAGCTGACGTCGCAGGCGGAAACCATGCAGTCGCTCGTCGGCAGTTACACGATCTCGACGTCGGAAGGGACCGGGGTGAAGGCCGCAGCGGCCGCGCAGAAGCATCTCAACTTCGCGCACGCGGCGCCCAAGGCCGCCGGCGCCAAGACCCAGGGCCGCGGGTCGAACAAGCCCGCGCCGGGCGGCGACGTCAAGAAGGCCATTCCGTTCGACGAGGACATCAAGACGCTCAAGGACTTCTAGGAGTCCGGACCTGCTCCCCGGCCCGCTGTATCGGGCCGGGGAGATTTTTTTATGAGTGAGGAGTGAGGAGCGAGGAGTGAGGGGTGAGGAGTGAGGAGTGAGGAGCGAGGAGTGAGGGGTGAGGAGTGAGGGGTGAGGAGAGGCGGTCGTGATCGATAACCTCAGCGCCGTCGAGCTGACGCCGAAGCAGTTCAAACGCTTCAGCAAGCTCCTCTACGGTCTCTGCGGCATCAATCTCCAGGTGGGCAAGGAGGAGCTCGTCAAGTCGCGGCTCCTCAAGCGCCTGCGCGCCCTCCAGCTCGAGGACTTCGATGCCTACCTCAAGCACCTCGAGGCCCCGGAGGGGGAACAGGAGTTCTTCACCCTCATCGACTGCATCACCACGAACAAGACGAACTTCTTCCGCGAGCCGGAGCATTTCGAGTATCTCGAGAAGGCGATCCTCCCGTCGCTCGCCGGGCGGAAATTGCGGATCTGGAGCGCGGGCTGTTCCTCGGGCGAGGAACCCTACTCGCTCTCGATCCGCCTTCACGAGGCCCTGCCGGAGATCGAGTCGTGGGACATTAAAATCCTCGCGACGGATATCTCGACGCGCGTCCTCTCCAAGGCGCGCGAGGGGGTCTACGGGGCCGAAATCCTCAAGGAGGTGCCGGGCGTGCTGCTCTCGAAGTACTTCGAGTGCATCGAGGCCCGGCAGCCGCGCCAGTATGCGCTGAAGCCCTCCGTCAGGAGATTCATCTCCTTCGCACGGCTGAATCTGCTCGAGGAGTGGCCCATGCAGGGACCCTTCGACGCGATCTTCTGCCGCAACGTCATGATCTACTTCGACAAGCCCACCCAGCAGAGGCTCGTCGCGCGCTACACCGCGCTTCTCGGGCCGGGCGGGCACCTCTTCGTCGGGCATTCCGAGAGCCTGACCGGGCTGGAGCACGGCCTCGCCTACATCCGGCCGGCGGTGTATAGAAAATCGTGAGGAGAGAGGAGTCAGGAGTGAGGCGAATCAGCGCTGAGGGAACGACGACCCGGTCATCCCTTCACGCCTCACCCCTAACCCCTCACGCCTCATGAACACCCTGGTCGTCGGGATCGCGGAGATGAAGCTGACGGGCGATCCGGGCGCGATGCTCGTCACGCACGCCCTCGGCTCCTGCCTCGGCATCGCCATCTACGATCCCGTCGCCCGTGTCGGAGGGCTCCTGCACGTGATGATGCCCTCGGCGGAGATCGACCTGGAGCGGGCGCGCCAGAATCCGTGCCTCTACGTCGACACGGGGCTTCCGATGCTCTTCCGAGAGAGCTACAGGATGGGCGCGAAGAAGGAGCGGATCCTCCTGACGGTGGCCGGGGGATCCTCGCCGCGCGCCGACGGGGCCGACATGTTCCAGATCGGCAAGCGCAACATCGTCATCCTCCGCAAGATGCTCTGGAAGAACGGCGTCTTCATCAAGGGCGAGGAGGTCGGGGGGAGCACGTCGCGGACGATGCGCGTGAGGATCGCGGACGGCCGGACGGTCGTCGAGAGCCAGGGCGAGACGCGCGTGCTCCTGGAGGGGATCGTGCGCGGGGAGGACCTGCCCGCGGGGGCGGGACACGAAACGTTGAAGGAGGCGATGGTCCATGGAGTTTAATATCCTCGTGGTGGATGACAGCGCGGTCATGCGCGCGATGATCATCCGCACCCTGCGTCTCTGCGGGGTGCCCTTCGCCGAGATCCATGAGGCGGGGAACGGCGCGGAGGCGCTCGAACTCTTGAACAGGAGCTGGATCGACCTCGTCCTCGCCGACATCAACATGCCGGTCATGGACGGGGTGGAGATGATCGAGAAGATGAGGGCGAACGCGGCGACAAGCGACATACCGGTCCTCGTCATCTCGACGGAATCGAGCGAAACGCGGTTGGGCCGGATCGGGGGAGCGGCGGGATTCATCCACAAGCCCTTCACCCCGGAGGCGATACGTGAATCGATCATCAAGGCGATGGGAGTGACTCATGAACAACTCGTGGCGACAGATCCTGCTCTCGACAACAGCCTCGACTTTTGAGGACCTCGGCTATGTTCTGCCGGACCGGGAGCTGAACGAGGAGCAGGCCGCGGCCGGGCTCGACGTCGTGGTGCGCGTGCCCTTCGCGGGCGCCGCGACCGGCGCCATGGAACTCGCGGTCTGCGGGGGGATTTTGGCCGGCATCGCCGCGAACATGCTGGGCCGCGACGAACCGCCGCCGCCGCGCGTCCAGATCGACGCGATGGGGGAGATCGCCAACGTCATCTGCGGCAACGTCCTGCCGCTCGTCCTGGGCCGCGACGCCGAGTTCCGATTGCAGGCCCCCCGGCCCGTTCCCGCCGACGAGATTCTCGACGCCGTCGATGCCGCCTGCGCGGTCGGATTGGGGCCGGGCCGGGCCGAGGTGCGGCTGGTGGTTCGCTCCGTCGCGGGGGAGGGTACGCCCGGCGGCGGGAACGGGGAGGATGCCGGGGATCCGGCGCGCGGATTCCGGGCCCTCAAGGAATCGATTCGCGTCATCGTTCTGCCTCACGCGGGGACGCCTTTGCCGATGGATGAGGTGAGGCATTGAATGAGTGAGGAGTGAGGAGTGAGGAGTCGGGAGAGGATGCGGAAAACAGGGTTTCCTGTTCCTGAACGCCGGGTTACGATTCACGTCATGGATCATTTCGGCCACGAGCCTCTCCAGGCGGCCCTCGCCTCACACGCCACGCTCCTCACTCCTCACTCCTCGCTCCTCACTCCTCACTCCTCGCTCCTCACTCTTCACTCCTCGCTCCTCACTCCTCACTCATGATCAAGGTTCTCGTCGTCGACGACTCCGCCGTCGTCAGGAAACTGTTGGCGGAGGAACTTTCGAAGTTCGACGACATCCAGGTCGTGGGCGGGGCCGCCGACCCGTACATCGCGCGCGAGAAGATCGTGAAGCTCGAACCCGACGTGATCACCCTGGACCTGGAGATGCCCCGGATGGACGGTCTCTCCTTTCTCGCCAAGCTGATGCAGTATCACCCCCTGCCCGTCATCGTGGTGAGCTCACTGGCACCGGAGCGAAGCGATGCGGCGTTCAAGGCCCTGGAACTGGGGGCCGTGGAGGTGATCCCGAAGCCGGGATCGCAGTATTCCGTGCCGGACGTCGGACGCATCCTCGTTCACGCGGTGCGGGCGGCGAAGCATGCCCGGCTCGTTCGGAGGGAACCTGTCGCGCCGCCCGAGGAGAAGCCGACACGGCGCGATCCGGGCCTGAGGACGACGACGCAGATCGTCGCCATCGGGGCCTCCACGGGCGGCACCCAGGCGCTCGAGATCGTTCTCTCGGCCCTGCCCGCCAACGCGCCCGCCACCGTCGTCGTCCAGCACATGCCGGAGGGATTCACCGCCTCCTTCGCGAAACGCCTCGACTCGATCTGCGCGATGACCGTCCGGGAGGCCCGTGACGGCGACGACGTCGTTCCCGGTCTCATCCTCATCGCGCCCGGAAACCATCACATGATCCTGAAGCGGAGCGGCGCCCACTACCAGGTCCGGGTCAAGGACGGTCCGCCTGTCCACCACCAGCGCCCGGCCGTCGACGTGCTCTTCCAGTCCGTCGCCGACCAGGCCGGCTCCAACGCCGTCGGCGTGATCCTCACGGGCATGGGCGCGGATGGGGCGCGGGGGCTCTTGAAGATGCGCGAGGCGGGAGCGCGGACGCTCGCGCAGGACGAGGCGACCTCCATCGTCTTCGGGATGCCGGCGGAGGCGATCAAGCTGGGTGCGGCGGAGGAAGTTCGGCCGCTCGACGCGATCGCGCCCGCCATCCTCCGCCTGGCCGCGGGCTGATCGGTGGGCGCACCGGTTCGTCGAGTCGTAGTGCGACGTGTCGCAACGCGATGCCGCGAGCTGCGCCGCCGCGAGCAGCACCGCCGCGCGGGGGCGTGAGATGGCCTTCACCTTCTTCTTCAGGGACGAACAGACCCTGCGCCTCGCGGCCGAGCACCTCGTGCCCACCATCCTCGGCCGGAGCCGGATCCATGTCTGGGACGCCGGGTGCGCGATGGGCCCCGAGCCCTACACGCTCGCCATGATCCTCGCCGAGACCATGGGCCGTTACGCCTTCCGCAACCTCTTCATCCTCGCCACCGATTACAACGAGAACGAGAACTTTGGCGGCATCATCGAGCAGGCGGAGTATCCCGAGGCGGATCTCGCGCGGATTCCCGACGAGATCCGGCGGAGCTACTTCGAACCGGGATCCACGCCGGGGACACTGCGCGTCGTCTCCGAGGTCCGCGACCGCGTGAGGTTCACCCGGCACGACCTCCTGACGCTCCGCTCCCCCGCCTCCGGATTCTCTCTCATCCTCTGCAAGAACGTGCTCCTGCACTTCTCGGCCGCCCAGCGCGTCGAGGTGATCCGCATGTTCCACGAGGCCCTGGCGCCGGAGGGGTTCCTGGCGATGGAACAGACGCAGAAGATGCCCGAGGAGTGCGCGGGGCTTTTCCACCGCGTCGTCGCCGATGCACAGCTCTACCGGAAGATCGGTTGAAGATCCTCGGGCTCGTGGGAAACCGCTCGCTCTACACCTGCAACTCATACCTGCTCCTCGGGGACTGGAACCGGATCGAGGACGTGAACACGCTGGTGGACCCGGGCGTGGACGGAGAGGCCATCGTGCGTGAATTGTCCGGCATCAATACGGGCGTCGGGAAGAAGCCCATCGACCAGGTCATCCTCACCCACGGTCACTTCGACCACGCGGCCGCCCTGCCGGTCCTCTGCGAGGTCTTTCGTCCGCGCGTCTTCGCGCTGGCGCCAGGACCCCATGTGACGCACGTCATCGGCGACGAGGATCGCATCGTCTGCGGCGACGAGATCGGGGAGGTCGTCGCCGCGCCCGGGCATTCCGACGACTCCCTCTGTCTTTTCTTTTCCGAATCGGGAGCGCTCTTCACCGGGGATATGCCGATCCGCGGCGTCTCTCCGGGCGAATACGGCGAGGAATTCATCGGGGTCTATCGCCGGCTCTCGAGCCTGCCGGTGAAAAGGGTGTTTCCCGGCCACGGGCCGGTCGGTGAGGGGGGACTGCGCGGCTTGCCGGACGAAGTCCTCGCCGGCCGGAGCGTGCGCTAGAGGTAGGAGAGCCCCAGCCGCACGACCCTGTCCTCGAGGCGCTTCACCCACTTCACCTCGGCCGGCATCTCGTGAAGCTTGCCCACCTTCACGGTCACCGTGTCTCCGCTCTTGAAGGAGTCCTTCTCCAGGAGCACCACGACGAGCGAACAGCCGGTGTAGCTCTCGTCGAAGATCAATCCGACCTGGGCCGGCCCTCCCTCGTCGCGCCGAAGCAGGGCATGAACTTCCTCGTCCGGGGCGTAGCGGATCTTCTTCCTGCGGTTCGATGTGGTCGCCATGGGAAAAGTGTAGAACGGCGATGGGGCTAAATCAAGGTGTGAGGAGTGAGGAGTGAGGAGTGAGGAGTGAGGTGTGAGGTGTGAGGTGTGAGGAGTGAGGGGGCGCCGTATTGATGCGAGCGGCTTCAACTGAACTTGTTTTGATTCTACTCCTCACTCCTGACTCCTCACTCTGACTCCTCTCTCATCCTTGCTTTCCTCCCCGCATCCACTATCGTCCTCCCCATGATCGAGACGCTCAAGGCGCGGCCCGTGCAGAGACCCTGGGGGGGGCGGCGCCTCTATGATCTCTGCGGCTGGGACGGCGAGCACGGGCTCGTGGGCGAGGCATGGATCCACGAGGGTAAGAGTCCGCCCGCGATCACCCTGAAGTGGATCGACGCGCAGGAGAACCTTTCGGTGCAGAACCACCCGCGCCGCCCCGGCTTCTCCAAGCGCGAGGCCTGGTACTTCGTCGAGGCGCCCTCCGACGGTCGCATCATCACCGGCATGGACTGCCCTCTCGACGAGCCGAATCCCGAGCCCTGCTTGAGGTACACCCCGGTGCGCGCCGGCGAGATGCTCGAATTGCCCGCCGGCTGCGTCCACGCGTTGACGCCGGGTTCGCTCGTCCTCGAGGTCCAGGAGCCGACCGACTGCACCTACCGCATCTACGACTGGGGGCGCGGCCGCGAGGTTCACATCGCGGAGGCGAAGGAGGCCTACTGCGGCGACGACCCGATCCTGCACCGGCCCAATAGCGCTCCCGGGCGCAATCCCGTCATCGACCGCACGGAGTTCACGGTCGAGTGCTGGCAGGGACCGTGCGTCCTGCGCGCTTCGATCGCCGGGATCCTGGGCTTCGTCGCGGGCGCGCGGCTCGGCGCGTGCCTGAGGCTCGGGGCGGGCGACGAGATCGAACTGGCGGGCGGAGAGCGCGCCCTCTGGTCCTTTACCGCGAAGCGGGAGTGACCGCCGGGCTCTCCGTTGCGCTGAACCTCAGCCATGTGATGACCTCGCCGGGATAGGTCTCGACCCGGCTCTTTCCTCCGAAGAGGTTCTCGCGCAAGCGCCGGCTCAACGCCTCCCTCGGCCCGTCGGGCTGGGGGCTCCAGACCGCGCCCCCGTCGAAGGCGCGCAGGTCCTCGTCCGTCCAGTAGCGTTCGCGCGGCGTGTCGATGCAGCGGCTCGGGAAGCCGGGCTTGAGCATGAGGGAGCCGAGTCCCTCCTCGGGCACGAAGATCACGCGCTTCGGAGCTCTCGGATCGAAGATCTCGTGCGGAAGATAGGTGAGCCCGGAGTAGTGGATCATGACGTCGCGCTCGCGGTCGAAGGAGCGTTCGCCGAGGGCGGTGACGAAGAGGTCGAAGCGCTGTTTTTCCGGGAAGGCCGCGAGCATCCCGCGCCAGCCGTCCAGCGTCGAGACGAGGAGGAGAAGGAGCGCCAGGCCGCGCAGGAGCGGGAAGGGCGCGCGGGGGCGGGCGAGTACCAGCGCGGCCGCGATCGGAAAGACGGCGGCCGACCAGAGGAAATACCTCGGCGGAGTCATCGCGAGGCCGCGGGCGAAGAGGGTCATCTCGAGAAGGGGAATTCCGGCGAGCAGGAAGGGGAGCCACCGGTGCTCGAGCTGGCGCGCCGCCTGGTGAAGGGCGAGGACGAGAGCGGCCGTCCAGGCCATCCACGCGACGAGCGCGGCGGGACCTGAGGCGAGGAAGCGGAACCCGTTCAACTGCGCGAAGAAGGCCGCCATCGACCATTCGCCGACGTGCACGTCGCGCCAGACCGGGGCCGGCGGCACGCCGTTCTCGGCCATGAGCGCCATCATCGCCGACTCCTGCAGGCGGACTCCGCGGAAGAGCGCGCCGGCCCAGAGGCACGCGGGCAGCAGGATGACGGCCCACGCGGCGGCGAAACGGCGCGGCGATTCGCCGCGCGGGCGATTGATAAGCTCGATGAGAAAGACGAAGCCGAGCGCCGGCAGGGCGAGGGTCGAGAGAAGCGTCGCGCCCCAGGCGAGAAGGGGATCGAGGGGAGAGAAGGAGCGGAGACTCTTCGCGCGTTCGATCGCCCTGAGGAATATCCAGAGGACGAGCGAGGTGACGAGCGCGTGCTCCTTGATCGCCGCGGCGAAGGATCCGAGGTAGGCGTTGGCGGCGACGAGGAGCGCCGCGGCTCGCGCCGGGGCCCGGTCGCCGGCCAGGAGGAACGCCGCACGGTAAACGAGCGGGACGGTCGCGGCCGCCCCCGCGACGCTGAGCGAGCGCAGGATGCTCTCCGAGCCGGGCCAGCCGAGTGTCTCGTGGATCGCCCGAACGAGCGCGAGATACGGGACCGGCGCGATCGGGAGCGGCCAACTCTCGAAGAACCACCGCGCGAGGAAGGAGCCGAAGGAAGGATCGCGCACGGCGATGACCATCCGCCAGGCCTCGTCGTACCAGAGCGTCGTGCCGGCGGCGAGCCGCGCGGAGAGGACGGCGAAGAGGCCGATCGCGGCGAGGAGGACGGGATCGCGATGAGATCGTTCAGGCATCGGCGGCAGTATATCCGGTGTCAGGCATTAACTTTTTAACAATCGGGGTGTGCCGTTGTATCATCAGACCGTTCAGTCCTTTGCGTCGGCGACGGCGCATGAAGCCGATTTGTGGGAATGTGGGAGCCTGACACCGAGAGGGGTGTAATGGACGCATCGGACCGGATTCACCAGCTTGCGACCGCCTTTCAGCGCAGCCGCGTTCTTCTCACTGCCGTCGAGCTGGATCTTTTCACCGCGCTCGCGCGGCCGTCAACCTCGCGCGCCGTCGCGACTCGCCTCAAGACCGATCCACGGGCCACCGACCGGCTCATGAACGCGCTTGTCGCGCTCGGTTTCCTCCGAAAAACGGCCGGTCGCTTCTCCAACGCCAGGGACACGGCCCGCTACCTGGTCCGGGGACGGCCGGATTACATGGCTCAGATGGGACACGTGGCGAACCTGTGGGAGACGTGGTCGACGCTGACGGCGACGGTGCGGCGGGGGAGGTCCCCCCTCAAGACCGACGTTCGCCGGCGCACGGCGGGCTGGCGCGAGCGCTTCATCGCCTCCATGCACTCCCGCGCCTCGAAGAACGCTCCCGTCCTCGCAAGGATCCTCGCTCGGGAACTCCGCGGGGCGAAGCGGATCCTCGATGCCGGCGGCGGTTCCGGCGGTTACGTCATGGGTCTCGTGCGCGCCTGTCCGGGCGCGACGGGCGTCGTACTCGATCTGCCCCCGATCGTCTCCCTGACACGCCGCTATATCCGCGAGGCCGGGATGGAGGAGCGCGTGAGCACGGCAAAGGGCGATCTGACCCGCGACGAGCTGGGCCGCGGCTTCGATCTCGTCTTTCTCTCCCACGTCGTCCACATGCTCGATCCGCGCGCCAACCGCGCGCTCTTCGCCCGTGCCCGCCGCGCGCTCGTCCCCGGCGGGCTCTTCGTGGTGCAGGACTTCATCATGGACGAGGACCGCACGACACCCCTGCCGGGGGCGCTCTTCGCCTTGAACATGCTGGTCGGCACGCACAAGGGCGACACCTACACGGAGGGAGAGGTCGCACGCTGGCTGCGCGCCTCCGGCTTCGAGGGGATCCGGCGCGACGACACCTCCTACGGCACCACGCTCATGATCGGTCGCCGCGGGCGATGAGGTTTTCGCTTTCGTGAAGAGGGCCGTTCGACTCGCCGCGATCGCCGCCTGTCTCTTCGCGGCTCCGGCCTCGCCCGAGACCCTGAACGCGGCCGACGCGTGGCGGATCCGGGACGTGCGGACCGGCGTGGCGGCCCGTCTCGCCGACGGCCGGACGGTCACGGTCTCCGCCGACAGCGAGATGCTCGTGGTTCGGGTGGAAGGGGAGGAGGTGCAGTCCTGGCCCGCGGAGGTATTGGATCTCGCTTGCATCGATCCCGACGGGCGGGGCGAACCCTTCCTCGTCGCGGCGCTTCGCGCCGGACGCGGCCGGGGACGACTGGCGTGGTGGCGGTGGGAGAACGGCGGATTCGCGCCCGGCGGGTCGTACGCGCCCGAGGGATACATGCCCTTCATGCTTCGCGCGGGCGACGTCGATGATGACGGGCGCACGGAGATCCTCGCCGGCGTCTACGATCCGGCCCTCGGCGGCCGCCCCGGATACTCCATGAAACTTCACGTCTTCGACGTTCTCGAACGCCGGCTCGTGCCGCAGTGGTTCAGCGAACGCCGATTCGAGGATTTTCGCGTGGTGAATATCGGCGGCCGGAACCGACTGCTCTCGGTCGAACGTCACGGCGCGGGTTCTCGCGTGAACCTCTTCGCCTGGGACGGCTTCGGGTTCTGGCTTGACGAGACGCTCTTCACGTCCGACGTGCCGGTCGGGATCGACCACGCCGCGGCCGGGGTGGTCCTGGAGGGGCGTGGTCGGAAGGTCGAGGTATTCGAGAGCGACGACGGATTCGCGACGAGGCTGATCGCGGGAGGAAATGACGATGTGGATTCCTAGTCGGAAGGCGATCGGGCTCACGATCGCGATTCTCTGCGCGACGGGCGTCGACGCGGCGCCGGTCCGCCCGGTGCGCGACGATCGCCTGAACGCGGTCGCGGCGCGGCCCGGGTTCCCGTCGATCCGCGAGAGCATGACCGGCTCCTTCATGGACTGGGACTCGGGCGAGCGCGTCACGCGCACGATCTCGGTCGGCGACTCGGAACCGTTTCTCGCCGCGCGCTCCGTCCCCTGCCCCCCTCCGGCCTCGACGCGCATCCCGCCCTCGGTGCCCGCCTTCGCCGTCGAGGACGACCTATCCAACGTCGTCAACATCCGCGATTTCGGGACCTTCGCGGTGGACCAGCGCGAGAAGCTCGCCCGGAACGGCTTCGTCGTGACCGCCTCGACGAGGGAGCAGATGTTCTACATCTACGAGGAGAACGTCTACAGCAATCTCCCGACCTTCGTGACGTCCGACATCATCCTCCACACCTACAGCGACCTCTTCAGCTACCTCCTCAAGCGCGTCGAGCGCCGCCAACTCTTCGGATGGGTGAAGCTCCTCTCGCAGGCGATGCGCGAGGAATCGTATCGCCAGTACCGCGCCGCGCGCGATCCGCAGGTCAAGGCCGCGGCCCTCGAGAACGTCGTCTTCTTCGCCGTGCCCGAGGCGATTCTGAAGCGCAGCGCGCGCTCGTGCCCCGAGGAGATCCGCGCGCGGGTCGAGGAACTGAAGGAACTCGTCGAGCGCGCGGAGGTCCGGATGCCCCTCGACTTCAGCGACTACAAGCCGCGCGGGCATTACGACAACTCCGAGGACTGGCGGAACTACTTCCGCGCGATGAAGTGGTACGGCGAGGTCTCGTTCCCGGTGAAGGCCGGCGAGGAGGGCCGCCAGCCGCTCCTGAGGATCCAGCTCATCGCGCTCGCCTTGGAGAAGGGACGCGCGGAGGGATTGGCGCTCAGGGAAATCTGGTCGCGCGTCGAGGACCTCGTCACGCTCTTCTCCGGAGGATCCAACTACCTGACCCCCGAGGACGCCCGCGGCGTCATGTCCGAGGTCTTCGGCCGGACGGTCACGGTCGCGCGTCTCGCGGACGAGGGCCGCCAGGGTCTCTTCTTCAACGCGGCCCTGCGCCTGCCCCCGTCCCCGATCCTGAAGCCCGAGGTCCCCCCGCGCCAGTTCCGCTTCTTCGGCCGCCGCTTCGTCCTCGACACCCTCATCATGCAGGAACTCGTGCGCCACCCCGACCGCCTCTGGTCCTCCGGCGTCGACGTCATGGACGCCCTCGGCCTGCCGCTCGCGCGCAGGCTGACCGAACCCGAGCAGGGACGCTGGGGCTGGTACCGGTCGAACCTCGAGCGGATGAGGCGGCTCGTCGCGGAGACGCCCGACGAGGAGTGGATGAAGGGCGTGTACCCGGCGACGCTCTGGACTCTCTCCGCCCTGGCGACCGATCCGGCCCTGCCGTATCCGGCCTTCATGCGGAACGCCGCGTGGGAGGCGAAGACGCTGAACACGGCCTCGGGGAGCTGGGCGGAACTGCGGCACAACACCATCCTCTACGCCGAGGCTTTCTCGGCGGAAGGGGGATACGACGAGGTGCCGGTGGAACTGCCCAAGGGCTACGTCGAGCCGAACGATCTCTTCTTCGCGCGGATGCTCTGGCTCGTGCGCAAGCTGGAATCGGACCTCTCGTCGCGCGGTTGTCTCACCGCGCGCGCCAAGGAGAAGCTCGACCTCTTCGAGTCGATCGTGGAGCGTTGCGGCGCGATCGTCGCGAAGGAACTGCGAGGGGAGGCCCTGAACGAGGAGGAGTGCCGCTTCATCCATTTCATCGGAAGCCAGTTCTCGCAGATCACGACAGGGTGCCTCCTGAACGACCGCTACGGCGAGGACTACGAGCGGCGCGACGCGTGGAACGCGCTGCCGGAGGGCCGGCGCAACCAGGCGGTGATCGCCGACGTCGGAACGAGCCAGGGACGATCGCTCGAGGTGGGAATCGGGCCGGCGCACGAGATCTTCGTCGTGGTGCCGACGCGCCGCGGCCCTCGGCTCGCGCGCGGGGCCGTCTACCAGTACTACGAGTTCCTGCATCCGTCGGCCGAACGGCTCACCGATGCGCGGTGGCGCGAGATGCTTTCCTCGAGCCCATCGCCCGAGATTCCCGCGTGGAGCGCCACCTACCGGAGCAGGGCGGTCAAGCCCGGCCGCATGGGGCTCTCCCCGGAGGATTACCAGGCCTACCAGTATCGCTTCGTGGCGGATTGACGCGGGAGGCCGATTCGCGGCCCGCGACTACTGGAACAACTGGTCCCGGTCGGCGTAGTTCTGGTGCAGGCCCTTGCCGCGCCATTCCTTCAGGTGCACCGCGAGGGGGAACGGTCTCTCGATGCGGAAGAAGGAGAGGATGAATCCGGTGTCGCCCGCGAAGACCGCGGGCGGGACGGCCGCGGAGCGCGGCGTCGCGGCGGCGCTCTCGGAAGAACCCCCGAAGAGAGGCCGGATGAGGAGCGAGTCGGCGTAGGAAGTGCGCCCGGCCGGAGCGGCCGCTCGCTCCTCGTCCGCGTTCGCCGCCGATCGCGCCCGCGCCAGGGGCGCCCCCGTCGCCGTGTCCACCGCGATCTCCTCGCCCGTGCGGATGTCGATCATCACGGCCGATCCCGGCATGATGAAGCGCTCGAGCCGCGCGATCGCTCCGTTCTTCGCGAAGCCGTTCCACCCCGCCGGCGTGTCGCTCTCCTCGGCGTAGATCTGCGAGAGGAGGACGACCTGGTTCTCGGTGATGTCGGTCGGGACGAGGGCCAGGACGCCCTTCAAGGCGCCGACGTACACGCCGGGGTGCTCCTTGTACAGGGAGACCGTCCAGTCGAGAGCCTTGGCGATGAAGAGCTGCTGGCGCGCCACGCGGCGCACGTCGCCGCCCGGGAGCGAGCGGTTCCTCAGCCACGTGAGCCAGCCGTCGATGTGCGCGAAGATCTCCTCCGCCCCGACGAGCCTGCCGTCCAGGGTCACGACCTTCGCCACGCGCGCCATCTGCACGAAGGTGTTGAGGTCGACCTCGAGGTAGCCGTCGATCTTGATGCCGAGAAGGTCCTCGATGGTGCGGGTCATGAGCGAGTGTCCGCCGTAGGCGTAGGCGTGGTTCAGCTTCTCAGGGCGCGTGTCGTCGCGCAGGGTCACCAGGCAGTCGCGGGGCATCGAGAAGAGCGTCAGGCGCCCCGGCTCGAAGCGCAGGAGGTGGATCGCGTCGGCGCGGCCGCGCTCCGCCGCGCGACGGTCGACGCCGAGGAAGAGCAGGTGCACCGCCGAATCGCGCCCGCCCGCCTTCAGCGCCTCGCTCTCGGTGAGCGTGCCGCCGGCGTGGAACCAGTCGGCGCGCAGGGATCCCAGCAGCCGGATCTTCTCCAGCGCCGCCTCCTGCTCCGCCGTCCCCGGCCCCGAGTCGAAGGCCGTGCGGAGGGCGAAGAGCCCGAGGAGGGCGAAAACGAGGGCGGCCGTGAGGCAGCCGATGCGCAGTCTCTTTCCGGTCATGGTCACGGCCGGAGATGTTATAGTGACGCGGCAGGATCTCAAGAGGGAAGATGAGCGAAAGAAACGTGGAGACGATCGCCGGTGAGGCCCGGACGAGCCGCGGGCTCGCCGTCATGCTCCTGTCCGTGCTCGGGTTCTCCCTGATGGGAATCCTCTTCCGCGGCGGGCGCGACGCGATCGGTCCGGCGCTCGCTATGTTCTGGCGCAGCGCGACCGGGCTCGCGGTCGTCGTGCCGTGGGCTCTCCGCGCCCGCTCGCCGCTCCTGGGCCGCCGGCGCGGGCTCCTTCTCCTGCGCGGGCTCGCCGGCGCCCTCGCGCTCCTCTGCTTCTTCATCGCGGCCGACCGCATCGACCTCGGCACCGCCACCGCGCTCTGCTACACCTACCCCTTCTTCGCTTCCTTCCTCTCCGCGGTCTTTCTCGGCGAACGCGTGGGCGTCGGCGGATGGGCCGGGATCGCGCTCGCGTGGGCCGGCATCGCCGTCATGGCGGGCTTCCGGCCCTCCTTCGGCGCGGGCGAGGTCTACGGGATCATCTCGGGGGTGCTCGCCGGCGTCGCCGTCCACACGGTGCGCGCGATGAGGCGCGAAGGCGAGGCGGTCACGTCGATCCTCTACTGGTTCTTTCTCGTCGGCGCGCTTGTCGCCCTGCCGCTCGCCCTGCGCGAGGACCCGGCCCTCGGCGTCACGGGCGGCGCGATCGTCCGCCTCGTCGCCCTCGGGCTCGCCGCCACCGTCGGCCAGTTCGCTCTCACCCTGGCCTACCGCGACCTGCCGACCCGTGTCGGAAGCCCGCTCTCGCTCCTCGTCGTGCCCCTCTCGATGGTCGGCGCCTACACCGTCTCCGGGGAAACACCCGCCGCCGGCGCTCTCGCCGGCACCGTGATCCTCGCCGCCGGAATCGCTATGATCGCCCGCTCCAACGCGGAATGACCGCGTAGCCCCCGAGGAGACCGCCCACGGCCGAGGCGGCCAGCGGAAGGAGCAGACCGGCGGCGGCCCCGAGGGCGAGCGATCCCGCGCCGGGCACGATGCCGAACGCGCCGAGAGAGGAGTGAAGCGAGGCGAGCAGGCATGCGGGCAGCGCCGCCCCGGCCCCTGCCGCGGCGCCGCACGAGGCCACGGCGAGGATTCCGGCCGCGAAGCGGACGACGATCGCGCGGCGCGACATCCCCAGCTGGTGACAGAGTTCCGCCTCCGCGGCCTTCGCGAGGACGCGGGCGGCCGACGCGAAGAAGGCGGCGGCGGCCGTCGAGACGGAGACGAGGGAGGCCGCGACGAGAAGGATGGCGGAGAGGAGCAGGTCGAGCTTCCGGAGGCTTCTCAGCCGGTCCGACGGCGCGCTTACCGACAACCCCCGCGCCCTCATCCTCTCCGCCACGCGCTCCGCGCCCGCGGGATCGCGCGCGAAGACGAAGAGCCGCCGCGCGCCCGGCGCCGAGCCGAGCCGGGCATGGACTCGATTCACGAAGGAGACCGGCACGATCACGCCGAGGAGATCCCGCCGCTCGGAGAATCCCGCGATGCGCGCCGGCGCCGCGACCGAGCCGCCGGGCGAGGCGCCGAGGGAGGAGGCGCCGGCCTCGAGCGTGAAGCCGCGCCCGACGAAGGCCGAGCCGTCGAGGCGCGGCAGGCCGTTGGCGTCCGCGAAGGAGTTGTTGTAGGCCTCGAGGATCGCGCGCGGGACGAGAACGGGCAGGGGCAGGGTGTCGACGAAGGCGTCCGCGTCGACGCCGGGCGCGATCCAGCGGAGAAGGGCCGCGTCCGCCCCGAGGACGGCCGCGTCCGAGCCGTAGGAGCGACCGAAGAGGGAACCGTGAACGCGGGCCGGCACGGAGAGAGACTCCTCCACCGCCACCGCCGCGACGCCGTCCTCCGCGGAGATCGCATCCTCGAGCCCGGACGGCACGGCGGGTCCGGCGATCCCGAGGGGACCGAGCGAGAGGGTGTTGGAGGAGACGATGACCGCGTCGTCGGGCATGCCGGCCCGCAGCCAGGACGCCGCGGCCTCGCGCGCCGCAAGGGTCGCGGAGACGGCCACGGCCAGGAGCAAGGCCGGCAGGGCGGCCGCGGCGAAGAGCCAGCGCGCGGCGCGGTCCCGGAAGGCGGTCACGCGGGAAGCCCGCCGACGAGGCGAAGGACGAGGCGCGCTCTCTCCAGGAGCCGCTCGTCGTGCGTCGCCACCACCACGCACCGCCGTTCCGATTCGCGGCGGACCAGCTCGCGCACCCGTTCTGCGTTCGCCTCGTCGAGCATCGCCGTCGGCTCGTCGAGGCAGACGACGGGCGGGTCGCCCACGAAGGCCCGGCAGGCGTTGACGCGGGCGAGTTCGCCGCCGGACAGGGAGGCGGGGTTGCGCTCGGCGAAGGGGGCGAGGTCGACGGACGCGAGGAGCGCGAGGCCGTCGTCGACGGAACCCCGCAGGCGCGCCGCGAGGAGGAGGTTCTCGCGGACGCTCGACGATTCCAGGAAGACCGGCGCCTGCGCGGCGTAGGCGACGGTGCGCCGCCTCAGGCGCGCCCGGTCCGCGTCGGCGAGCGCCGCGAGGTCGGCGCCCGCGAAGAGCACACGGCCCGACGAGGGGGGGCGCAATCCGGCGAGGAGCGAGAGGAGAGTGGTTTTGCCCGAGCCCGAGTCGCCGACGACGGCGTGGAGCCCGGGGGAGGTCGCGAAGGAGACCGGGCCGAGCCGGAAGGAGGGGCGAAGCACCGTGACCTCCTCGAGAACGACGAGGGACGCGGCGTTCACGGCGCGCGCCGCTTCAGCGTGATCCGAACCCGGAGAGCGCGCCGGTCATCATCCGCAGGGGCAGGCCTTGCGCGTGCTCGCGCGGCCAGGCCGCCTCGAGAACCCACTCGCCGTCGCGCTCGGCGGCGCCGATCGCGATGAATCCGCCGGGTTCCGAACCGGGGGCGGCGAGGGACAGGGGATCGATGAAGGCGTAGAGAGCGGGGCGGAGGGAGAGCGCGGCCTGTGCCCTGCGGATGCCCGGGTCCTGGTCCGCGGTCGCGCCGCCGTCGAGGAAGAGATCGATCGCCCGGCGCACGAGGGCGGAATCGCCTCCGGCCGCGGTGAGGAAGGCGGAACCCGCGCCGCCCGGGTGCGGGAGGATCGCGAAGCGCTGCTCCGTTCGTTGGACCCTCATGCGCTCCATCATGCGACGCGTCTCCGCGTCCGCCTCGGCCGGGATCTCGAATCCCATCCGCGTCTCCGTCGCGAAACCCCGGATCGCGACGCCGCGGTGAGACTCGCCGGGCAGGTCGCGCCCCGTGATCGCGGAGCCGGCCTGGCCCGTGGACCTGAGCGTCTCCTCCCACAGCCTCATGCCCTCGCGCAGGAATCGCGCGCTCATCGCGGAGAAGCGCTCCTCGTCCCCCGCGACGATGCTTTGCAGGGTGAGGGTGGAGAGGCCGGCCGGGTCGAGCGGGCGCAGCTCGACGACGCTCGTCGCGGCCTCGGCGCTGGAGAGATCGAGCGAGGAGCGGAAGACATCGGCGAGATGGGAATCGGCAAGGAACGGTTCGAGATCGGCGAGGAGCGTCTCGGCCGCGCGCCGCGTCGCCGCCGGGTCGAGGCGCGCGCCGGCGACGATCGCGCCGGCCGGCAGCTTGTCGAGAAAGGGGAGCCGGTCGGGAGGCGCGGGGGCGATCCCCGAGAGGAGACTGCCGGGAACGAGCCGGGCGCGGAGCGAGAGGCGCGCGCCCGCGGGCTGCCAGGCGGCGTCGAGGTGGAGCGAGGAGAGCGAGGAGACGATGCGGCGCCCGATGAGAAGAGTGAAGCGGGCCATGGGCTGGAATCCCTCGCCGACCGAGGCGAGGTAGGTGTCGGCCTGGCGCAGGAAGGCCGGGAGGAGATGGACCGAGATGATGCGGCCCGGGAGCGGCTCGGGCAGGTCGACGCCCTTGTCGGGCAGGGAGAGGAGATCGTTGATGGAGGCTTCCTCGGAGGAGACGAGCAGGTAGCCGCGGTGGAAGGCGCCGAACCCGCTCTTGAGGGCCGCGGCCTTCTCCGCCAGGGCCGCGGGCTCGGCGCCGAGCGCGGCGGCCAGGGCCTTCTCGTCTCCCACGGGCAGGAACGCGACCTCGAGCGGCTTGACGCCGAGAGGGAGGACGAAGGCGAATCCGAGCGGGCGCGCGGGATCGATGCCGGCCGCCCGCGGGTCGGCGGCGAGCGGGTCGCCCGGCGCGGCGAGCCGCTCGAGGAGCGAGCGCGTGGAGAGGGGGACCTGCAGGGCGGCGGAGAGGTCGGCCAGCGCGGAGTCGGCCTCGTCCAGGGACGAGGTCTCGACGTAGACGTGGGCGGACGCGGGGACGAGGGCGCGGGGATCCGGGAGCGTCCGGGCTCCGAAGAGGGCGTGGTAGGCGAGGGCCGCGGCGACGACGGCCGCGAGGATGACGAGGAGCACGAGCCAGGGCGATTTCTTCATGCCGAGAGGGTATCACAGGGCGGGTGCCGGCGTGACGCGAAAAACCGCCTTGCGCGCGGAACGCTCATATAGTATATAAACGGTACTATAAAGGCGCCTTCCGGCGCAGGAGAGGAAATGAAGATCGGGATACCGAGGGAGACGGCGGAACACGAACGGCGCGTGGCGATCGTGCCGGAGACGGCGGGCCGGCTGGTGAAGGCCGGCTTCGAGGTCGTCGTCGAGGCCGGGGCGGGGTTGGCTTCCGGATTTCGTGACGAGGATTACGCCGCCGCCGGCGCCGGCCTTGTCACGACCGCGGAGGCTTTCGGTGCGGAGCTGGTCCTGAAGGTCAACCCGCCGTCCGACGGCGAGATCACGCTCGTGCGTGAGCGTGGCACGATCGTCTCCCTCGTCTGGCCGCACGTCCACGCCGATCTCCTCGCCGCGCTCGCCGCGCGGAGCGTCTCGGTCTTCGCCCTCGAACGCGTGCCCCGCATCACCCGCGCGCAGTCGATGGACGTCTTGTCCTCGATGAGCTCCCTCGCGGGATACCGGTGCGTGATCGAGGCGGCGCGGCTCCTGCCGAAGATCTTCCCCCTGATGATGACGGCGGCGGGCACGATCGCCCCGGCGCGGGTCTTCGTGATCGGGGCCGGCGTGGCGGGCCTCTCGGCGATCGCGACGGCGCGCCGGCTGGGCGCGGTCGTCGAGGCCTTCGATGTGCGCTCGGCGGCGAAGGAGGAGGTGCTTTCCCTCGGAGCGCGCTTCGTGCAGGTCGAGCTGGATACCGCGGAGCTCTCCGGCGAGGGCGGCTACGCGAAGGCGCAGAGCGAGGAGTTCCTCACGAAGCAGAGGGCTCTGCTCGCGAAGACGGTCGCGGCTTCCGACGTCGTCGTCACGACCGCGCTGGTGCCGGGGCGCAAGGCCCCGGTCATCGTGACGGGCGAGATGATCGACGGGATGAAACCGGGATCGGTCGTCATCGACCTCGCGGCCGAGCAGGGCGGGAACGTCGAGGGATCGCGGGCAGGGGAGACGCGTGTCCGCTCGAGCGTGGCGATCGTGGGCCTCAAGAACGTCGCCTCCGACGCGGCCCATCACGCCAGCCAGCTCTTCTCGCGCAACATCGCCTCCTTCCTTTCGCTTGTCGCCCCGAAGGGTGAACTCGTGCTGGACCGCGAGGACGAGATCGTGAAGGCGATGCTCGTCGCCCACGAAGGGAAGGTGCTCGCATGACGATCGAATTGCTGGTGCAGTCCGTGGCGGTCTTCACGCTCGCCTGCTTCGTCGGCGTCGAGGTGATCTCCAAGGTTCCGCCGCTGTTGCACACCCCGCTCACCTCGGGCTCCAACGCCATCTCCGGCATCACGGTCGTCGGGGCGCTCGTCGCCGCCTCGGAGGGCCATACCGCGCTCTCGTCGGGCCTGGCCTTCCTCGCGATCGTTCTCGCCACGGTCAACGTGGTCGGGGGATTCGTCGTCACGGACCGGATGCTGAAGATGTTCTCGCGGGGGCGCGGCCCGGGGAAGGGCGCGTCATGAACTGCCCCTTCCTCTGCGCGCTTCCGCGCGATCCCGTCACCCTACGGGCGCTCGTCGACCTGGCCTACCTCGCCGGCGCCGCCTGCTTCATCATCGGCCTGAAGTTCCTCTCCTCGCCGCGCCGGGCCCGCGCCGGCAATGCGATCGGCGCCGCGGGGATGCTCCTGGTCATCGTCGCGACGCTCTCGCAGACGGGTTCGGCGGGACTGGGGTTGATCCTGGGAGGGATCGCGCTCGGCGCCGTGGTCGGGCTCGGGCTCGCCTTCGCGACGCCGATGACGGCGATGCCGGAGATGGTGGG
>CAZWVM010000054.1:0-19934 GCA_964637705.1 uncultured bacterium
TCCGCTCGGCCGCGGCCATCGCCTCCTCGCGCACCGCCTTCTCCTTCTCGACCTGCGCCGTCAGCTCGATGACGCGGCCCTGGAGGGTCGAGGAGTCGAGCCCCATGAGACGCAGGGAAGACGACGAGCCCTGCCCGGCGCGCAACTGCTCGAGCGCCTGCTCGGCGAGACGAGCTCGAACCTCGGCCGCCTCGACGGCGCGGCGGGCCTGCATGAGTTGGCGAGCGATATCGCCCTCGGCGCCCGCGGGCACCTCGGCGGTCGCGGGGCGGTTCGCCGCTGTGGCGGCCGCCTCGCGGCGGATGCGTTCCGTCTCGCGCCGGATCGTCTCCTGCGCTTCACGCTGGGCGGCGGAGACCTGCTCCGCGCACTCGCGGCGGATACGGGCGACCGCCGGGTGCGACTCCACCGGCACCTCGCTCTGGAGCCGACGGAGTTCCTCGACCTGGACCTGGGCCGCCTTCTCCAACATCGCGATGCGCGCATCCGCGTCGGCGCGCACCCTCGCGATCGCCTCCTGGGAAGCCTGCTCCAACTGGCGCACGCGCGCCTCGTTCCGCGCCTCCACTTCGGCCGTCCGGTTCCGCGCCTCGAGCTCCGAAGCGCTCGCGCGGCGATCCGCCGCCTGCCGGATCTCCTCGATTCGCGACTCCCAGAGCCGCCGCTCCGCATCGACCGCCGCCCGCACCTCGTCGCGCGAGGCGAACTCGAAGGCGAGGCGCTGGTACTCCAGGGAACGGGCCGACTCGCCGGCCGCCGCGTGGAGGTCGGCGAGCTGGCGGTAGATCGCCGGGTCGTTGCGGCGCATAACCAGCGCCTTGTTGAACAAGTCGATCGCGAGTCGCATCTCACCGACGCGACCGTAGGTCTCCGCGAGGGCCATGAGAACCTCGCTGTCCTGCGCGTTGTCCTTGTAGGCCCGTTCCAGCTCCGCCCGCGCACGAGCGGGTTGGCCCGCGGCGAGGTAGGCGCGGCCGAGATAGGGGAAGAGTTCCGCGTAGTTGCCGGCCGTGTTGCGGATGTGCTCGAACTGCTGCACCGCCTCGCCCGGACGAGAAAGCCTCAGGAGCGCGCGGCCGAGGCGGAAGCGCGCGGCCGCGTCGGCCGGGCGCTCGTTGAGAACTCGGCGCAGGCTGTCCACCGCCTCCGCGTCGCGTCCCAGGTCGAACTGGACGAACCCGAGATAGCGGTAGGCCGTGGCCTTGTCGGATGACGCGATCGCCGCGCGGCGGAAAAGCGACTCGGCCTCGGCCAGGCGACCGCGGGCCGCTTCGACGACGCCGAGATTCAGGAGCGCCTCGCCGTTTTCGGGAGCGCGATCCAGGACCCGCTGGTAGAGGGTTGCCGCCTCGTCGAGCTGTCCCTGCATATGAGCCATGTAGGCGCGCATGGCGAGAGCGGAAGCGTCGTTGGCCAGGGGGGCGGAGGATGCGAGAAGCCGCGCGGCCTCGCGGAAGGAACCGGACTTCATCTGGAGCTGGGCGAGAGCGAGCACGGCCTGCGGCTGGTTGGGATTCAAGGCGAGACCCGCGCTGTAGTGGCTGATCGCCGCGCTCGTGTCGCCAAGGGCGCGATAGAGATCCGCCAGGGCGACATGAACATCCGGACGGTTGCGCTGGACGGCGAGAGCCCTCTTGTAGAACTCGACGGCGTCGCGGTTCAACCCCGCGCGCGAGGCGAGCACGGCGGCCTGCAGGTGGGCGTCGAGAAACGCGGGATCCGCATCGCTCGCCTTGCGGAACTCGTCGAGCGCGCGTGTCGCGAGTCCCGATCGCAGGTATTGCTGGCCCACGTCGAAGTGGGATCGCGCGATCGCGGTCAGGGCGGAGTTGGTCGCCTGGGCCGCCACGGGCACGGCCGTCATCACCAGGGCCAGGAGCAACCAGCCCGTCGTCCGGCGAGAAATCGTCACGAGTCCTGATGTCTGATGCATGGGCGCCTCATCCCTTACCGCGTATCATATTTCGCGGTCCGGTTCGACGCCAGAGGTATAGCAAACCCCGGGGCGAAAACCGGCCGCGAGTTGCCGCGTTCGTAAGTCCGTGTTCGGAGGCCTGAAAAGCCTCTTCTTGGGTTATCGGATCCCCAGGACGGTACCTTGAATCGGTAATTCGGCGTCGATCTCCTCGTAAGCCCTGCGGATCTGGGTGCTCGTGGCCGCATCCTCGGAATAGACGAGCGCCCGGTCCAGGTCCGCCCGGGCCTTGGCCGCCATGCCCATGGCGGCATAGATGCGAGCCCGCCGGTAGAGCCGCGCGGAAGTCACGGCGACTTTGAGGCTCTCGTTCATGAACTTCTCGGCGTTCACGAGATCTCCCATGCGGGCATAGGCCCAACCCAGGGTCGAATAGTAGGGTCCCCTGTCGGTGACGGAGCCCCGGAGGGCCTCCGTGACGAGGTCGATCGCCTCCTCGAGTCGCTCACCGCGCTCGACATAGAGATCCGCCAGGTTGTTCTTGACCACCGGGTTCTCCGGGTCGACCTCCAGGGCCTTCTGGTATTCGGCCACCGCCTGATCGAGAAGATTGAGCTTGCGATACTCGATGGCCTTGGCGAGATGGGATTCCGCGGGACTACGGGTTTCCGGGGATGCGGGTCGAACCCGTTCCACGCCCTCCGGGACGGCCGTACTACCGGCCATACTCGAGGGTGACGAGATCACGGCGGAGGCGTCGGCCCCGATCGCCCGGCGCAGGGAATCGAGCGAGACGGAATAGAGCGGCGCGGGGAGGCCGTTGGCCGAGGACGGCGAGTTCGCGAGAACCGGCTCGGCGGACGGAACGGACGGCGGCAAAGAAAGATCGGAAACCGGGGAGGTCGGGATCACGGGAGCCGGCGCTTCGTTCCATGACGGAATCACCGGGGCCGGAAGCGATTCGAGCGAGGGCGGCGGAACCGACGCCTCAATCGAGGAAGCCTCGAACATGGGGACGGGATTCCATCCGGCGTCCAGGGTGGATAACGCCGGCGCGGGAAGATTCTCGGGCGCCAGCGGCGCGGGAGTCGTGGCGGACCCGACGGCGGACGAGGGCTCGACGGGCGAACCGACCGCATCATCCAGACCGTGCAGAATCGGCGGCTCGACGCCGGCCGGAGCGGCATTATCGGGGCGCGCCTCGGCCGCAGTCGACGGCACCGAGGGAGTCGATGGCTCGATCGGCGCCGGGGACGAAGCCGTCACGGCGGCGGTGGGCGCGGGAGAGACCGCCTGCGCCTGGAGCGCGATAGGAGCGGAGAGGAGCGACATCACCGGTTCGTCCAGGACGATGGGAGGCAGTGTCACGGCCCCCGCCCGCGAGGACGCGGGTTCATCGCCTTCGAGCGCCTGCCCATGGCCGAGGCGACTGCCTCCGATGACCGACGCGGGCGAAGGCACCCAGGGGGGTTCGCTGCTGGAGACGGGCGACGCCGTCGGCGCCATGAGATCCTCCCACCAGGCTCCCGTTGCGCTATCCCGCGAACGCACCGGGACGGAGGCGCCTTCCCTGGAAACCAGCGGTGCGGCGGAGGATCCCGCCGAGACCGACGCCTCACGGCCCCCGCTCACCTCGAACTCGACGGGACGCATCTCCGGAGGAGACCGGCGCACATAGGTCGCCGTCATGCCGCCCGACGCCGCGGCGCGGGTGTTCTCGCCGACGGGAATCCCCGGAAGTGACGGGGCGACCGGTGCCGGGAGAGGCGAGGTCGTAACAACGGGCCTTGAATGCGAAGGCGATTCGACCGGCGAGACAACCGGCGCGGCCGAGGGAAACGTCACGACCCTCAACCCGGGCTCGGCGGCGGCGCCGGGGGCTTCCCGGACCGCTGAAGCGGCGGGAAGGTCGCGCTGAACCATGTGCTCCGGGAAACGAACCAAGGGATCCATGACGGGCGTGGGCGCGACCGCCGCGGGCCACGGGCTCGCGGGATTCGCGGCGGGCGAAGCGGCGGTTCGAGCGCCGCGGGTGCGGGATCCGGAGCGCGACGCGGGCACGGCAGAGGGGGGCTGGGCACGGTCGAGTATGTCGCGAACGACGTTCCTGGCGAGTCGATCCACGGCCGTGCCGGGAACCGGCGTCACGGCCTCGTCGACGGGCGGAGCGGCGTTCGGGTTTTGCGCGATATCGCGCTCGACTTCCTTCGAACGCTGGCGGGCGAACCCGGCCAGGGCGTCCGAGGGGTATCTTGCGATCATGGCGCGATAGGCCTCGAGCGCCGCCTCGCGGCGACCGCGCCGTTCCTCGGAGAGACCGATGTAATACGAAGCCACGGCGGCTTCGGGCGCAGAGGGATGGGCCCCGGCGACGGCCTGAAACCCCGCGGCGGCCTGGGCATACTTGCCGGCCTCGAAGAGCCGCCGGGCCTCCTGCAGCGATGCATTGGCGGTGGGCTCCGACGATCGCCCGGCGGCGGCTGTCAGCAGCGCAACCGCGAGGGCTGCGAAAAGATGGCGTTTCATTTCGGCTGCTCCCTCAGAGGTCTCGACCGCGCCGGGCGGAATTCCCACACCTCCCACTTCGGAACGAGGTAGGAGCCGCGATCCACCTGGACCAGTCGATACTCGCTTTCTTCGGAACGGCCGGGCGGGGCATGCTCGGAATTCCGAAACCGCACCGCGTATTCGATGCGGCGATCGGTATCCTTATCGGTCGGGCTGGGTCCGTTCTTTCGCAGAACTTGGAATTCCTTCGAAATGCCCCGGGTAGGCATCTCGAGCCTGTTGGGGGGAAGCGGAGGGTGGTATGTAAAGGATCGCCCGAGCACGCCGTTGTCGATGCCCAGCCTCAATTCCTCGACAAAGTTACGCGCCTCCTCCTGCGGCAGATACTGCAGGCAGACCCACATCCACCCGTACCAGATCGCCGCGACGACCAGCAGGAGGAGAATCAGGTTCTTCATGGGCTGGGCGGCCGTCCTCCAAGGGAGAGAAGGCTGGAGCGGGCCCGGGTGTGCCCGGGATCCGCCTGCAGGGCGCGGGCGAAGGCGCGACGCGCGTTCTGGATGTCTCCCAGGCGATAGTAGGCCAGGCCGATGTTGTAGGGAATGTCGGCGCTGGCGGGAGCGAGTCGGGCAGCCGACTCGTAGGCCTCGATCGCCTCGCGGTCGCGGCCGAGCCGGTAATAGGCCGTGCCGAGGTTGTTCCAGGCGGCCGGCAGCGTCGAGTCCTTCGCGATCGACTCGCGGTAGTAGGAGATGGCCAGTTCATAATCCTGCGCCGTCATGGCCGCCTCGGCATCATGAACCATCTCCGCCGCCGTCGGGTCGGGCGGGAGCCCCCACTCGGTCATGCGATACGAAGTCGCCGTACCGGCGGCACGGCCGAATTCCTTCAAGACCCCGAGCCGGACCTGCCAGTCCGGGCTTTCCTTCGTCAGGCCGGCTCCGCCGGAGATCGAAAACTCGGTCGCGGACCCGATTTCGTAGGCCAGGCCGAGTTCGGCCATGATGTCCTTCCTGACACCCGGTATCATCTGGGTCCCGGAGTTCGCCCCGAGCGAAAGTCGGGCCGCGTCGCCGACGCGGCGTTCGTAGCCCAAGCCCCACATGAGAACATCCTGCCGCTGGGCCGTGAAGATCGTGTAGCCCAGGTTCAGGTGCCCGGCCGAGCGCCCCTCGGAGAAGACCTTCGTCAGCGCGTAGATGACCCCGATGCTCCAGGCATCGCTGCTGACGGCGTTGTTGAAGCCGTAACCCACGCGGAGTTCCGTCGAACTGGCCGGCGCGGAGCCCTCGTCGCGGCTCATCTGGTACTTCAAAGCCATCGCGATATCCGATAATCCGCTGCCGTCCAGGCGGTAGTCATCCGACCTCTGGAATGCAAAAGGCGCGCCGAACCCGATCTCGAGCCTCTCCCTCCAGCCGTAGCGCAGCGAAACGGGAAAACGGAAGACGTCGGCTCGGCTGCCTTCGATATCATAACCGGCGCCTGCATCGACGCCGACTCGGGCCTCCCACGTACCCTGCCAGAGCGTCGTGGCGTCATCGACGCCCACGGAACCCAGACCGATGCGCGCCTCGACGGCGGGGGGAAGGACGAGGAGAGGCAGGAGCAACAGCAGCATCCCGAAAGACCGTTTCATCGTGAGGATTGTACCCGGATCCCGCCCGGCCGCCAGAGTTTCTCGAGCGAAGGAAAAGCGGGCTACCGGGGACGGCGGCGCACGATATCGCCGGAACGGGCCTCGGACGCGCCGCGGGTGAGAAGAACCTCCCCGTAGCGCTCCGTCAGGCTCTTCACCGTGCCCTCGGCAACAACCGTTTCCTTGCGACGCGGCCAGTCCAGACCGCGCACGAAGATCTCGGGATCGTTGCGGACGACTTCGATCGTGTCCCCTTCGCGCACACCGTGAATGCGGCCGAAGTTCACCGTGAGCCGCCCTGCGGGCTGTCGCCTTATGACGGAGCCATTCAGCGAGACGCGCTCGGCGATCTCCCCGGCGATGTCAAGCACGGCTCGATTCAGGGCCCCGGGCCCCTGCAGGGTGCGAACCTGCTTCCAGACGACCGGCCCGGCCGGCACACGGATCGCGGCGATCTCGATGCGAATCTTCTCGCGTTCCTCGATGATCCGGCCCTGCACCACGATATCCGCGTTCACCGCGGCGCCGATCAGCCCCGGGTCGGTCTCCTCGGGATCCACGGCGGCCCTGGCTCTCATCGCCCGGTCGATCTCCGAAGCCGGGACGATTCTGTAGCCCGGCAGCAGTTCGAGCGCGGAACGAAGCCATTCCGAGGCGAGGCGGCCGGCATCGAGATGGAAGGGCCTGACGGGCTCCCCGAGCGGCAGGATCGCAATCCGGAGCATGGCCTGCGGCACGGGCATGACGCTCCAACGGATGCGCGCCTCGAGCACTTCGGGATTGCCGATCATGCTCCCCAGAACCGACGTCGGCTGGTCCCAGACGTCCGCGAAATCGACGCTATGGACCGTCTCCATTTCGGTCAGGGCCTCGCGCGTCAGAACCTCCATCAGGTCGGAAGCGACCAGCCGTTCGTGCTGGGACCGCGTCAGCTCCTCGACACGCTGCAGCTGCCGGATGGCCTCCGAGTAGGCCTTTTCCCGGCTCAGGAACCGGGCCATGCGGAGCCGGATCGGCGACGACTGGGGCGCCAGCTGGATCGCGCGCCGGAAATGCTGAAAGGCCAGGAGCGAATTGCGCACCGCTTCGGCACGTTCGCCCAGGTGAATCCTGCGCGCGGCCAGCTCGAGACGCCCCGTGTCGTCGGCCGGGAGTATCCGGATGCGAACCGTCTCGAGGCGGTCAAGAGCCACCTCGTCCTCGGGGTCCCTGAGCAGGGCCTCCTGGTATGCCGATTCGGCGCCCGCATCATATCCGGCCGCCTCGAGGTTCACGCCCCGGCTGTAGGAGCCTTCGGCGCCGACCTGGCGCATGTAGTCCGCGGCCTCCGCGAAACGCTCCTGCCGGCGCGCCATGAAGGCGAGTTCCATGAAGGAATACGGGCGTCCCTGCGCAAGACGCGCCGCCTGGACGTAGGCGGCTCGCGCCTCCGAGTCGCGGCGCAGCGAGGCGTAGACGTCACCGAGATTCTGCCAGGTCCAGTACGATTCGGAATCGAGAGCCAAAGCGTTCTGAAGAAGCCGCAATGCCTCGCGGTCGTCATCCGAAAAGCGAGCGGCGGCGGCCAGACCCAGGAAAGCCTCCGCGTCACCCGGGCGAATGCGAAAGGCCTCGAAGAAATGACGGCGTGCCTCCTCGAGGAGAGCGGCGTCGGGACCCGGGCGGCCGGGACTCTCCCCTGTCGCGCGCCGGATTCGTATCCATCCGAGGAGCTTATACGTCTCGCTCGACCCCGGGCGGCGCGCCAGAACGGCCTGCGCGCGGCTTTCCGCCTCGTCGACGCGCTCGAGCCTCAGCAGGACGGGAATCGTCCTGAGCGCGAGGTCCGGGTCCCCGTCGGAGTGCCGAATCGCGGTCTCGTAGGCCTCGAGCGCCTCGCGCAGGCGGCCGTTCTCCTGGTAGAAATCGCCCAGCTTCGTCCAACCCTCGATGTCGAAAGGATTCTCGTTGATGACCGCGAGCAATTCGCGCTCGGCGCCGGCGGCCTCATGGAGCAGACCGCGCCCGAGCGCGGCGTCGAGGCGACCGTCGTGTCCGTAATACGCGAAGGCGCCGGCGGAGAGGAGGACGGCGGCGGACAGGGCGACGATGGACGGAATGCGGGGCATCTCGACCGTCTCATCGGCAGCTTCGGGCGCCGGTATGACTGTCTTTCCCGGAAAACCGCCGATGCTTCGCGGCGGGCGGGACGCGGGGCGTTACAAAATTGCGCAAACCTCGGCGAGGCTCGTGATGCCGCGCGCGGCCTTGGCGAGGCCCGCCTCGCGCAGTGTCATCATGCCGGCCTCGATGACGGCGGACCGGACGGCGTCGGAGGGTTGCCGCGAGGCGATCATCTCCCGGACGTGATCAGGCACCGGCATGATCTCGTAGACGCCCGTTCGGCCCCTGTAGCCGGTTCCCGAGCAGGATTCGCAGCCGGCCGGCACGCAGTAGCGCCCCTGCGGCAGGCGTTCCCTCTTGATGCCGAGCAGGGCGAGTTGCTCGTCCGCGGGGGGCGCTTCGCGGCGGCAGGCCGGGCAGAGAAGGCGCACGAGGCGGCAGGCGATGACTCCCGAGAGGGCCCAGGCGATCGCGTGCGCGTCGCCGCCCAGCTGCAGGGGCACCCAGTGGGACGACGTCGCATCCTCGGCGTAGAGCGTGCCGAGAACGCGGCGGCCGGTCGCCGCGAAGCGCTGCATCATGCGCGCCTCCTCGAGGGTATCGACGTGGGACAGGAAGACGATGTCCGGTTCCTGCCGCTCGACGGCCTTGAGCGTCTGCTCCCAGGACATCTCCCCCCCCTTCTCGTTCATGACCTTCTTGACCTGGTTGAAACTGGAAACGGGATACGCGGGGGGGTCCTCGACGGTGACGATCATGTTGTTCGGCGTGCCGACGGCGGCCAGGAGCGAGTAGGCGAGCGTGGTCTTGCCGGAGTCGTTCTTGCCCGACACGAGGACCAGGCCGGAAGGGCGGGCGAGCAGCGCCTGGAGCACCGGCAACTGCGCCGGCTCGAAGCCGAGCTGGTCCGCGGGACGGATGATATCCTCGCGGCGCGTCATCTTCAGGATCGCCTTTTCGCCGAACACGGAGGGAACGACCGTCACGCGGACGTCGATGAAGGGACGGGAAAGATCGGGGCGGAGATGGAACCGGCCTTCGGCCACGTCCAGCACGCTCTCGGCGATCGTCAGCTTCGCGAGAATCTTGATCCGCGTCAGGACGGCCTGGTAGGTCTCGCGCGGCAGGGACGTGATGGAGACGTAACCGCCGTCGATCTTGTAGCGGATGGCCGCATACTTCTGTTTCGGTTCAAGGTGGATGGCGTCGACGCGCAGGTCGAGGGCCTGGTTGAAGAGCGTCTCGAGGATCTTGGCGACCGAGGGTTTCGTCTCGCCATCGACGGACAGGGGCAGTTGCACCGCCCCCTGCTCGACCACGGGCGGGGGGGAAGGGACCTCCTCCTTCCAGATCCGTTCCAGGGAACGGTTCATGTCCCCGAGAGAGACGAGCGTGACGAAGATGTCCTCGCCGAGCGCCTTCCTCACCTCGTCCTGGATCATGATGTTGGTGGGGTCGGTCATCGCCACCACGATCACCGGGCCGGTTCCGGTCTCCGTTCGGTAGAGGGGCAGGACACCGTAGCGCTGCGAGAATTTCTGGGGCAGCAGCCGGGCGACCTCGAGATCGATGTAGGTCCGGTCGAGCCGGAGCGTGGGATAACCCAGCTGGATGCCGACAAAATGCTGGATCTGCTCCTCCGTGGTCAGGCCCTTTTCGACCAGGACCTCTCCCAACCGCCGATTCTCCGCGTCCACGACCGCCAACGCCTTCTGCAGGTCCGCGGGCGTGATCACGCCCGCGCGCACGAGCAACGAACCCAGGTTCTCCTTGCTGTACATTTCAGCGCTCTTGGCCGCGGTAACGGTCGAGGAGAAGCGAAAGCTTCTCGAGCGTGGCCGGCGGCCAGACGGATCGGTCCGTCATGATGGACCCGGCGAGAGCGTCATGCGCCGGGCTCGTGCGGGCGGCGGGAACGAGCGGCACGACGTCACGCACGATCCGCTTCACGTTCGCGGTGTTGGCGCGCAGGTTCTCCAGCACCAGGTCCACCGACACCTCCCCCGATTCGTGCCAGACGTCGTAATCGGTCGAGAGGGCGACGAGCGCGTAGGCGATCTCCGCCTCGCGCGCCAGCCGCGCCTCCGGGAGCGCGGTCATGCCGATGACGGAAAAACCGCTCGCCCTGTTGACGGCGGACTCGATCTTCGTCGAGAACGCGGGCCCCTCGATGCAGACGTAGGCGCCGCCGTCGTGGACGGGAATCTCGAGCCGCCGGCACGAATCGACGAGAATGCGGCGCAGGACGGGGCAGAAAGGCTCGGCGAAGGAGACGTGCGCGGCGATGCCCTCGCCGAAGAACGTGCGGGGCCGGTTCAAGGTGCGGTCGTAGACCTGGTCCGGGACGACCACATCGCGCGGCCGTACATCCTCCTTGAGCGATCCGACCGCCGAGAGCGCAAGGATCCAGTCCGCTCCCAGGTGCTTGAACGCCCAGATGTTCGCCTTCACCGGGATCTCGTGGGGCAGGTAGCGGTGCCCGCGCCCATGCCGGGGCAGGAACGCCACGCGGCGGCCGGAGAGGGTGCCGACGATGAACGCATCGGACGGGCTCCCGAACGGCGTCTCGACCCGCACCTCCCTGACATCGGTCAGGCCCTCCATGTCGTAGATGCCGCTGCCGCCCAAGACGCCGATCAAACCGCTCATCTTCCTCGCTCCCGTCACGACGAATCGCGCCCTCGGGCGCCGATCGAGTTTACACCGAACCCCCGGGCAGGCAACCGTTTCCGGGGTCGCCCCGGCGACTCAGAGGGCCGTCTTCAATGCCAGGGCGTAGTCGTGAAGGGAACCGGCGAGGAACGTCTGGAGAAACAGGATCAAGGCCACGACGACGAGCGGCGTGAAATCGACGCCACCCGCGGAGAGAAACGGCATCCACCGCGCCAGGCGCCGGTAGACGGGGGAGGTCGCTGAACGGAGGAACCGGACGATCGGGTTCCACGGATCGGCATTCACCCAGGAGACGACCGCCGATCCGACGACGATCCAGAAATAGGTTTCGAGCGCCATGTGAACGAGGTAGGAGAGGGCGAGGAGAAAATTGGCGAGAAGAATCACGAGGCGAGTTCCTTCGCCCGTCGCGCGGCGGCGGTGCACGCCTCCGCGACGATCGACTCCATCCCCCGCTCGCGGAAGACCGCGAGGGCCCTTTCCGTCGTCCCTCCCTTCGAGGCCACCGCGGCGATCTGCTCCGCGAGAGACTCGCTCCTCGACCGCGCCAGTTCCGCGCTGCCCGCCGCCGTCGCGAGCGCGAGGCGCAGGGCGAGGTCACGATCGAGGCCCAGGGCCTCGCCGGCCCGCGCCAGGGCGTCGGTGAAGAGGAAGAAGTAGGCCGGACCCGATCCGGAGACGGCGGTGACCGCGTCGAGCGCAGATTCGTCCACGATCACCGTTTCGCCCACCGCGTCCAGGATGTCACGCGCCGCCTTCATCTCCGTCATGCCCGCGTGGCGGCCTGCCGCGAGCGCCGAAATGCCGCGCCCGACAAGCGCCGGCGTGTTGGGCATGGCGCGCATCACGGGCACCGGCGAAGCGAAGAAGGATTCGATGCGCGCGGTCGTGGTGCCGGCGGCCACCGAGAGGACGTATGCCGGGGGCGCGGCTGAGGCCTCCCTCATGACCGGTTCGATTTCCTGGGGCTTCACCGCGACCACGAAGCCGCCGTTCCCGGCGTCCAGCATCGCCCGGACCGAGTCGTGGATGACGAGTCCGGGAAAGGCGCGGGCCAGGCGGTGCCGAGCCTCCTCCGAGGGATCCGCGACGGACAGCGATCCCGGCTCGCGACCCCGCGCGATGAGACCCGCGAGGAGAGCCGTGGCCATCCGGCCGCCGCCCGCGAACCGCAATCTCACGACGGGTGGCGCAGCCATCTCAAGAGCCCGATCATCGCCAGGACGGCGAGAGCGGCGAAGAGCGGGTACTGAAAGGCCTCGAGCACGGCCCCGAACAGTTCGAGGAACGGGCGCGTGACGGGCGTCCACCGCGAGATCGAGAAACTGCTCGCGGCCAGAATGACGACACCGAGCGCCAGGAGCGCCACGATCGCACGCTCATACCGCACGGCTGCGTTCGACCTCCCTCTCATGGAGCCGGTAAATGACCAGCGTCAGACCCGCCATGACCCAGAAGGGGCCCGCGATGCGCACGACCGTGAAGGTGTTGGCGGTGGCGCCATGGAAGATAAGCCCCACCGTGCCCGCAATCATGCCGAGCGTGATCCCCTTCAGGTAGCCGTCGGGGAGGGCCCGGTAGAGACGGAAGGCGACCTGGAAGAGCGTCTTGAAGATCCAGAAGAGGTTGAGCAGGCCGAGGATGCCGAGTTCCCCGAGGACGCGGACGATCTGGCTGTCCACGAAACCCACGCCGGTCATGCCCTGCCCGAGAAGCGGACGGTGCTGCCACTGGAGAATGACGCCATTGTAGCGCTCGAGTCGCGCGGCGGAGGACGGATCGAGCCGAACCTCCTCCTCCTCCTTCATCACGTTCTCCAGCCGGTTCTGGAAGGTGTATTCCACGCGCTCGATCGCGACGTTGGGCATGTAGGGAGCGGCCATGAGGCTGGCGACGAGCAGGATGATCGAGATCATCTTCTTGCGGCTGATCAGGAGCACCGTGAGGAACATCGGCAGGAAGGCCATGTAGGAACCGCGCGAAAGGGTGTAGAGGAACGGCGGGATGATCGCGGCCATGATCCCGAGATAGACCGCCTTCTTCATGATGTCGCTGACGTAGTTCAGGAGGCCGAAGGCGAGGGCGAAGGAGAAGAGGAGATAGCCGCCCAGGGTGCCGGGTTCCTCCGCCGATTCGAACGGCGTCGTCGCCCGACCGATCTGCTGGGTGATGACTGTCATCCAGGTCGAGTAGGCCACGACGGCCATGAGCGTCAGGAAATAGGAGACCATGATGCGGCGGATCTGCGCCTCGTTCGACACGGTGTTGACGACGAGAAAGTAGAGGAGGAAGAACTCGATGAACTTCAGAACGTAGAAGAAGGCCGTCAGGGAATGCCCCACCGAGCCCGTGAAGGAGCCGCGGGCCGTGGAGAGGACGGTGAGGAAGATGAAGAGGAGAATCGGCCGGTTGAGCGGGGTCGAGACCAGAAGGTCCAGTTTCCCGCGCACCGCGGTCTGGGCGAACCAGGCGACCCCCACCATGATGATCATCACGTCGTCGATCCGGATCGTGACCGCCCGGGACGGCAGTTGGATGAAGGGAACCGGGATTTCGGGCGACAGCAGCATGCCCGCGACCAGGCAGTAGAGCCCGAATTCGACGTCGATCAGGGTGAAGAGCACCACGATCATGGCGACGATGCCGATCGCCAGCAAGCCGGATCCGGCGGTGTCCGCCTGCGTCGCCAGGAACATGACGAAGCCGAGGGAGATGAACACCAGTCCCATGGCGCCCGCCATGGGCTTCGTGGCCGGCGTGGCCTCGACGCGGTACGGCGAGAGGGTGCCGGCGCCGGCGCCCGTGACGCTCATCAGGTCTTCTTCTTCTTCAGGACCCGCCCCTCGTTGCGGTCATCCCTGGAGGACTCCCCGTAGTAATGGTAGTGGTAGTAGTAGTAGGAGTAGCCCAACCGTCCCTCGGCGGGGATGTGATTCAGGACCACCCCGAGAATCCGGGCGCCGACGTTCTCGAGCTGGACCTTGGCGCGCAGGAGAGCCTCGCGCGCGGCCCGGCCGACGTAGTATACCATGAGAACGCAGTCGACCTTGGAAGAGAGCACGGCGGCGTCGGTCACGGGCAGCACCGGGGGGCAGTCGAAAATGACGATATCGTAAGCCTCGCGGACCTGGCGGATCATCTCCGACATTTCCGGCGAGGAAAGCAGTTCGGAAGGATTGGGCGGAATCGGACCGGAACAGAAGGCGTCCAGGTTCTCGATACCCGTCGGTTGGACAACCTCCTGCCACGTTCGGGCCCCGATCAGGACGTCGGTCACGCCCGGTTTCTTGCGTATGCCGAACATCTTGTGCAGAGCGGGGCGGCGCAGATTGCACCCGACGGCCAGGACCTTCTGGCCCGTCTGCGCCATCGCGACGGCCAGGTTGCAGAGCGTGGTCGTCTTTCCCTCCTGCGGGCCGGAGGAGGTCACGGTGAGAGTCTTGGCGTTGCCGAGGAATCCCTTGAACTGGACATTGGTGCGCAACGTCCGGTAGGCCTCGGAGATCGGCGACTTCGGGTCGTAGAAGGTGATGAGCTGGGGCTTGTAGAGGCCGGCGCCCGGAGCGGGCTGGCGCGCCGAGGCGTCCAGCTCCAGGAGGCGTTCCTTGATGTCCCTCGATCTCACCCTGTCCGGGTCGAAGGTCACCACCGCCTTCTCTGCCATCATCGCCTCTTCCTCGTCGACCGAGATCGACGGGATGACGCCGAGTACGGAGAGCCCCGTGGTGCGCTCGACGTCCTCGATCGTGCCGATCGACGTGTCCATCGCCTCGACGACGAACGCGAGGGCGAATCCGAGGATGAGGCCGATCGCGAGGCCGACCATGGCATTGGTGGTGCGATTCGGGTAGACCGGATGCTGGGGGATCGCGGCGCGCTCGACGACGTTGATGGAATTGTCGCGGCTCACCATGTCGTCGTATTTCTTCTCCTCGAGCTTGTCCCGGAAGAAGTTGTAGAGCTTCTCCTGCATCGCGATCAGGCGTTCGATGCGCGCCTGTTCCATCTGCTGCCGCGGCAGTTCCTCCCGTGCGATCCTCAGCCGCGGCACGGCGCGCTCCAGTTCCTTTTCCCGGGCGCGCAGGGCTTCGAGCCGCCCCTCGAGGCCCTTCCTCTGGTCGACGAGCAGTTCGGCGATGGACAACTCGAGTTCCGTACGCAGACGCCTCACGTCCGCCTCCGCCTGCTTGACCTCCGGGTGCATCGGGGTCAGGGCCCTCAGGCGCGTGGCCAGGACGATCTCGGCGTCCAGGAGCCTCTTGCGGATCTCGCGAAGACGCGGATCGTTCTGGAGAAGTTCCTGCGACTCCCGGCTCGGCTGCTCGTCGCGGGCCTCGGCGGCGAGGCGTTGCATCTGGATCTCCGCCTGCTGGCGCTCGGCCCGGACCCGCGCGAATTCCGCGTCCATGTTGGCCGCCCGCTCGATGTCGTAGCGCACGCCCGGCTCGAGTTCGACGTATTCCCGGCGTTGCTTCAACAGGAGCAGTTCGTTCTCGGCCGCGATCAGCTTGGCCTCGGCCATCCTCATCTGTTCCTCGAGGAACAGCTTGATCTGGTCCGCGTCGCGCGTGTTCCGCGCGCGATATTCCTTGCTGAAAGCTTCCGTGATCGCATCCACGGCGCTGGCGCAGAAGGACGGGTCGGAATGGATGAACGTCACGGTGATGAAGTTCGTCTGGCCGTCACCCGAAGCCGAGGCGCCGGCTTGAAGCGTCGAGGCCGCGGCCAGGACCTCGGCTTTCGTGCTCTGGGGCCCCACCATGCCCAGGATGTGCGCCGCCCGCTCCATCACCGGCATCGACGTGGCGAAATTGATGGCGGTCGCCAGTTCGTTGCCCTTGTAGAGCAGCGCGTCGGCCAGGAGCGTCGCCAGGGTCGACTGGTAATTCAGTTCCACGCGCCCCGAGGCCACGTAGCGGGGCACGAGCTTGGAGGTGTAGACGATCGACGTCACGAAGATCGTGAAGGCGCAGATCAGGATGATCCACTTGCGCTTGAAGACGACGCGGAGATAGTCCTGGAGGGACATCTCGTAGCCTATCGCCACGCCGCACCTCCTCGTCTCTCGTGTCCCTTCATCACAGCCTCCGGAACTCGTCGCCCGCGTACTTGTGGTGGTAGTAGTAGCCCGCGTAGTCGTTCTGGGAGGCGCCCCAGATGTCGTTGAAGACGACGCCGATGATCCGGCCCCCCACCTCCTCCAGCATGTTCTTGCACCGGATCAGTGCGTCGCGGGGAGCGACGGAGACGAGGTAGACGAGGAGCACGGCATCCACCTTCGGCGCCATCGTCGCCGCGTCGGCCACCGGGAGAGTCGGGGGCGAGTCGATGAGGACGATGTCGAACCGCTCCTTCAGCCACGCCATGAGCCGCTCGAAATCGGGGCGGGCGAGGAGTTCCGCCGGGCGCCTTGCGAAACTCCCGGAGTCGATGATCGAGAGGTTCGCGTGGCCGGTCGGCTGAAGGGCCTCCTCGGGTTTCAGTGCGCCCGTCAGGACGTCGTGAAGCCCCCGGGAACGGTCGATCTGGAAGTGCCTTCCCACCACCGGGTGCCGCATGTTGGCCCCCACCAGGCAGGTCTTCATGCCCGCGTCCGCGCAGGCCAGGGCGAGGTTCGTGATCGTCGTGGTCTTGCCCTCCTGGGGCGTCGTCGACGTCACCAGCAGCGTCTTGCCTCCGGTGGCCGTGAAACGGCTGCTGAGAACGGCCCGGAGCGTCCGGTAGGCCTCGGCGGCCGGAGAACGCTGGTCCACGAGGAGGGGGACCTTCTCCAGCAATTCCTTCTTCACGGGCAGGCGGCTCTTCTCGATCTTGTCCGCCGCGATCTGGATGGAGGGCACGACGGCGAGGATGGGCTTGCCGAGGAGACGCTCCACGTCCCTCATGGCCACGAGGCTCGTGTCGAGAGACTCGACGAGAAACGCCAGGGCCAGGGCCATGATCAGGCTCATGCCGAATCCCACGCCCACGATGATCTTCCTGTCCGGGTAGACGGGACGCAGCGGCACCGAGGCCGTCTCCATCACCTCGAGACGGTCCGCGGGGGTCGTCAGGGAGAGATCGAGATCCTCCAATCGCTGGCGAAACATCTGGATCACCGAGGAAACGATGCTCTGCTCGCGCTGCAGGCTCCCCTCCTCCCTCATCCGCTCCGGAAGGGCCGCGATGGCGGCGGAGATGATCGCGCGCTCGGAGGTGAGGCGCGAACGCTCGAGCGCCACCTTTTCCTGTTCGCGCGCCAGTTCCGCATCCAGGCGCGCCGCGGAGGCCAGGGCCCGGTCCAGGGCCGACTGGCGGACCGCCTCGATCTCGGCCTTCACTTCCGCGACCCGGGGATTCGACTCCGTGTAATGCTTGAGAAGGTCCTCGAGCCGGGCCGTGAGCATCGACAGCTTCTCGCGATCACGGGCGAGTTCGGATGCCGGCAGGGCCTCCAGGAGCCCGTCCACGTCGCGTCGGCCGACGGCGGCCTTCAGGGCGGCCAGCCGGCGCGTCACAGCCTCGAGGCGATCCTGGACCTGGCCGAGGGCGGCATCGACCCGCCCCAGCGACTCCGAAGTCGCCGCGGATCCCGCGGGAAGACGGCCGTCCGAGACGCGCAACGCGAGAAGGCGCGCGTCCAATTCCGCCTGGCGCTCCGTGTAGCGCTGGATCTGCGCGTTGAGGTAATCCTTCAGCTCGCTCACGTTCCGGCGGCGCTCCGCGTCGAAGAAATCGACGATCGCGCGCGCGTAGGCGTTGCAGTAATCCGCGATCAGCACGGGTTCCGTTCCCGAGGCCGAGACGTCGAGAAGGTTCGACTGCTCGACATTCAGGACGGCCACCGATCCCTGGATCCCGAAGGCGAGCTTCTCCTCGTCCTCCGTCGCGTACCGTCCCCCGAACTCCCGGGCCGCGTCCTTGACGAGAAACTGCGCCGCGAGGTGGGCGACCTCCTTGTTCGAGGCCATGCGCGCCAGCGCCGCCTTTTCGAAATTGGAGATCACGCCCCGCTGCAGGCCCGCGCCCTCGCGCAGGATGTTCTTGTGAACGACCACCTGCGCCCGCGTCATGTAACGCGGCGCCAGGGTCGTGGTGTAGAGATAGGAGACGACGAGGCCGAAAAGCGGAACGACGACGATCACCCTCAACCGGCGCCGTATGACGCGCAGGTAATCCCAGAGTGTCATTTCGTTGTTCAAGCCCGCGGCTCCCTTCGTCGCCTAGCGATTGTTGTTCTGGACGTCCTGAGCCTGGTCCACGAAGCTGATCGTCCCCGAAAGCGGCGCCAGGATCCTCTGGATGAAATCCGTCGCGTTCGAGATGAACGACTCGGGAACGTACACGACATCCCCGTCCTGCAACGGAATGTTCTCCTCGAGACGTCCGCGGTAGAGAAGCGCTTCCACGTTCGCGTTCATCACCTTCGGATTGTTCGGCCACCCGCGCACGACCTTCACGTTGGAGAGAACGGCGCCGAACTTGTCGGGCACGGCGAGCGAGAGAACCTGCAGGAGGTCCAGCGTGTGAGGCTGGCCCTGGAAGATGCCCGGCGTCCGGACCATGCCCAGGACGTACACGCGCATCTCCTTGCGCTTGGGAACGTATAACACGTCGCCGTGGTAGAGCGCGAGGTCCTGGGACATGTCGCCGCCGAAGATGAGCTTGTTCAGGTCCGTCGGTTCCTGCATGCGGTCCGCGCGCACGACCTTCGCGTTGGTGAGCGAGGCGTTGGTCGTGAGGCCGCCGCCGGAAAGCAGGAGCTCCTTGACCGTCACCGGCCGGTCCGCGGGGAAGGAATAGGCGCCGGGCTTGGTCACCTCGCCCATCACCATGATCTCCTTCGTCTGCGGGCCCGCGGCGGTCGCGGCGGACTTTTCCGGCACGAAGATGTTGTCGCCCGCCCGCAGGTCGATGTTCTGCCTCACGTCGGCGCGATAGAGAAGCGCCTCGAGATCGACCTTCAGGACGTCTCCCGTCGATCTCATCACCGTCACGCCCTTCATGTCCACGTCCGAGAGGTTGATGCCCGCAGCGGTGAGCAGTTCCAGGAGCTTCATCGGGCCGCGCAGCGGGTAGATCCCCGGCCGGCCGATCTTTCCGAGCACGAGCACCTGGCGGGAATGGAACTCCTTGACGGAGACCGTGACCTGGGGGGAGCGGATGAACTCGCGGAGCCGCTCGGAAAGCTCGGCCGCGAGTTCCGACGGCGTCAGTCCCGCCGCCATCACGTCGCCCGCCAGGGGAAACGCGATCCGGCCGTCGAACCTCACCGTCACGGTCCGGTTCATGTCCGGGCTCTGCCAGATGGAGATCTCGAGAACGTCCGAGGCGCCGATGCGATAGGTCTCGTCCTCGCGTTCCCCGCCCCAGACCGTCCCGGGCGCGACGGGAGAGGCGGTGGGCGAGTAGCTGGCGCCCGGCATCCGGATCTCCTCCGCCGCCAACGGCATCACGCCACCCATGCCTGCGGCGATCATGACCACGGCCAGGAGCACCGCCGCCGCCGTCCTCTGCCCCCACGATCGCACGTTTCGAGTCGCCTGATCAGTCACGGTCATCTCCACCTTTCATCATGGCTTTTCGTTCTCCCGTCGTCCCCCGTCCCTCCTCGTAGCATCGGCACGTCGGATGCGCGACAAAAGCACGATTTCCATTTCATCGGTCGCGTCCCCGGGAAGCCGCTTCGTCCGACCCTGGGTCGTTGGCGGGCGTGTCGGCGGTCGTAACGTTCGAAGGTGCTCCGGCGCGCGTCTCCGCGCCCGCCGCGGTCCTTCGACGGCTTTCCGTGCCAAGCCCAGTATAGTGGGTGGGAGAGGAAAGTGTCGAGGCCGGCATCGGCCCCAGCGTCTCGGGCGTCACGGGCCGAAGCCCGGGCAGAACCGGCTCGGCGGCGGCCGGCGAGGGGCTTCCCGGAGGCTGGGCGGTGACGGGCGGGCGATGCAGGGTTTCCGTTCCCCCCCGTCCGCCCGCCGCGCCGAGCGACGCCGAGACGGCCCGCAGGGAGGTATCGATGGAGTCGTCGGCCACGGACCGGACCTGCCACGGCGCTGAAAGCTCCCGCTCGGATTCCGGGGACATCGGGGTCTCCCTCAGGTGCGTGGTGGCGCGGCCGGG
>CAZWVM010000055.1:0-19834 GCA_964637705.1 uncultured bacterium
ACACCGCGATGGACGCGGTCCGCACCGCGAAACGCCTCGGCGCCTCCTCCGCGACGATCGTCTACCGCCGCACGGAGAAGGAGATGCCGGCCCGGGTGGAGGAAGTGAAGCACGCGAAGGAGGAGGGCATCCAGTTCCGGCTCCTCACGGCCCCCCTCGAATTCCTCGACAGCGGATCCGGCTGGCTGAACGGGCTGAAGTGCCAGCAGATGGAACTGGGAGAACCGGACGAAAGCGGTCGGCGGCGACCCGTGCCCGTCAAGGGCAGCGAATTCGTCCTCCCCTGCCACGTCGCGGTCGTCGCGACGGGCACGACGGCGAACCCGTTGATCCAGTCCACGACACCCGACCTGAAGACAACGAAGAAGGGCTATATCGCGGTGGACGAGGAAAGCCTCAAGACGTCCAAGACGGGTGTCTTCGCCGGCGGCGACATCGTGACCGGCGGCGCCACCGTGATCCTCGCGATGGGCGCCGGCCGCAAGGCGGCAGCCGCCATCGATGAATACCTGAGAACGGGGATCTGGGGGCCGCCGCGGGCCTGACCGTTTCCGGGCACTCGCATCCCCGCGCTTGGCGCTCCGGGGCGCGAACGCGGGGATCCTACTTCAGGAACCGGACGGCGTCCTCGACGTTGTAGAAGATATCCGCGCCGATATCCAGGCCGAGTTCCCTCAGTTCGTTCTCCTGCGTGCCGCTCGCGACGATCACGGCGTGACGGCGACGGCTGCGCCAGGCCTGCAGGAGCTTCGAAAGGGACTGCACGCCCTTCTTCGAGAAATTCTGGACCTTCGTGACGTCCATGACGACGTCCTTGGCAAGGGCCTGTCCCAGGTTGTTCGTGGCGGCCAGGTCCTCCTCCGTCCGCTCGTCCAGCGAGCCGGCGAACTCGATGACGCCGTGGGCGCCGAGCTGGGTGAAGCGCGGCTGGGGGCGCGCCGCCGTCGTTGCTGGAGCGAGGTCGTCGGGCTCGCTGAAGGCCGCGTCCTTCTTGCCGGAAAGGACGGCGCGGATGACGGACGTAAGCTTCTCCCCCGCCACGTTCTTCGCGCAAAAACCCTCGACGGATTGCGACAGGAGGGGCCGGATGAGGGCCGGATTCTCCTGCGAACTGACGATGACGATCTTGAGGGCCTTGAGAGACGGGGTCGAACGCAGCTGCTCGATCACCCGTGTCCCCTCCACCTCGGGCATCATGAGGTCGATGGTGACGACGCCCGGTTCCCAGGAAACGGCGGTCTCGACGGCGTCACGCGGGCGCGAGACCGTGCGCACTTCATGGCCGGCGCGCTCGAGAATGTGCTTGAGCAGTTTCAGCGTCAGGGCATCGTCGTCAACGACCAGAATCTTCGCCATGGATGATCCCCCTTTTGTCCCCCGACGAGTATCCTAGCTCCACGAGAAATCCGTTTCACCCGAAATCCGCGACGCCCGCGATGTGTCGAGGCGGGCCCGGAGCCTCGGCTCTACCTGCGCCCCTTGATGAAGAAGGCCACGCTCCGGTCGTATGTCGCCTCCTGGGCCGCCGTGAAGTAGCAGGCGGGCAGTTCCCCGGCGGCGCGGTGATACTCGAGGCACTCGCAGCACTTGCCCTTCCGGCTGCACGGTTCGTACGTGCAAGGGCACCGCTTCATGTTGGCCGACTGGTTCGGACAGTTCACGGCTCTCCTCCTATCCCTCGAATCGGTTCGTCATCGGCATCCGGTGATCGCGGCCGAAGGCCCGCGGCGTGATCTTGACGCCGGGCGGGGCCTGGCGCCGCTTGTACTCGTTGCGCGCGACGGTCGCGAGGATCGAGCGCACGTCGCCGGTCGCCATGCCCGTCTCCCGCGCGATCTCCTCCACGCTCAGGTTCTCCTCGACGTGACGGCGCAGCACCGGGTCGAGACGCGGGTAGGGCGGCAGGGAGTCCTCGTCCTTCTGGTTCGGGCGCAGTTCCGCCGTGGGGGCGCGCTCGATCGTGGAACGCGGAATCAAGGCGCGGCCGGCCCTCTCGTTCACCAACTCCGAAACCTCGTACACCGTCGTCTTGAAGAGATCCTTCAGGACCGCGAACCCGCCCGCCGTGTCGCCGTAGAGCGTGCAATAGCCCATCGCGATCTCGCTCTTGTTGCCGGTGGTGAGCACGAGCCAGCCGAAGCGGTTGGAGAGCGCCATCAGGATGTTGCCCCGGATGCGCGCCTGGAGGTTCTCGATCTCGATGCCCGGCGTCCCGTCTCCCAGGGCGGCCTTCAGTTCGTCGAGGTAGCGCTGGAAGAGACCGTCGATCGGGATCTCGAGAAACTCGATCCCGAGGTTCTTCGCGAGGAGCGCCGCGTCGGCGCGCGTCTCCGCCGAGGAATGCCGGGAAGGCATCGTCACGCCCGTGACGTTCTCCGCGCCCAGCGCCTCGGCGGCGATCGCGGCGGCGAGGGCGGAATCGATGCCGCCGGAGAGACCGAGAGTCACGCGACGGAATCCGTTCTTGCGCACGTAGTCCCTCGTCCCCAGGACGAGAGCCGCGTGGATCTCTTCGGTCGCCGTCCACGCCCGCGCCGAAGCGGGGGACGGCAGGGGGGCTCGCGCGCCCCGCGGGGGTCCGACATCGACGACTTCGACCGCATCGCCCCGAGGGGGCGCCGCGTAATCGGACGGCACCTCGATCTCGACGGTCAGTCGGTCCTCGCCGAATCGGGCCGCTTCGCGGATGACCGTACCCTGCGCGTCGACCAGCGCGCTCCCGCCGTCGAAGACGATCTCGTCCTGGCCGCCGACGAGGTTGACGTAGGCGATCGGCGCCCTCACGCTCCGCGCGAAACGGGCGAGCGTCGCCAGCCGGTCGCGGCGCTTCCCGACATGGAAGGGCGAAGCCGAGAGGTTGACGACGAGACCCGGCGACGCCGGGCGCAACGCGCGCTCCGGACCGCCCTCCTCCACCCAGACGTCCTCGCAGACGGTGACGCCCACGCGCGCCCCGCCGCACGCGATCACCAGCGCCCTCTCCCCAGGCGCGAAGTATCTCTTCTCGTCGAAGACCCCGTAGTTCGGCAGTTCCATCTTCCGGTATGACGCGCTCCACGTGCCGCCGGCCAGAACGGCGGCGGCATTGTAGAGACGGCCCTCCGCGCGCAACGGGCACCCGACGATCGCCGTGATCGCGGTCGCCTCCGATGCCAGCGCGCGTACCGCCTCCTCGCACGCCTCGAGAAAGTGCTCGCGGAAAAGGAGATCCTCGGGCGGGTAGCCGCAGACGGAGAGTTCCGGGAAGACGACGATGTCGCCCCCGGCCGCGGCGGCGGCACGGATCTCCGAGGCGATCCTCTCGGCATTGCCCCGTATGTTCCCGACGACCGGGTTGGTCTGGGCCAGGACGATCCGCAGGGTGACGGTCACGACGGCCTCCCTACCGCCAGGCCGTCATCCGGGCCAGGCGCACGTCGATGGCATCCCCGCCCGTCACGACCACCGCGACGCCGGCAACCTGGTCCCCGTCGTAACGGTTGTTGCCCGTCTTGATCCCGTCGTACGGGTCCCGGGTCAATTCCTCGCCGAGCCGGTAGACCACGGTCGTGCCCGCCGATCCGGGCGCCGGCACGGCCGCTCCGAACCAGCGTTCCCCGTCGGCGTCCACGAGCATCACCTTCACGAGCCCTCCGGCCTTGTCGCTCGAGAGGCGGAAGCTCAGGTAGCGGCAGGCCGCGATGTCGAGCGTGCGCGGGAGCGAGCGCGCGGTGTAGATCCAGCCGCCCGGCGTCTTCGGCTTGTAGGAGAGGCGAAGAGCGCCGGTGCGCGCCCCGACGACCAGTTCCGCATCGCCCACATAGACCGTGGAGAACTCCGCGCGCGCCGGAGCCTCGGCGGCGAAGTCGAAGGCGGGAACCGGCGTGGGCGCGAGCCCCGCCAGGAGACTCTCGATGCGCGGATTCCGCTCGATCTCGACGAACGAGAACTCCGCCACGCGCCGCGCGACACCGGCCACGTCGAAGGATGCCGAGGCCGAGACGCCGATCGTGCCGACGCGCGCCAGGGTCGTCACGGGCACGACGACCCGGCCCGAGGTGTCGGTCACGAGGGTGAGTTTTCGCGAGAGGCAAGGAGCGTAATCGTGGACGACGATCCTGACTTCGCGGCCGGCCGCGGGATTGCCCCCGTGGTCCAGGACCGTCACCATGAAGAGGCCGTCCTCCCCTTCCCTCACCCGTCCGGCCGGCCCCTCGATGACGACGCGCCCCGGTTCCGAGGCCTTTTCCGCGACAAGCACGGGCACCAACCTCGTCACGCCGTTCCCCCGGATCTCGACGGACGCCGTGCCGACCGGCGCGTCGATCTCGAGAGCCCACTCGTCGTGGCCCGCCGCCTTCATCTCGGCCCACGCACCCCCGCCCACGCGCGCCGTCGGCGCGCCCCCGGGACAGACGGCGCGCACCGGGATCGTCCGGCCCGTGACGGAACCGGGCGACGGCGCCAGGACGATCAGGCGGTTGACCTCGGCCAGGGCGCCGACGACGGGCCGGGGCGAGCCGAGGTAGTTCTGGGGCGAGACGTCGTAGAACCCGAACCAGTCCTCGGCGTGCGGATCGTGCCGGTTCTCCTGCCCGGGCGTTCCGTTCGGCGTCTTCCACCAGCCGTCGACCCACATGAAGGGGCAGGCGCCCGCGGCGCCCGACGCCGCGATCTCGCGGTACATCGTGCTCAAGCCCTCGGCCTGCTCCTCGAGCGTGTTGCCGCCGTAGCCCCACCCTCCCGGCCCCTCGGGCGAAACCGAGAGCCCGAACTCGGTCGTGACGTAGGGCTTGGGAGCGGAGCGGCGGACGATCCACTCCGTGTAGGCCCGGTACCCGGTGCCGAAGCTGATCGCATCGGGCCCGTAGGGGTAGTTGTTCGACGCGATGAAATCCCACGGCGCGGTGTCGAGGAAATCGGTGAGGGGGCAATTGGAGAAGGTGACCAGCGCGCGCGAATCCGCGGCGCGCGCCGCGGCGCGAAGATCCTCGAATCCCTTCCTCACGGCGTCGCGACCCAGGGAAACGAGCAGACCCGCCGAGGGCTCGTTCATGACGATGTAGCCGAGGATGTTGTGATGCCTCGAGGAGCGCGCAACCTCCGCGCGGACATTTTCGATCGCCTCCACGCGGTATTTCTCGTCCGTCCAGTACCGGTTCCAGTCCGTCCAGATCCCCTGGAGCACCCAGAAACCGTGCTCGGCGGCGAGAACGAGCTCGGAATCGGTCATCGGCGCCCAGGTGCGCAGGGTGTTGAAACCCGCCCGGCGGATGTTCTCGAAGTCGAACTTCAGCGCCTCGGGCTCGAACTTCCTCTCCCACGGAAACTGCCCGGGACGGCACCCGGCCTCGTATCCCACGCCGCGAACGAAGAAGGGACGTCCATCGACCAGGAAACGGTCGCCCCGGATCTCGACCGAATGAGCGTCCCGTATCGGTTCGAGGCCCGGAGGTTCAGGGGCGATCTGCTCCACTTCGCGCAGCGATAAGACGGCGACGACGGCCAGGACGATGATGACGAACCAGAGAACGATCTTTCCCATGCGGTCATCATAGGTGGAGCCCGGCTACTTGGCCACGTTCATCGTTCACGGGAGATCGTCGCCGGGTGGACCGGCGGAGGGCCATCGTTCCGCGCGTGTCAGCCCGGCGGCCGAACCAGGCGCTCCACGTCGGAATCGTCGGAGAGGTAGATCTCGCTCGACAGTTCCGCCACGCGGCGCCAGGTGCGCCGACCCCGGAAACGCGCGGCGATCGCGTCCGTCTCGGCGGCGCCGTTTCGCGAGGCGCAACGGAGCGCCGCGACGAGCTCGTAGGTCTCGACCGCCATGTCCGCGAGCCTTCTCAACTCGAACTCGTGGTCCGACGCCTCGGCCCCGTAGTAGTCGAAAACCTGGTGGAGGCGCGCCGCAAGGGTCCCCGCGCACTCCGCGGCGACGCGCCCGGGCTCCTTCAGGCCCTCCGGGAGACCGGGTAGCCGCGGAGCCGCGTGAGCGAGGCGGAATCCGCGCCACCAGCCCTTGACAAGGGCGTCGAAGAAGGCCGAACCCTTCCGCCCCTTGCGGTTGTTGAGAACGAACTCGGCGGACGAGCGCCCCCCCTGGAGCGCGAGATAAATCCTCAGGACATCGTCCGAGCCCCCGATGAAGCGCAGACCGCGCAGGATCTCGACCGCGCGGCCCGCCGGACCGTCCGCGGCAAGCCCCGCGGCGCCCAGGAGATCGAGCGCGGCCGCGACGGCCGTCGCCGCCTCGCGCGATGCCGCGAGCCTCACGCACGCCGACTCGACCGAGACGTCGAAACCCTTGTCACCGAGTTCCGCCGTCACCTCCGACGCCGACTCGAGGAAGCGCAGCGCGACCGCGATCGCGGCCAACCGTTCCTTGACCATGTCGAATTCCGCGAGAGCCTTCCCGAACTGCACCGTGTCGGCGACGTGACGCCGCGCCTCGGACTCGAGCGTCCGTGCGGAGCCGAGAGCAACGGCCGCGGCGAAGATGCGCGCCGCGTCCAACCCCGGCTGGGCCACGCGATATCCCTCGCCCGCCCGACCCAGCAGGTTCTCCGCCGGAATCCTCACGTCCCGGAACGACACGTGAGCAATCCCTGCCCCTTCCCACGCGGCCCCCAGCCGCACCGGAACGCGCTCGACGCCCTTCTTGCCGGCCGGAACGAGGAGGGCCGAGAGCCGCGCACGGTCCTCCTCGGAGTCGCCCAGCCCGGTCGCGAAAACGACGAGAAGGTCCGCACCCTCTCCGTTGGCGACAAAGGACTTCTCGCCGTTCAAAAACAGTTCGGAACCGGTGGACCTGACGTGGGTGCGAAGGGAGCGCGCATCGGACCCGGCCCCGGGTTCGGACAAGGCGTAGGCGACCCGCTTCTCGCCCGAGGCGATCCGCGGGAGCCACTGCCGCGCCTGCTCCTCGGTCCCGTGAACGCGGATCATGCCGGGCACGGCGGCCGCCTGCGAGACGAGGGCGACGGCCGCGGCCGGGTCGTTCGCGGCGAGCGCGGCCACGACATCCATCGCGTCGCGAAGGCCGAAACCGAGACCCCCGTCCTCCGGCGCGATGATCAGGCCGCACAGCTTCTCCCTCTCGATGAGAGCGGACCGGCCGGCCGCGTCACGCGCATCCCTGACGGCCTCCGCGAGCGAAGCCGCCGCGCCGGCCCGCTCCGGGGCGGGGCCGGTCAGCATCTCCCACGAGGGTTCTCCGAACATCAGGGATGACAGGAAACCGGTGTGCCGGCGCGTCGACGATTCGACGTAGGTCTGCCAGAAGGCGAGCCCCTGGCGCGTGAGATCCACGAACCTCGCGACGTTCTCGATCTTCCCGGCCATCACGCGGACCTCACGACAGGATGCGTTTCAAGACGACGGGCAGAGCATAGCGCCCGCCATGCCGCTCGCGCAAGGCGTCCGCCCGGCGGGCGAGGTCCGATGCGCCGATCGACGAGGCCCAGCGCAGGACGCCGCCGCGGTGGCCGGGGAAGCCGGCGCCGTACGTGACCGCGGCCTCGAGTTCCTCCCCGCTCCCGGCCGTCCCGTCCTCCAGGGCGCGGCAAGCCTCGAAGAGGAGCGCGAAAATCAGGCGGTCCTCGATGCCGGCCGCCTCGCCTCCCTCCTCATCGACGGCCCGCGCGATCCACGGACGCTTCAGCCGACCGGCCTCGTACTCGTGGAACCCCCGGCCGGCGGCCCTGCCAAGATGCCCCGCGGCGACGAGTTCGCGCAGCGCGGCGGGCGCCTCGAACGCGGATTCGCCGTTGGCGGCGCGCGCCTCGGCCAGGTCGCAAAGCACGTCCAGTCCGAGCCGGTCGAAGAGCCCGAGAAAACCCTCGGCCATCCCGAACTCGACGGCGACGCGATCCAGTTCGAGCGCCGCGACCCCCTCGTCGACGGCGCGCGCGGCCTCGAGCGCGGCCGCGGCGAGGATCCTCGTCACGAGGAACCCGGGGCCGTCGCCGGTGATGACGGCGTGAAGCCCGAGATCGTCCGCCGCGCGCACGAGTCGCGCAAGCGCGCGGGCGGACGTGCCCGGACCGCACGCGATCTCGGCCAGGGCGTCGATCCCGCCGGGGGCGTGCAGCAGGAATCCGGCCCACATCCCCGGGCGCCCGGCCGCTTCCGGTATCGAGGCGATGGAAAGCGCGCGCGCCTCGCACGCGATCACGCAGTCGCCGCCCGCCGCCGCGATCAGGTCCCCGCGGTATCGCCCCGCCGCGGAGCGCGCGCCCGGATCCCTGTCGACGAGAAGCTCGGCGCGCTTGAGGCCCCGCGCGTCGACGCCGACGGCGATTCGCTCAAAGACCTCCCGGGCGGCGTCGCGGCCGATGACCCTGTCGTCCACGGCGCCTTCCCGCATCCGGTCCGCGGCGGCGAGCGCCGCCAGGAGGCGCGGGCCCGAGGGATCGTGCAATCGCACCGCGGCGCCGGTGGAAGCGAGCTTCCAGGCCAGTTCGCCCGAGCCGGCACCCGCGCCCAGGATCGAGACGACCCCGGGCGAGCCGGCCGCGTCTTCCCCGGTGCGGCGCGCGACCGAGGCGCGGGAGGCGTCGTCGATGGCGCAGCGATAGCGCGCGTTCGATGCGAACCCGTCGCAGACCAGCTCCCCGAAGAGCCGCGCCTCGAAATGATCCCTCGGCTCCAGCCCGTCCTCCTCCGCCTCCTTCAGGCCCCGGAAGAGCTCGCGCACCGCGCCGTAGGCGGGGTTGACGCCGTCGTCGACCTCCTCGGCCTCCGCCAGAAGCTTCTCGATGAAACGGCCGCGCAGGAGCTTCGACTCGCGGATCCGCTCGGGCAGCGTCCTCTCCCGCGCACCGCCCGCCGCGGCCCCCTCGAGCGTGCCCAGCGTCTCCTCGAAGAGCCGGGCCGCGGGGACCACGAGATCGACGAGGTGCTTTTCGTAGGCGGAGCGCGCGTCGACGAGATCGCCGGAGAGCACGAAATCGAGGGATTCCTTCAATCCCATGAGGCGCGCCAATTCCTCCACGCTCCCGCAGCACGGCACGAGCCCCAGCCGGATCTCCGGCAGCCCCAGCCGCACGGCGCGCGTATCCGCCGCCACGCGCAGCCCGCAGGCCAGGGCGATCTCCAGCCCCGGCCCGATGCAGAGCCCCCCGATCGCCGCGGCGACGGGAACGGGGAAATCCGCGATCTTCGCAACGGCGCGCTGGAGCGCCGCGGCCCGGTAACGCCCGACCTCGGGACTCGAAATGGTATCGAGGTCGTCGAGGTCGAAACCGGGAATGAAACCGCCGGGCACGGCGGAGGCGATGACGAGGCCGCGGACGGGGACGGCCTGGTGACAGGCTTGCGCCTCGTCGAGGGCGCGGGCCAAGTCCTCGACCGCGGCGAAGGAGAGGCCCGAGCGGCGCGGCGCGGGCGGATCGTAGGTGATGACCAGCGCTCCCGGGGCGGATTCACGGCGCCAGTGGGCGATATCAGTCACGTTCCCACACCGCCGCGAGACCCATGTCCGGCGTCGCGGAGAGGGCGACGAGACCACGGGAGGCCCCGTTCCTCTCCATTCCCGCGACGCAGGCGATGACGAGCCGCGCGCCCGTGGCGCCCGCGGCGTCGCCGAGCGCGATCGAGCCCCCGTCCGCGTTCAGCCGTTCCGGAGCGATCTCTCCCAGGTGGATCGAGCGCCCGAGGCGGCGCGCGGCGAAGGCGCGGGAAGCGCAGGCCCGCTCGCAGGAGAGAAGTTCGGCGGCCGACGGCTCGTCCCACTCGATGACGCCCATCTCGGAAAGCGAGGCGCCCTCGAGCGCGGACGAGACGGCGGCGACCGGGGCGAGTCCCGCCGTCGCCGCGTCGACACCGGCCGCCGCGAAGGAGCGCAGGTAGGCGAGCGGCGCAAGCCCGAGCGAGCGAGCGGTCTCCTCGCGCGCGAGGAGTATCACCGCGGCCCCGTCGGCCGGGCGGGCGGAGTTGGCGGGCGTCACGGCCCCGCCCTCGCGGAAGGCCGTCGCGTCGGCGAAGTCCGCGCCGTCGATATCCTCGCGGGGCCCCTCGTCGCGGCCGAAGAAATCGTTCCACGGGGGGAGGGGCAGAGGCGTTATCGAGGCCGAGAGCCGCGACCAGGCTCCCGCGGCGCGCCGGTGCGACTCCGCCGCCCACGCGTCCTGTTCCGCGCGCGTGACTCCGAACTCGGCGGCCCGGAGTTCGGACCAGGAGCCGGCGGCCGGCGGCGCTTCCGGGGCCGATTCCGATCGAGCCGATCGTCCCCCGGGGCGGAAGAAGGCGCTCGCGGCGCGGCCGGAGGGCGACGCGCCCCCCTCCGCCCCGCCCGCCTCGACGCCCCCGGCCACGACGATCGACGCCGCGCCCAGGGCGATCTTCTGCGCGGCGACGAGAACCGCCTCGAGACCGGAGCCGCGGCCGCGGTTGACGGTGAAAGCCGGGACCCGCGGCGCGATCCCCGCAGCGCGCGCCGCCGCGCGCGCGACGTTCACCGTTCGCGCGCGCGAGGTGTCCAGGCCGAGAACGACCTCGTCGATGAGGCCCGTCTCGATGTTCGCGACGTCCACCACCTCGCGGATCGCGTGCCGCGCGAGGGACACGGCGTCGCTGCGCGCGAGCCGGCCGCCCGCCGGGGCGAAGGCGGTGCGGAGCCCGGCGACAAGGGCGACACGTCGGCCGGCGGGAAGCGCCAGGAGCGTCACGCGCGCGCGCCTCCCGGGCCCGTTCCCCCGGGCCTCCGGTCCACGATCCGCCGCTCCTTCGCCTCCGTCTCCAGCCCCAGCGCCTCCACCAGTTCCGCAAGCGTCCGCTCCTCGACCCGTGTCGGGCTGACCTCCGTCGCGTCGAAGACGAGCCGCGCGATCTCCTTCGCGTCGATCCTCGACCCGGCCGACGGGGCGACGCGCAGCACGAGCCGGTCCACCTCGTCCGGGTCGTCGTTCACCTTTCCGATCTCCACCTGCCATTCCTCGATGGAAGGGACGGCGTTCATGACCGCCGCCAGGTGATTGAGGTCGACGAGCGTGCCCTTCACCTTCGTCAGGCGGAAATCGGTCCTCTGGGAGAGGCGCGTGATGTCGGAGGAGAGGCGCGGGACCGTGCGGCCGCAGTGGGGGCAGGGATCGACCGAGAGCCCCCCCTCGCACCAGTCGCCGGTCCGGTAGCGCAGGACGGGCGTGCCGCGGCTGTCGAGCGAGGTGTAGACGATCTCGCCGCTCTCCCCGGGGCCGAGCGCGCGGCCCGTCGCCGGGTCGACGATCTCGAAGACCTCCATGTCGGGATAGAGGTGGTATCCGCTCCCCTCGCGGCATTCCGTCCAGGCGGTCCTCGCCTCGGTGAAGCCGTAGGTGCCCGTGACGGAGACGCCGGGCGCGCCGAGCCGGGCGCAGAGTTCCTTGAGACGCTCGCGCAAACCCGCCGTCACGCGCTCGGCTCCCAGCGTGATGGTCCGCAGTCCCGCGAGGTCGACCTTCTCCTCGGCGGCGCAGCGCAGCACGTGGTAGACGTAGCACGGCACTCCGAAGAGCGCCGCGGGCTTCATCCGCGCGATCGCGCGGAGATTCCCGGCGGTGCCGATGGTCTTGCCGCCGCCCGTGGAGAGGATGAAAAGCCGCGACTCGAAGCCCGCGAAGGCGACCTGCCAGAAGGCGAGATGAGGCGCGTAGGGAAAGAGGCTGACGCATCGGTCCCGCGGCGTGATGCCGAGGACATTGGCGAGGCGGCGACCGGCGGTCGCGAGTCGCTTGAGATCCACGGGCGTCAGGAGGAACGGAACCGGCCGCGCCGTGCGGCCCGTCGTGGCCATCATGAAGACGGGGCCGTACTCCTTCTCGAGGAAGCGGCGCGCATCCTTCGCCCCGCGCAGCGCGCGGCGCACCGCCAGGGGGAATTTCCTCTCCCACGGCCACGACGCGCGGATCCCCTCCTCCCCGGGCCGCAGGAGCAGGGCCAGCGGGTCTTTCTCGAGCGCCGCGACGATCTGGTCCTTGGTCGTGAAGGGCAGACGTTCGAGATCCTCGAGGGTCTCGATCGAGTCCAGGTCGACAGCGTGCTCCTCGAGGAGCCGGGCGTAGAACGGGGAGAAGGGAGCGAGGTCTTCGCGCAGGAAGGCCGCGAGGCGCCGGGACTGGAAGCGCCGCTGCTCCGCGACCGGCCAGCGGGAGAAGCGGCGCCAGTTGGAGATCACGGCGCGGTCACCGGCCCGGGCCGGGCCAGTCGCGCCAGCGCGCCGGCCTCGGCGCGCGCCGCGTGGTAGCCCGCCTCGATGAAACGCGGGCTCGCGTCGAAATCCATCCAGCGCAGTTCCGGCAGCCAGGGCCGGATGACGACGGACGCCCCTCGGCACCCCGCCTCGGCGATCGTCGCTTCCATCAGGTGGTTGGCCCTCATGATCACGTCAAGGATATCCGGCACGGACCCGGAGGCCAGACGGAATGCGTTCTCGAGGAGCCCGGTCTTCAGGAGCGGCTTGCGGATGAGCGCGGGGTCGGCGCCGCGCATCGCCTCCGGCGACGGCACGGTGCTGACGGCCACGATGCGGCGGACGCCGCGCCGGGCGAGAAGGCTGACGGGAACGGGATTGATGACGGCGCCGTCGACGAGCCGTCGTCCTTCCCGTTCGACCGGCGGCAGGATCCCGGGGATCGCGGCGGAGGCGCGGACGGCGTCGCGCAGGAGCCCGCGCCCGATCTCGACCTCCTCTCCGCGGTCCACGTCGGTCGCGACGACGAGAAGAGGGATGCGCAGGTCGTGGAACGTCGCGTCGTCGAAGACGTGCCTCAGGAACTCGTCGACCTTCCGCCCGCGCATCACGGCCGGCGTCGGCGGCAGCGAAAGGTCGGTCAGAGGGAAGAACTCCTCGCGCCGGATCCCCTGTGCCAGCCGCTCGATCTCGGCCGAGGATCGGCCCAGGGCCCAGAGCGCCCCGACGAGGGAACCGATCGAGGCCCCGGCGATCCAGTCCGGCGCGAACCCGATCTCCTCGAGGCATCTCAGGACGCCGATGTGCGACGTGCCGCGCGCCGCACCGCCGGAGAGCGCGAGGCCGGAGAGGCTGCCCGTGAGCGAACGCGCGAGTCGCACGAGCGAACGGGCGTAGCGGGAGGAGAGGTCGCGCGGATCGACCCGCATCTCCCCTTCCGGCAGTTCGTCGAAGACCTCGTCCACCGCCGTGCCCAGCCTCGACTCGATCGATTCGAGGCCCGCCCGGTCCGACGCGGTCCCGCGCACGAGCAGGACGCGGGCGGGAACCGGGACCTTGACGAGCAATCCGGCGGTCTGGTCGAGGTGCCCGGACGCGGATGAGGAAAGGACGAGCGCGACGTCGGCGTGCTCGAGGAAGGTCCAGACGACGGCGTTCACGAAGGGCGGCAGGTCGACGACGATCCGGCGATAGTCGCGCGAAAGCGCGGACAGGAGCGGGGCGACGCCGCCCTCGCCGCCGGAGAGGGCGGGATCGTGCGCGACGCGGACCACGTCGAATCCGGCCTCGTGGGCGCGGGCGAAGCCGGAGGCGCGGCCGCGCGACTCGAGTTCCTTCATCCGGACGAGGGGGAGAGCCTCCCCGAAGCCGAAGAGGTCCTCGCGTCTCTTTTCCTCCGTGGCGACGTCGAGCAGGAGCACGCGGTCGGTCGAGGCGGCCTGGGAGGCGAGCGCCGCGGCGAGGTTCCCGGCGAAGCGGCTCTTCCCGACGCCCGCGGGCGCGGAGTGGACCGCGACGACCGTCGTCGGCTCCCTCTCCTCCCGCGCGCCCATCGTCTCGAAGCGCTCCGCCAGGTCCTTCATCACGACCGCGGCGAACGGGGGATGGGCGACGAGCGCGTCGCGGAAGACGCGCGCGGGAACGTGAAGCACGCGGGCGTCGTGACGCACGGTCACGGTGACGAGCGAGGGCGTGCCGGCGATCAGCGAGAGCTTCCCGTAGCTCCCCCCGCGCTCCAGGGGCGCGATCGCGCGGCCGCGATGGGAGAGCGAAAGGCGGCCGCCGAGGAGGATGCCGAGATCCTGCGCGATTTCGCCCTCGCGCAGCAGGACCGCGCCGCGGCGGTATTCCCGCGTCGAGCCCGATTCCCGGAAAGCGCGGAGGAGGTCGTCCGGCAATCCCTCGAGGGCGGCCAGCCCGCTCAGCCCGTCGTCGTTCACCGTCCCGCCGCGTGCCCCGACACTACCGGTATCTCCGGTCCAGGACCCTGTAACTCACGGCCTCCGCCACCGCCGCTTCGTTCAGGCTCTCCTCGCCCGAGAGATCCGCGATGGTGCGCGCGACGCGCAGGATCTTCTCCGCCGCGCGTGCCGAGAGATCCAGCCCGTCGACCGTGGCCTCGAGCAGCTGCCGGGCACTCGGATCGATCGCGATCGAAGCGCGAAAGGTCCGGGCCGCCACCGCGGCGTTGGTGCGGTAGCGCGACCGTCCGTAGCGGTCCTCCTGGAGCTTTCGCGCGGCGAGCACGCGGCCGCGGAGGACGGCCGAGGATTCGCCGTCGACGGACGAGGCGGCCGAGGTCTCGGCGAAGGGCCGCCGCGGCACCTCGACGTGCAGGTCGATGCGGTCGAGGAGCGGGCCGGAGATGCGTCGGCGGTACCTCGCGACATCGGCGGGCGGGCAGGCGCACGGCGTCGAGGAGCCGAGGTGGCCGCAGGGACAGGGATTCATGGCCGCGACGAGCATGAAGCGGGCCGGGAAAACGGCCGTGCCCCGCGCGCGCGTCACCGTCACGTACCCGTCCTCGAGCGGCTGGCGCAGCGACTCGAGCAACTCCCGGCGATATTCGGGCAGTTCGTCGAGAAAGAGGAGTCCCCGGTGCGCGAGCGATATCTCGCCGGGACGCAGGGGATTCCCGCCCCCGATCAGACCGACGGTCGAGACGGTGTGATGCGGACCGCGAAACGGGGGCGCGGTGGAAAGGATGCCGGCCTGCGTGAGTCCGGCCGCCGAGTGGACCCGCAGCATCTCGAGCGCCTCGTCGAAGGAGAGGGGCGGCAGGATCGTCGGCAGGCGGCGGGCGATCATGGTCTTGCCGGATCCCGGAGGGCCGATCATCAGGAGGTTGTGCCCGCCGGCGGCGGCGACGAGCGCCGCTCGGCGCGGCGTTTCCAGCCCCCGTATCTCCGAGAAGTCCGCTTCGGCCTCGGGGTCCGGCGGGCGGACCGGCGCGGGCACGGCACGGCCCCGTCCCCCCAGGATCGCCGCGGCCTCCGCAAGGTTCTCCGCGCCGTAGACCTCCACGCCCTCGCAGAAGGCCGCCTCGGGCGCGTTCTCGCGCGGCACCAGCAGCCGCGCGAGCCGCTTCTCGCGCGCCAGGAGCGCGTAGTTCAGGGCGCCGCGGATCGCCCGGATCGAACCGTCGAGCGAGAGCTCCCCGAGGATCATCCATCCCGCGAGCGTCTCGGGCGACACGCCGCCCGATGCGGCGAGCGTCGCGATGGCGATGGGGAGGTCCAGGGCGGAGCCTTCCTTGCGCAGGTCGGCCGGCGCAAGATTCACGGTCACCCGGGAGCGGGGCCAGGAGAATCCGGAACGCCTCACGGCCGAGCGCACCCGCTCCTCCGACTCCTTCACGCTCGCCGCCGGCAGGCCCACGAGCCTCAATCCCGGCAGTCCCCTCCCGACCGCCACCTCGACGTCGATCGCCGCCCCCTCGATGCCGGAAAGAACGGCCGAAACGCAGCGGGCCAGGCCCTGCCGCGACGAGGATTCCTCTTCGCGGGAGAGTTCTACGCCGTCCTCGCTCACAACTCGTCGTAGGGTTGAACGCCGAGAACCTGCGGATCGACCGGGCCGACGATGAAACGAGGATCGGCGGCGAGGTCGGCGAAGGAGGGCGCGGCGCGGCGTGCGCCGCGGGCGTCGAGGAAGATCTTCACGACCGGGCGGATCGGGCTGTGGCGGTTGGAAGAGACGACGACCCCGATCTCGCCGGTGTCGAGCTTCACGAGCGAGCCGATGGGATACGCGGAGAGCGTGCGGAGAAAGACCTTCACGACGTCCGCGTCCAGGGTCTCGGTCGAGGAGACGAGGAGATGGCTCATGACCTGGTAGGGCAGCCACTTCTTGCGGTAGACGCGCGGGGCCTGCATCGCGTTGTAGACGTCGCAGACGGCGGCGATCCGGGCGCACGGCGCGATGGCGCGCGCCGGCAGGCGGCGCGGATAGCCCGATCCGTCCATGCGTTCGTGGTGCTGGCGCACGATCGAGAGGGCGTCGGGGTCGTCCCCGAGGAGCGCCTCGGCCCGCGCCGCGCCCAGTTCCGGGTGCCGCTTGATCGTCTCGAATTCGTTGTCCGACAAGGGGCCCGGCTTCTCCCAGATCGCCCGGTCGATCTCGAGCATGCCGACGTCCAGCAAGAGCGATCCCGCCGCGAGCGAGTGAGCCTCCTTGCGCGTCATCCCCATCGCGATGCCGACCACGACGGAGAGGATCGAAACGTGAACGGAGTGCGAGAAGAGATAGGTGTCGTAGTCGAGGATCGAGGTGAGCGAGGCCATGAAGTCGCGGGACTGGATCGACTCGTCCACGATCGTCGTGGTGACCTGGCGGACCCTCTCCGCATCGATGTCGCCGCGAAGATCGTGGATGCGCGTGAGGACCTGCTTCACCTCGGACCGGACCCACGTGCCGAGATCGCCGATCCGCCGGCGAGTCCTCTCGCGCTGCTCGGCCACGTCCCGGGACGACGGGGCCGCGGTCGAGGTCGGACGCGGAAGCGGCGACTCCGCAGGATCCTCGACCTCGACGTCGTAGACGCCCCACAGGTCGATGAGGTCGAGGGTATGGGCGGTGAGAACGGTGCCTTTCTCGATCAGCATGTTGCCGTCGCGCGTGTGGACGGGCGCGGCCAGGATCATCCCGGGGCGGACGGAACGCAGTTCCAGCCGCACGCTCACGCGTTCAGTTCTCCGGGGCTGTCAGGCGGCGGAAGGCCTCGCGGAAGTCGCGCGCCGCGCCGTCGAGATCGCCGGCGGAGAGGCGAGCCTCGGCCAAAAACATCCGCGCCTCGTAGTCCCCGGGCCTCAAGGCGGTCGCCTCGTCGAGGAGACGCACCGCCTCGGAGGCGCGGCCCGCGCGCAGGTAGGATTCGCCGACGTTGCGGTAATACCAGAAGAGCGCGTCCGCGTCGTTCATCAGGCCGAGATCGGAGGCCTCGATCACGTCGACGGGCATGGTCTCCGCTCCGGTCACGACCGGGCGCGCGGGACCGGCCGGCTCCTCGTAGGCGTAGAGCCGTTCCGGCGGGGTCTCGAGCCAGCGGTAGACGCGCACCGGGACGTGGTCGAGGAGCGACGCCTCGAAGCGCTCGGCCCAGTGGACGACGCCCGTGCGGGCGTCGATGAGGCGGACGTAGAGACGCAGGATCGCCTCGCGCCTCAGCATCGACTCCTCGTCCCCGGGCCGATCCACGGGGTCGACCCGCAGCGTCTCCTCGACGATCTTGTAGCCGAGCACCTGGTCGGCCGCCGGGATCCTCGCCTCCGGCGGCGTGGAGCGGTCCCGGACGAGAATCTGCCGGGCTCCGCCGCCGCGGTTCTCGGTGACGAGGACGGCCGCGTCGGCGAAGGTGCGGAGTCGGGCGTCGTAGAGGAAGGGGCGGTCCGGGCCCTCGTGCTTCGTCAGCACGTCCAGGGTCAGCGTCTCCCCGCGCGCCGCCTCGTTGGCGATCCGCACCAGCAGGTGGTCGCCGCGTTCGGCGACCGCGCGTCCCTTCTGCACGAGTTCCGCGATGATCGCGTCCTCGACGAGCGCGCGCAGGCCGACCGGGTTCGCGTCCGGCCCGTCGAGGTCGACAACGGCGATGGTCTTCGACGTCCTCATCCCGGGCAGGTGCGCGACGCCGCGGACGGCACGCAGCGTGGTCTGGCGGAGAAGGTCGGAGTTGTTCGGGAAGCAGTAGTAGGGCTTCAGGGGCAGGAGACGGACGGCGGCGCGCGAAACCTGGTTCGCGAAGATCTCGTAACGCTCCTCGTGGGCCCCGTAACCCTCCTTCTCGACCCGCAGGACGTAACGGCCCGGCGCCATCTTCTCGACGAGGACCGGAGTCGTTCCGTCCTCCTTCGTCCGGCCGATCACGCGCCCATCGAGCGAAAGCCTCGCCCCGCCGGGCGTCGTGCGGATCTCCAGCCCCCCCTGCGGGATGTAGACGGGCGGGGGCGGAACGGCCGCGAGGTCCGCCATGACCGCGACGTCACGGCCGACGAAGGCCTTCACCGTTCGCTCCCACGGCTCGAATCCCTCGCGCGTCACGCGCACCGCGTGGTCGCCCGGCTGAACCTCCACCTTGACCGCCTGCGCCTCGTTCACGGTCCGCGCGACGAAACGGCCGTCGACCAGGACCTCGGCGCCGCCGGGACGGGAATAGATCGAGAAGCGCGCGGGCGTGCAGGCCGCGAGCAGGAGAAGAAAGGGTAGGAACGCGGAGCGGGCGCGCGGGGAGTTCATGCCGGGTCCGCCAGGAAACTACCTCAGCCGCGGAGAGGGCGCCGCCAGGTTGTCGACGCTCTCGACACGCGACGTGCCCGCCGGTTCCTCGACGTTGCGGTGGCGGCGCGTGCCGTGCCTGAGCCTCTGCCACGAATCGGGCAGGGGCTCGGAGGTGAAACGCGTCGGGGGGTTCGCGAGGTCCGCGCTGACCCGCTCCGGAACCTCGTCCGCGCTCTCGCCCGTCAGGTAGCCGGCCCAGGTCACGATCCCGCTCTTGGCGTCGATGACGCGGACGTGCACCCGCAGGCTCGCGTAACGGTGCAAGGTCGGTTCCGGCCGGGGATTGCCCTCGACGACCGGGGTCTTGGAGAGCCCGCACTCGAGGATCCGGTAGGCCAGGAACTGGTCCGCCGTCGGGAGGGACCCTTCGAGAACGAAGGTGGTCCGGTCGTAGGTCAGGACGCCCCGCTCCTCGCGCGACGTCGTCCGCTCCTCGGTCGCCTCGCGGCAGTTCTGGTTCGAGCGCGTGACCGACGTCGACCGGTTGACGATCGGGTATTCCTCCCTCACCTCCTCCGTGCGCGTGGTCACGAGCTCGGCGTCGTAGAGGAAGGGATCCTCGGAGCCTCGGTGCTGCGTGAGAACGCGGTAAGGCAGGGAGTCGCCGGAGGTGGAGTGGGCGAGCTGAACGAGCATCTGGTCGTCGCGCTCGGCCGGCGAGAACCCGGCCTGGGCCAGGGCGGAGACGAGGGCGTCCTCCACGACGGCCTGGAGGGGCTCGTCGGAGCCCTCGGCGTGGGTGATGGAGAGGACGGCGAGGCGCGCGCCGCGGCGGAGCGAGGGCAAGTTCGAGGAGGAGGCGACGACCTGCTGGACGGTGCGACGCAGGAACTCTCCGTCGGTGACGTAGTCGTACCAGTTCGAGACCGGAGCGAGCTTCACGAAGACGCGGTTGTCACGCTGGCTCTCCATCGCGACGCTCCGGATCCACCGGTTGAAGCCCGGCTTCTCGACGACGATCTCGGAGAGCGTCGGGCTCTGATCGTAGTCGACGAGGATCGGCTCGCCGGCGCGCGCGACGCCGCGGTTTCGCCCGTCGATGATGACGGTCGATCCGGCAGGCTCGGCGAAGACGGAGAGACGGGTGCGGGCCACGGGCGGCAGGGGCGGCGGCAAGGGCGGCGCCGCCGTCTTCGGCCGGAGAATGGCGTGGAGGGTCTGGCTGGTGTTCAATTCGATCTCGCTGCGCCAGGTCTCGTACCCGTCCTGGTTGACCTGGACATCGTAGACGCCCGACTGGAGATTCTCGAGCCGCATGGGCGTCGCGCCGTATTCGGCGTTGTTCACCCGGACCCGCGCACCGGGAGGCGTGGAGGTCACGACGAGACGGGAGCCGCACGAACTCAGGATGATGGCCGCCAGGAGGGCGGCCACGGAACGCAGGAAGGGTTTCATGGCCGGATTGAGCCTAGT
>CAZWVM010000056.1:0-19386 GCA_964637705.1 uncultured bacterium
CGCGGAGCTGGACCCCGAGCCGCTTGGCGAAGGTCGTCTTGCCGCTGGAGGAGGGACCGGCGATGAAGATGAGGCGGGCCTGGGCCGCACGCTCGAGAATCCGGTCGGCGATGAAGGCGATCTTCTTCTCGTGCAGGGCCTCCGCGATCTGGACGCACTCGTGGAACTTCCCCTGCGCGATCATCTCGTTCAGGTCCCCGACGTTCTGGATCCCGATGATCTTCGACCACTTCTTCGACTCGTGGTAGACCGCGAAGAGCCGGGTCTGGTCGGAGGCCTGGGGCATCCGCTCGATGTTGCGCTTGTCGGGAAAGCGCAGGACGAAGCCCGGCGGGTACGGGGCGAGAAGGAAACGGTCGACGCGGCCCGTCGCGGGCGCCAGGGGCCCGAGCGGCACGTCGAAGAATCCGTTCAGCTCGTAGACGGGAATGTCGTGATCGTAGTTGCGCTTCAGCAGCTTCACCTTGTCGCGGCGGCCGAGACGCTCGAAGAGCTCGAGCGCCTCGCCGACCGAGGTGTAGCGCCTCGTGAGCGGCGTGTCCTCCTCGATGAGGCGCATCATCTCCCGTTCGAGCCGCTCGAGGTCCTTCCCGGAGAACGACTCGCGCCCCTGGATCTCGTAGTAGTAGCCGCTCGCGAGCGAATGGCCGATCGGGACGCGCGCGCCGGGAAAGACCGAGTGGGCGGCGGCGGCCAGGATGAAGGAGAGCGTGCGGCGATAGATCTCGTTGCCCTCCTTGTCCGTGTAGACGATCGGCCGGATGGAGGCCGAACGGAGGAGGCGATAGTCGGCGCTGACGATCAGGTGATCGACGGAGGCGGCGAGCAGCCTCGGGTCCTCGCCGAGGATCTCGCGGACCGTCGTACCCGGAGCGATCTTGCGGATCGAGCCGTCCGGCATCGTGATCTTGATCATCCGGTGTGCCTCCTGCGGTGGCGGTGGCGGCGACGCCTCTGGAACCACGTCTCGAGGACATAGTACAGCAGCCCGGCGCCGAGCCCCGTGATCACCAGGGTGACGACGAAGGGCGTGCGCCAGAAGATGTCGTTGAGGTCGATCCCCAGGTTCTCGTCGGGGCGCGGACCGTTCCCTTCCCAGATGCGCCCCGCCGCATCCACGTAGCGGAACTGGTAGCTCGTGCCCGCGTGGAGATGATACTGGCCCGTCATCTCGTCGATGTGGCCGCCGTTATGATCGATGGGGCCGGGATGGGCGAAGAGCAGCAGGGCCGAGAGACCGAGCGCGATCATGCGACCCTCTCCCGGCGCCTCTGCCCCTCGGGGCAGAGGTCGAGCAGGCGGCAATCCGGGCAGCGCGGCGCCCGGGCGCGACAGACGGCGCGGCCGTGCGCGATGAAGAGGTGGGTGACGCGGCCCCAGGCCGCCCGCGGCAGGATCTCCGCGAGGTCCTTCTCCACCCGCGCCGGATCCTCCTCGTGCGTCAGGCCCAGGCGGCGCGCGAGGCGCCCACAGTGCGTGTCGACGGCGATTCCCTCGCTCCGTCCCGTCGTCTCCGACAGAACCACGTTCGCCGTCTTCCGCCCCACGCCGGGCAGGCGCGTCAATCCCTCCATCGTCCAGTCGAGCCCGGCACGCGCGGCCGCCGCGATTCGCACGATGTTGCGCGCCTTCACGCGGTAAAGGCCCAGCGGCCGCAGGATCCTCTCGACGCTCCCGGTCGGAGCCTCGGCGAGATCGGTGGGGCGGGGAAAGGCGCGGAAGAGGACCGGCGTCACGCGGTTCACCTTGGCGTCGGTGCACTGGGCCGAGAGAACGACGGAGACGAGAAAACGAAAGCGGTCGCGGCGGTAGCGGAGCGAGGTGCCGGCCTCGGGATACAGGAGACCGAGCGCGCGGAGGATGGCGCGGATCTTCGCGGCACGCAAGGCCCGGCTCGGCCCGAAACTCCTCACCGCGAGACCCCATAGACGGCTGCGTTCATTCGCTCGCTTCTTTATACCCCTCTTCGAAATCCGAGACAAGCGCCGGGAGCGCGAGGTCGTGGCCGCGTTTCGCGGGTCATGTAACTCGTGATGAATGCGGACGCGCCCGAGCGCGGGAATGCGCGTCCGTCCGTCACGGGCGAGCCGTCGACGGGACGTCCTGTTTGCCCTTTCCGTTCTCTCCCCTCCTCCCTATGATGGATCCGTGCTTACGACTCCGGCGCGCGCGAAGATCAACCTCCTCCTGAACGTGCTCGCCCGGAGGCCCGACGGCTACCACGACCTCGAGATGGTCAACCTCTCGCTCGACCTGCACGATACCGTCTCCCTCGAGCCCGCGGCCTCCTTCTCGGCCGCGGTCACGGCGGAGGCCGACGCGACGGGCGCCGGGGCCCTGCCGTGCGACGGGCGCAACATCGCGGTTCGCGCCCTGCAGGAGGTCTGTCGCCTGAGAGAGATCGCCCCGGCCTATCGCCTCACGATCCGGAAACGCATTCCCGTCGGGGCGGGGCTGGCCGGCGGCTCGACCGATGCCGCGGCCGTCCTGCGGCTCCTCGGTGCGGAGCACCCCGATCTCGCCGCGCTCGCGCTCAAGCTCGGCGCGGACGTGCCGTACTGCCTTTCGGGAGAACCGGCCGTCGTCAGGGGGATCGGCGAGACCATCGAACCCTTCGCGCTGGGCAGGCTCCCGCACTTCGTCGTGGCGAACCCGGGCTTCGAGGTGCCGACGAAATCCGTCTTCGAGGCGTGGAGGGCCGCTCCGAGGACCGCGCCGCCTTCGGATCCGGGGCGCCTCGCCGCGGCTCTCGCGCGCGGCGACTGGAGCGAAGCCGGGCCTCTCGCCTCCAACGACCTTCAACCGGTGACCTGCCGCCTGCACGAGGGCGTGGCGCGGTTGATCGAGGCAGTGCGCGGCACGGGCCCGGCGCTCGCGATGATGAGCGGTTCCGGTCCCACGGTGATCGGGATGTTCCCGAATCGTGCCGAGGCGGAAGCCGCCGCGCGGCGCCTCGTAGCCGCGGCCCCTTTCGTGCGCGTCGCGTCCGCGGCACGCTCCGCGCGCGAGACGCCACCCGAGAACCCGTGATCCTCTCGGACGCGGATTTCGATCACATTCGCGGGCACTACCTGGAACCCGCGGGCGCCTGGGCCAGGGAGAGGATCGAGCGGGTCCTGGAGGCCCTTTCGCCGCGACCGGGAGAACGGATCCTCGACCTCGGCTGCGCCCTCGGCACCTTCTCCTTCCACTGCGCGCGGCGCGCGGCGAAACCGGTCGGGCTCGACCGCGATCGGGAAGCGCTCCTGAAGGGCCGCGAGGCGGCGGCGAGGATGGGAGACAAACCGGCCCCCCGCGTGCGCGGCGATGCCCGCGCTCTTCCCTTCCGCGACGGCGTTTTCGACGCCGTCGCCAACGCGGATTTCATCGAGCACGTGCCGGACGCGGAGAAACCGCCGATCTTCCGGGAGATGCACCGCGTCATGAAGCACGGCGGGCGGGGCGTCGTGTACACTCCGAACCGCGCGCGCGTCGAGTGGGAACTGCGCGGAGAGCGACTGAAGCGCGCGCTCGGCCTGCGCCGCGAGCCGGTACCGGCCTGGCGGACCTACGTCGATCCGGATCACTTCGGCCTGGCCACGCCCGGGGAGGCCCGGGCCGCGCTGGTCGAAGCGGGTTTCGAGACGGACGTGCGGTATTACGAGTTCCACGTGCCGCTTCTCTCGCGGATCCCCGGATTCGACGCGCTCATCCGTCCCCTCCTCGCCGCGCGTTTTTCGAACCGTTTTCTCGTGCGGGTTCGAAAGCCGTGAAGCGCCTCCTCGTTCTCGCCGCGCTGCTTCTCTTCGCTTTCCTCGCCGGACGCTTCTACCTCGTCACGGGCGATGACGCGACCTATCTCGCCCTCGCACGCTCGATCCACGAGGGACGTTATGCCTCGATCAACGTCCCGGGAGATCCTCCCCAGGTCCAGTATCCTCCCCTCTTTCCCCTGCTCCTCTACCCCATCGCCGCCCTGCCGCCCGAAAGCGTCGGCACGGCGCGGCTCTGGGTCGCGGCCTGGTCGGTCCTTGCCGTCGCCGCCGTCGCCCTCGCGGCGCGCCGACGCGATCCCGCGACCGGTCTCGTCGCCGCGCTCCCCTTCGCCGTCTCGCCGCTCTTCGGCGAATACGGCACCTCCGTCCTCCCGGAGATCCTCTTCATCGGGCTCTGCTACGCCGTGCTCGTGCGCCTGGGGCGATCGACCGATCCGGGCGCGCCGCCGGGGATCGATCCTTTCATCCCGCTGGGGCTCGGCGCGGCCTGGTTGCTGAAATCGGCCGCCCTCCCGCTCGTCCTGGCCGCGCTTTCCTGGCTCGCCTGGAAGCGGCGCGCGGCCGCCCTGGCCGCAACGGTTCTCGTCCTCGCGGTCGGGATGGCCCCGTGGTGGCTCTGGCAGGCTTCTCACGGCAGCGACTACGTGCGCTCCCACATCCTCCAGGCCGACATCTACGATCCCTCGTCGGGCGTGCTTTCGCCCCTGGAGATTTTCACGCGCCGCGTGCCTCATAACGCCGCGCGGTACGCGGGGCGGATCGCCGCGGACGTCCTCCTGCCTCCCTTCTTCCGCGCCATCCCGCCGGGCGGCGTGCTCTTTCCGCTGAAGGTCGGGGCGAGCCTGGCGATCGCCGCGGCCGTCCTCGGGGGCGCGCTGCGCCGCGTCCGCTCGGGTGGATTCGGCCCCGAGGAGCTCTTCGTCGTCCTCTCGGTCGGGATGTACCTGGTGCACCCGGTCTACTCGGATCGCTACCTCTTCTCGATCTACCCCTCGCTGGCCGGATACCTGCTCCACCTCTTCTCCTCGCCCGTCCGCCGCGCCCGCGTCGCGGTCGCGTGGAGCGCGATCCTCGTCGCCGGATCGGTACTCGCGGTCGGCGCGCCCGTGCCCCGCGAGGACGTCGCGTACTTCAAGGCCGTGGAGTGGGTCGGCGAGCACGCGAGGGCGAACGACCTCGTCCTCGCGCGCAAGCCCGCCGCGGTCTGGTTCTACACCGGTCGCAAGGCGATGAGCTACCCGGCGACGACCGACACGCGGGCCTGGCCGCCGGGCGCGCGCTTCGTGATCCGCGATTCGTACACGATCGGCGTCGCCACGGCCGCGCTCCACGCCGACCCCGTCCTTTCCGACGGCCGCTTCTTCCGCCGGGTATACGTCTCTGATATCCTGCCCGAGGTCCGCATCTATGAAGCGCGAAGGGAAGAACCGTGACCTCTGAACATCTTCCGCGTCCCGACTGCCTCCACTTCCGCGGCGACGTGCCCTGCCGCAGGAGGAAGGTCTGCTGGGACTGCGACGAGTTCGCCCCCGTGCCGCGCCGGGCGCTCGTCATCAAGTTCGGCGCCCCGGGCGACGCGTTGCGCACGACGCCGCTCCTCGCGCGGCTCCGCCGGGAGGGCTTCGGGGAGATCACCTGGATCTGCGACGAGGCGAGCCGGGAGGTGCTGTCGCTGGCGGTGAACATCGACCGCCTCCTGGTCTTCGGTGCGGAGACGACGACGCTTCTCGCGGTCGAACGCTTCGACACGGTCTTCTCGCTCGACAAGGCCCCGGCCGCGGCCGCGCTCGCCATGACCGCCCGCGCGGCGGAGAAGCGCGGTTTCGGGCTGAACGAGAGCGGGCGCCTCATCGCCCTGGATCGCCGTTCCGGCTACGCCCTGAGGCTCGGCATGGACGACGACTTGAAGTTCCGCGGGAACCGGAAGACCGTGCCCCGGATCCTCTTCGAGATGTCGGGATATGACTATGCCGGCGAGGAGTACGAACTGGATCTCGGGGCGCTCGCGGACCGTCCCACCGAGACCCGCGAGGGGCGGCTCGTGGCCCTGAACATCGGCGTCGGGGGGCGCTGGCCGACGAAGGCCTGGCCCGACGACTGCTGGGTGGCGCTGGCCAGGCGGGTGCGCGACGGCGGGGACACGCCGGTCTTCGTCGGCGGCGAGGCGGAACGCGGGCTCCTCGCCAACTTCGCCGCGCGGGCGGAGGTGGAATCGATTCCACCGGCGGCGGTGAGGATCTTCGCGGAGACCCTCGCGCGCGCGGACGCGGTCGTCTCCGGCGACTCGTTCGGCCTGCACGTCGCGCTCGCGGTCCGAACGCCCGTCATCGGGCTCTTCTGCTCGACGAGCGCCCACGAGATCGAATGGTTCGGGCGGGGCGAAGCGGTCGTCTCGGGCGAGGGTCCCTGCTACAACGCGCGTTGCGGCCGATGGCCCGGGTGCATGAGAAAGATCGCTCCCGAGGAAGTCTATCGCCGGCTCAAGGCGCGGCTGGGACCGTCTCCGTGCGACTGAGAAGTCATCGGTGACGACGCCCATGATCGTCGTGATGGTCCCGACCTGGAACGAGTCGGAGAATATCCCTCTCCTCATCGAGGGCATCCTCGCGCTCGAGAGCGGCATCCACGTTCTCGTCGTGGACGACAACTCGCCCGACGGGACGGCACGGATCGTCGAGGATCTCGCGGCGAGATCGCCGTTCGTCCATCTCCTCCTCAGGACGACCCAGCGCGGGCGCGGGTCGGCCGGCATCGCGGGATTCCGGAAAGCGCTGGAAATGGGCGCGGAGATCGTGATCGAGATGGACGCTGACTTCTCCCATCCCGTGCGCTACATCCCGGTTCTCCTGGAGGCACTGGAGGGCGTCGACGTCGTCTTCGCTTCGCGGCTCGTCAAGGGCGGCGGCGAGGTGAACCGCAGTTTCGGGCGCGTGGCGGTCACCAAGATCGCGAACCTGATGACGCGCACCGTGATGGGGTATCCCGTCCACGACTGCACGGCCGGGTACCGCGTCTTCCGCCGACACGTGCTCGAATCGATCGATCTCGGGACGCTCCGCGCCGAGGGGCCCGCGATCGTGGGTGAAGTCCTTTATCGCATCGTGCGCGGGGGGTTCCCCGTGCGCGAGGTGCCGTACATCTACGAGGACCGGCGCTTCGGCCAGTCCTCGCTCCGGTCCTCCATCCTCTTCAACTGTCTCTGGTGGCTCGCAAAACTGAAGCTTCGCCAGATGACCGTCGACGCCGCGGCCTTTCGACGCGCCCGGCGCATCTACCGCGAGAACCCTCCCGAACCCGCGAATCGGCCATGGTCGCCCCGCTCATCGTAGCGAACTTCTCCTCGCTCGTCGGAGGAGGAGAAGTCGGGCTGGTGGAGCTGGTGGAGGGACTGAGACGGATCGGGCATCGCCCGATCGTCACCGTGCCCGGCGAGGGCGATCTCGCGAAGAGAGTGGATGCCCGCGTCATCCCGCGCTCGATCCCGGGCGCGGCCGCGGCGATCGAGCGGCTGGCGCAGGAGGCGGACCTCGTGCACGCGACCGGCCCGCGCGGTCTCGTCGCCTCGTGGATGGCCCGCACGGGCAAGCCCCTCATCTGGCACGTCCGCGTCGCCGGCCGTGACAAGATCGACCCGGGCCTCAAGCGGATCCCCGATCTCATCATCGCCAATTCGCGGGCGACCGCCGAGAGATTCGCGGGATCGAGCCGCGTGCGCGTCGTGTATAACGGCGTCAAGAGACCCACGCCGGCCGAAACGACTCTCGGCCTTCCGACCGGCCGCAGGCACGTCGCCGTCATCGGGCGCATGACGCCGGAAAAAGGCCACGAGGACCTCCTGCCGGCGGTCGAGGAGATCATCGGAGCCCGGGAGGACGTCGGGTTCGTCTTCATCGGAGACGACCGCGGTCCCGTCGGCGAGAAGGTGCGCGCCCTACGCGACCGTCACCCCGGCCGCGTCACGGCGACGGGCTTCATCGAGCACGCGGCGGACCATCTTCCGGAATTCGACCTCGTCGTCGTTCCATCCCGCGTGGAGGGTTTCGGCCGCGTGGCGGCGGAGGCCCTGCGCGCGGGCGTTCCGGTGCTGGCGCGGCGCGTGGGCGGTCTCGTCGAGGTGCTCGGGGCCCTGCGCGACCCCTTCCTCCCTGCCTCGACGGCGTCGTGGGCGGGGCGGATCCTCGCGGAGCTGGAGTCCCCCGCGCACACGCGCGAGGAACTCGTGACGGCCGGCGACCGCTTCGATCTCTTTCGGCACGTCGACGAGGTCGTCGCCGTGTACCTCGAACTGCTTTCCCCGGCCGCTACACCTTCCTGAAAACGAGGAACGCGTTCGCGGCTTCGGCGGGAGACTGGATCTCGCGGTCACTCTCCAGCATGCGTTCGACCCGGCTCGCGGGCCAGCGATCGGGCAGGATCGTCTCGCGGCCGAAGAGGACCCGCAGGAAACGGCTCACCTGCACCCAGGGCAGGAAGAGATCCATGAGAGCCTGGCGGCGCGCGCCCACGTACGGCCGCAGTCGTTCGAACGCCAGGCCCGCTTCGCGCGCGCGCTTCAACCACTCCGCGACGGGCGGGTATCGGCGGTGGACGAAACGGCGGGCGATGAAGCCCAGGTAGGCGCGGCGCAGGTATCGGAACCCCGGAAGATCAAGCAGGCGGGGCCAGAAGAGCAGGTCCTCGTAGCGGTCGGTTACCACCGTCGCAAGGATCCGGCTCCCGGGTCGCGTCACGCGCGCCGCTTCCCTGAAGGCCCGGTCCAGATCCTCGACGTGTTCGAGCACGCAGTTGGAGAGGGCGCCGTCAAAGGCGCCCGGTCGGAACGGCAGGCGTTCCATCTCGGCGGCGACGAGCCGCGCCGAGCTTCGTCCGCGTGCGCGGCGGAGTTCCTCCCACGAGAGATCCACCCCGACGAAGAAGCGCAGGTCCCGCGCCTCGAGGAAAGAGGCGAAGGTGCCGTCGCCGTGGCCGAGGTCGATGAGCCTCCCGCCGGAGAGCCCCTCCTCCAGGATCAACTCGATCTCGCGGGAACGTATGATCGCGCGGGAGAGCGGCGCGATGCGCAGGTATTCCGCGAGGATCGTATCGTGCGACGGCGGAGTGCCAGGAGCCATGAACCGATTGATACCGGAGGCGCCTCCGAAAAGCAACCACGCCGGACTCCTCCTCCCTCCTCACTCCTCCCTCCTCCCTCCTCCCTCCTCCCTCCTCACTCCTCCCTCCTCACTCCTCCCTCCTCCCTCCTCACTCCTCACTCCTCCCTCCTCACTCCTCCCTCCTCCCTCCTCCCTCCTCACTCCTCACTCCTCACTCCTCACTCTCTCTGATATACCTCTCCCATGCGCCTGCTCATCGTGACCTCCGACTATCCCCCGGCCCTCGGCGGCATGGCGGTCTACTCGGAGTCATGGGCCCGGGAACTCGTGAAGCTCGGTGCGGACGTGTCAGTCGTCGCGCGCCGGGTCGGGCATCGCCCCGAGGGCAAGGAGCCTGACGTCCCGGCGCGCATGGTGGAGTGGCCTTCCGGCCCCTTGCGCGATCCTTACCACGCCTACCGTCACCTCGTGCGGCTCCTCGACGAGATCGATCCCGACCTCGTCATGGCCCACACCTGGATCGGATGGGGGCCGGCCCTGGCGCGCCTGAAGGGCGTGCGCGGCACGCTCTTCACGGTCTCGGCCCACGGCGCTGAGATCCTGGGGCCCGCGCGTTCCCCCTGGTACCGGTTCCTCATGACCCAGGCCCTGAAGTCGGCCGACCGGGTGCTGCCGGTCAGTTCCTTCACGGCGGAGGCGGTCGCCGGGCTCGGGATCTCGCGGGAGAGGATCGAGGTGATCCACAACGGCGTCGATCTCGAGCGATACGCGCCCACGCCGAAGAATGCCGATCTCGTGAGGAAGTGGAACCTCGACGGCCGTGACGTCATCGCGACGGTCGGAGGGCTCGTCGATCGCAAGGGACACGACATCGTCATCCGCGCCATGGCTCTTCTCAAGGATTCCCACCCGAACCTCCGTTACCTCGTCGCCGGCGGGTGGGCCCTGAACTCTTCGCGGGAGGAGTTCCTGCGCGCTCTCGTCCGTGAACTCGGCCTGGAAGACCGCGTCGTCTTCACGGGATTCGTGAACGAGGCGGATCTCGCCGACGTCTACCGGCTGGGCGATCTCTTCGTCATGCCGGGACGCGAGATGAAGGAGAAGGGCTGGGTCGAGGGCTTCGGTATCTCGTATCTCGAGGCCGCGGCCTGCGGCGTGCCGATCGTGGCCACGCGCACGGGCGGCGTCGCGGAGGCGGTCACGGAGGAGAACGGGGTCTTCGTGCCGGAGGAGGATCCGGAGGCGGTCGCGGCCGCCGTCCGGGAGCTCATGGGCGACCCCGCGCGGCGGCGAGCGATGAGCGGCGCGGGTCTCGCGTGGGCGAAGGCCAATTCGTGGACCCGGCGCGCCGAAGATGCATGGGGCGTGCTCGAGGAGATCCTCAGGCGCTGACCGGTCCCGCCTTCTGCAGGAGCGATTCGAAGCGCGCCTGCCGGATTCGTCGTTCCTTCGCGCCGAGGCGCGAAGAGAGAACCGGCCCGAACTCCGAATGAGGGAGCTCCGCGTCGAGCCCGATCGCCGCGAGCCTCGCGACGCCCCAGGCCGTCGTCTCGGCCTCGCGAAGCGGCGCCACAGGAACGCCCGAGAGGTCCGCGATCGCCTGCAGGAGAAACGGGGAACGCGAAAGCCCGCCACCCGCCGCGATCAGCCCGGGCCTCGAGGGAAAATGCCGGATACCCCGGGCCACGAGCAGCGCCAGACCCTCATACAGCGCGCCGAGCTTCTCCTCGGGCGATGCGGTCCGCCAGGCGCCCTCGAGCCGGATCCCGCTCCAATCGGGTCCCAGGGCGCCGCCTCCCGACGGGAGGAGAAAAGCGTCGAGCCTCTTTCGCGGCGAGCGGGGCGCGATGCGCATCTCCATTCCCGGCCTGAGTCCCGCGGCGGCGAGTCCTTCCGCCAGGGCCGCGCTCATCGCGGGAATCGCCGCCTCGAAGGTCCACTGGACGCGGCGTCGCGCCTTCCAGGCCGGCGCGAGGTAGAGGCCGTCGGGGGGAGTCGTCGGGCCGGGAAGGGGCATGTGGAGAAAGGCGCCCGTTCCGAGCGTCAGGCAGAGGACGCCCGCGCGGCCGCCGGTCGCGCCCATGAGCGAGGCGCCGGCATCGCCGAGCACGGCGTGGATGCGACCCGCGAGACCGATCCGTGATGGATCCAGCGCGCCGAAATCATCGAGGCTCGATCGGACTTCGGCCAGAGGAATCGCCGGGGGCACCCCGAGGATCTTCGCGAGAGCAGGCGAGCGCCGGCCGCGCCGCACGTCCACGAGGCCGGTTCGAGCGGCGTTGGATATGTCGGTCATGAACGAGGCACCCCCGGTCAGCCAGGCGAGGAGCAGGGTGTCGACCGTCCCGTAACGAAGGCCCGGGGCATCGCGGCGCGCCGTCTTTCCAAGCTTGCCTCCCCACCAGTTCGGAAGGAGAGGGAGGCCGGTCAGTTCTTGAAAGCGACGTGCAGTCGATGATGTGACATCGGCGGTGGAGAGACCCGAGCGGTCCCACCATGGAACGACTTTGCCTCGGGGGAGACCGGCGGCATCGAAACAGCAGAGCGTCGAGCGCTGGTTGGCGATCGCGACGACGATCGTGCGACGACGGAACTTCCCCTTCGACGAGATATTCCGCAGGGCCGCGCGCACCGACCGTATGAGCGACTCCGCGCGCAGGTCCTCGACCGGCGCGCGCCCGGAGGCGAGGATCGTTCCGCTCCCGGGATCGACGACGAGCGCCTTGGTGAAGGTCGAGCCCTGGTCGATGGCAAGGATCAGGGGCTTATCGGAAGGCGCGGCCACGAAGAGGAATCTATGGAATCCCGCGCAGGCTGTCATCATCGGGTGCGTCCATCGTCCACCGACCGCCGACTTGCCGTGCCTTTGAACGGTTTGTGAGGCCGTCGCGGCGACAGGATCGTCGCCGCAGGCCGAACCCTCACAGGCCGCCAGGAGGGCGGTTCATAGGTGAGCGAGAAGGCATGGCGAGTCGGCGGTGACGGCATGCTTTCCTCCGACCACGCCCTATCACGACCCGCTCCTCATCTCCGGTCCGCGGAGGTATAATTCCCTCATGGGCACCGAAACGCTGAGAGATAAGTTCGCGCGGCTCGGCCTCGACACCTGCTACAGCCCGGAGGCTTGCCGGGAGATGGAGGCCGAGTTCGAGGTCATCCGACGCCTGAAGAGGGAGAAGAACGCGATCCTCCTCGCCCACAACTACCAGCGTCCCGAGATCTTCGAGGTGGCCGACTTCGTGGGCGACTCGCTCGAACTCTCCCGAGAGGCCGCCAAGGTCACCGCGCCGGTCATCGTCTTCTGCGGGGTCCACTTCATGGCCGAGACGGCGAAGATCCTCTGCCCGGAAAGCCGCGTGATCCTCCCGAACCTCGCCGCGGGCTGTACCCTGGCCGAAGGCGCCCGCGCGACGGATGTCGAGAAACGGGCGGCCGAGCTGAGGAAGACCCACCCGGACCTCGCCGTCGTTTCCTACGTGAATACGACCGCCGAGGTGAAAGCCGTCTCCGACGTCTGCGTCACCTCCGGCAACGCGGTGAAGATCGTGAACGCCCTGCCGAACTCCGCGATCCTCTTCCTCCCCGACCGCAACCTCGCGGCCTACGTCGCGGAGAACACCTCCAAGACGGTCATCCCGTGGGACGCGGACTGCTACGTTCACGAGGAGATCCGGCCGTCGGAGATCCTCGAGGTGAAGAAGAGCTTCCCGGAGGCGAAGGTGCTGGTGCACCCCGAGTGCCGCACCGACGTCCTCGACGTCGCCGACGCCGTCCTCTCCACGGCCGGCATGATCAAGTACGCGCGGGAGTCCGACGCGAAGGAGTTCATCATCGTGACGGAATGCGGGATGTCGGACCGCCTGACGCTCGAGGTGCCGGAAAAGCGTTTCTACCGCTCCTGCAAGCTCTGTCGCTACATGAAGATGATCACGCTCCCGGACACGAGGGCGAGCCTCGAGCGGCTGGTTCCCGAAGTCGTGGTGCCGCCGGAGATCATCGAGAAGGCGCGGCGGTCCATCACCCGGATGCTGGAGCTGTCGTAGCGGCGCCCTTCAGCCGGCCGCGGTCACCCCGAAGAGTTCCTTCACGGTTGGACGCATGAGCACGATGATCGTGAAGACCCCCAGCACCGTGCCGAAGGGCATGAACATGCACTGGATCGCGGCCATGACGAGGCAGAAGAGGTATTTCCTGCGGGCGGAGAGACAGCGGCCGGCATAGACGACGGCCCCGGCCACCGACCAGCAGAAGAGGATCGCCAGGGCGCCGATCGCCGCGAACATGTAACCCATGAAGGGCGGCGGAGGCGAGCCCTTCCCCTGGAAGACGTGGGGCGCGTAGACCATGGCCAGCCCCATGCCCAGGTGGATCATCGGGATGCACCCGATGAGAAAGGTCAACCCCGCGACGACGTAGTGAAAGATCGAAAGGAGCCTCAAGTGCTCCTTGTCCTGGTTCGTCATCGCTCATCCTCCACGGTACTCATGCAGTTCTTGCGTCCCTGCGAATTATCAATCCGCAATCCGTATTCCGCAATCCGCAATCGATATCCGGTTTTCCATTCCGAAATCCGCATTCCGCAATTTCCATTCCTCAATGCCCTCCCAGCACCGTGTATCCCTGCCGCCGGTAGGCCTCGGCGAGGTAGGCCTCCATCTCCAGCGCCTTCTCGTAGGTAATGGGATTCAGGTGTTCAAACATCTTCGGTAGGAGTCTCAGGCCATAATCACGGACCCAGCGGCTCGCCTTGTGCCCGGCCTTGTGCTTCGCGAACCTCTCCTCGGGCTTCAGGTGGGTCATGCCGACGTAGAGCGCGGGCTTCTTCGGGTGAGCGTTCGGGTTGAGGGCGCGGACCCCGGAGAGCGTCATGACGCCGGGCGAGAGTTCCACCACGTAGACGCTGAACTCGGCGGTGTGATGGAAGCGGCGGGCCTTCACGCGAGGCGCGCGATCTCCCTCGCCGCGCAACGGTCTTCCCGGCTCTGCAATCCCCGAATCCTCATGGTGTCCAGTTCCTTTGCCGTGAAAAGCCCGCACCGAAAAAGTCGAAGATACTCGTCGCAGAGCGTGTGGCCGAAAACGAGGGTGTCGTCGGTGTTGACGGTGACGGGAACACCGTTGTCGAAGAGAACGCGCAGAGGATGACATTTCTCGTCGTCCACGCGGGAGAGGAAGAGATTGCTCGATGGACAGACATTGAGCTGGATCCTGTGCGCCGAGAGCCAGCTCATCACCTCCGGCGATGACGCGGCGGAAATGCCGTGCTGGACCTCGTCGAGCTCGAGTTCCTCGACCGCTTCCTTGACCGAGTCCGCCGGGCCCCACTCTCCGACGTGAGCCTTCAGTTTCAGGCCGCGTTCCTTCGCGGCGCGGTAAAGGGGCTTGAAGCTTCGTATCGGTTGCGCGAGTTCGTCGCCATAAAGATCGACCGAGAAGAAGCCGTCTCTCTCAAGAAACGGGGCCAGCCATCTCTCCAGGTCCGGGATCGAACAGTGGCGCGACAATCCGATCTGAAACAGAAAGCGAAGCTCGGGCGCGAATCGATCGCGTGCCGCTCCGTAAAACTCCACGAGGTCGCTCATACGCCCCTGGAAATGGTGTCCGAGAGCCCAAACGTCTTCGCCGAGTTCAAAGACGGAGACCCCGTCCTCCCGCGCCCGGTCGAACGCCGCCTCGATGAGGATCTTCCGCCCGGCATTGTCCTTCATGAGCGGACCGACATGCGCATCGACCCATCGATGCATGTCGTCCATGGAAGTCCATTTCGTTTCGGGCGCGGGAATGTCCCTGTGCGCCCTGGCATTGACATATCCCCGGCGACCGCCGAGTTGAGCGTGGACGTGCAGATCCGCCTTCGGTACCGCGCTGATCAATCCCGGTTGACCGGTTTCGAGACCTTCGATGAAGAGTTCCGTGTCATTTCTGGGGAAAGACATATGCGCAATATCCCGTGCGACAGAGCTATACGATTCCCGTCCGAACCGGAGAACCGGTCTGCCGGAGGTGGGAGTCGAACCCACACACCCTTGCGGATACGGGATTTTGAGTCCCGCGCGTCTGCCATTCCGCCACTCCGGCCGGGAACGGGATTCTACGGGCGGCGAGGCACGACCGCAACGCAGGCTTTACGCCCGACGCCCGCTTCCTGTAACCTTTTCCCATGAGACGGCAGAACTACAGCGGGTCGGAGCGCCGACGGTTTCCTCGAACTCACATCGTCACCAACGTCAAGATCCACCACGGGGGACAACTCGTCCACGGCACCCTCATCAACATCTCGATCGGCGGACTTCTCCTCGAGGCCGAAATCCGGATCTCTCCCACCGACGGCCAGGACCAGAACCTCCTCGAGGCCGGCATCCCTGTCATCATCGACATCCCCAAGCTCCGCGTCGTCGCCCTGAAGGGAAGGATCCTGCGCGTCATCTCCTCCGGCATGGGCCACAGCATGGCCGTTTCCTTCGACGAGATCCGGCGCGACGTCGCGGACCGCATCATCGAGAGATTCGCGCGGAAGTAGGAAGCCCCCTCAGTCGAGGCTCAACTCCTCCGGCCTTCCGAACCGGAGCCCGTCCGAACCGGCGAAGAGGCACTCCCCGCCGCGATCCCAGCTCCCCAACACGATCCGTTCGACGCCGCCCGACAGGATGGAGCGAGAGGGCTCGTGGGCATGTCCGCACAGGAGCAGATCGGCTCCCGAGGCCGCCCGCACCGAGGCCTCGTCATCCAACCGGAAGAGGGCGGGATCCTTGCGGCGAATCTCCGCCTCGCTGCCCCGGCGCAGGGCGCCCGTCAGGCGAAGCGCCGCGGCGCGGCCGGCCACGGCAGCCGCGAAAGCCACGGCCCCCGATCGCGCCACGATTCGCCAGAACCGGTAACGCAGGTCGGCGGTCATGAGCGTGTCGCCGTGCAGAGCCGACAGGCTCCTCTCCCCCACTCGAAATGACGCCTGGTCGCCGACAATGCGACCGCCCGTCAGCGCCTCCCAGCGCGGTCCCATCAGAAAATCCCGGTTGCCTCGCAGGAAGAACGAGGGGCGGCCGCGCAGTCTCCGAAGCGCGGGGCAGAGGTCCCCGAAATCATACGAAGAGCCCTCGGCCCAGGCGTTCACGAGGTCCCCGAGCGAAACGAAGGAGACCCCCGCAGGCAGACGTTCCAGGAATCGACCGAAACGAGCGTCCACATCGGGGGAGCAACCCAGGTGAACATCGGCGACGAAGACCGCGCCGGGAGACGGCAAAAGGTCGATGGATTCCGGAGGCGCGGCCATGAGTTCATCCTAGGACGAAACGGGGGGGGTGACAAACGGATCGCTCCCGGCGTAGAGTCTGAGTGTCATGGCGAAGGTCTCGAAAGGATCGGAACGCATCCACCAGCGCGCAGAACGCGCCGGGGTTCTCGGCGTCGGGATCGACCTCTGCGAGCCCGCCCGCATGAAACGCTCGCTCGCCATGCCCCGCTTCACCGCGCGCATATTCACGAGGAAGGAGATCGCCTACTGCCGCTCCTTCAAGACCGGACAGGCCGCCCGGTTCGCCGCCCGCTTCGCGGCGAAGGAGGCCGTCGCCAAGTCCCTCGGCACGGGTATCGCGAAGGGCGTGGACTTCCGCGACATCGAGATCGTGAACGACCGCGATGGGGCGCCCTCCGTCCGACTTCACGGAGTGGCGAAGTCGCGCGCCCGGGAACTCGGCATCCGGAAGTTCATCTGTTCACTCACCCACGAGGAGATTCTCGCCGAGGCGATCGTCATCGCTCTCGGTTGATTTTACGCGGATCATCCACCGGATGCGTGAACGCGTTCAGAAACCCGAAACGTCACCACGAGAGAACACGAGAGAGAATCGTTCCTGAAAGCGATCCGATGTCGGTCGATTCGCCTTTCGATGTTGCTCGATCTTCATCCCCCATGGGTTTTCTCTGTGCTCTCTGTGGTGAATGCACACCCCGGTAACTCGGATCCGGCTACACCCGCTCCACGCCGCCCGTGCGGCGGCCCGTCGCGAGGTCGATCTTCCACTCGAGCAGGAGAGGCAGTGTCGCGCGCTCGATCCGGAATCCCTCCTCCAGGTCGGCGGGCGTGAAGTAGCGCGAGGTCGGGACGTGGGGCGCGGTCGAGGGACCGCCCAGAAGGACCTCGTATCGGCCCGCCGGACCCGTCAACCGATCCTCGATCCGGATCGTCTCTCCCTCGACGAGAATCCGGCGCTCGAGGCGCAGGAGCGATGGGCGCGGCTTGCGGATGAAGACGTTCTTGACCGTCCGCTCGAAGAGGTCGTTCACGAAGGGAAAGCGTCCGATCGTGTGGCTGTAGAGGAGAAACGGGACCTGCCACTTCACGAAGGGAAGCTTGTCGTTCACGCGCTTCAATGACGTCGAGATCCAGAACTCCCGCTCCGGGTCCACGATCTTGATGTCGTTCTCCGGCAGGAGCGCCTGGGACGAGTAGACCCTCCCCTTTTCGTCGCGCACGTAGTAGCCCGGATCCGCGGCGGTCTGCCGCCAGGCGTCCTCGTCCTTCGCGAAGAGCCGGTAACAGCCGGCTTTCCTGACGTTGGAGACGAAGTACGACCGGGGACGGCGGCGCACGAAAAGACCGCTCGCGGGAAAGAATCGACTCTCGTTCTCCGGCGCCTGCGGCGCCGCCGCCGCCGGGATCTCACGCCCCACCTCCTCGAACTTCATCGCCGAGCGCATCCAGTTCGGCAGGTAGAAGAAGGTCATGTAGCGGTCGTCGGTCGAGAGGGGCGTCACGGCGCGCCCGGCGCGCACGGCCTCGAGATACCGCGCGAGGATCCGCGCCGCGGCCGGGAACTCCCGCGCCGTCGCCACCAGGCCCCACGGCATGAGGTAGCGGGTGTTGCGGGAGGCGTACTCGCCGCCGGAGGAACCGTCGGGATGGACGATCCGATCCAGGAATCCCAGCCCACGCTCCACCATCTCCCGCGCCGTCTCGTCGCCGGAATCCTCGAAGTACTTCCAGAGGTAGTCGATCGAGAGCGAGAGGTAGCCGGCGTCGAAGCCTCCGTTCTCGAGGAACCACCCCTCCTCCGACTGCTTCTCGCGCATGAGAGCGACGTTGCGCTTCAATCCCTCGGCCAGTTCCGGCATCGGCTCGAAGACCTGGATGTTCCAGAGGGCGGGCACGGCGCCGGCGGTGTGGTTGAGCACGAACTCGTCCATGTGCTTCGAGAGCCAGAGCCCGGCCTTGACGAGCGACGCGACGACGCGCTCCTTCACCCCGGGTTGCACCTCGTCGCGCAGGAGCAGCAAGGCCTCGGAGACGGCGAAGGAGGTGAAGGCCGTGGCCACGTGGCTCCGCTCGTTCGAGTACCACTCGTCGAAGCTGCCGTCGGAATGCTGCAGGGTCGTCCAGTGGAGCAGGGCGGCCTCGGCCGACTCCAGGATTCTCTTCGATCCGAAGGTCGATGCGCCGAAGAGTCGATTCTTGAAGAGAAGCGCGAGCGGCAGGACGCCCTGGCAGAAGGTCGCGGACGGGAACCCCGTCACGGCACGGTAATGCCACCACGAGCGGTCGAAGGACCCGAAGGTCGGGGAGAAGTCGTTCCGGTTGAGATTCGACAGGAGGCGCGGCACCGCGAGACGGCTCGCTTCGAGGAAGGGGTTGCCCGGCCGCTCCTCCGTCTCCTCCGCCCGGCCGTCCATGGCGCGCGTCAGCGCTTCGACGCGCTCCGGATCGTCTCGAAGGTCTCCCGCGCGTGCGCCTCGGAGGAGGCGCCCACGACGACCGAGGAGACGTTCGACTGCTGGAAGAGGTAGTCGTAGGCGTCCTTGGGCTTCAGGTAGCCGCCCGCGAGCGTGGACATGGCCACGAGTCTCAGCTCGTTCTCACGCAGGCACGCCTCGTTTTCCGCGAGCGTGCGCGTCATCTGGAACCCGACCCTGTTGAAGGGCGCCATGATGAGGGGATTCGTGATCCCGTATTCCTTGAGCTTCGCCACGAGGAGCGGCGTGTTGAAGGTGCAGTAGGCCGCCTCGCACCCGAACTTCTTCGGGATGAACTCGTGGTAGAAGAGGAAGACGTCCTTGAGGTCCAGCCCCAGCGAGAGGTCCGTGAGCGCCTGGTGCAGGAAGATCGCGCGCAGGTTCAGCCCCTTGAAGAGGATCAGCTCCAGTTCGATGAGGATCTCCATCATCGTGTAGACGTCCTTGGTGATGAGACCCTTGCCGCCCTTCAGCATCATCCCCAGCTTCTGGAAGGTGCTCGCGCCCGAGAGGGCGTCCATGACCATGTTGGTCAGGCCCTTTTCGTTCGCCTGGCGGACGTACTTCGCGATGTAGGGAAGGAGCGGGTAGATCGCGAGGTTGTCGCGCAGCTCCGGCGTCTTCTTGATCGCCTCGCAGATGCCCTCCGCGCGCGGGTGCGTCGACATCATGAGGCCACCGACGCCGAGCGAGCGGCTGAAGTCGATCATCTTCATGACGTTCTTGATGTCGGAGAAGTGCTGGTCGCGCTGGGCTCCCTTCTCCGCCGAGAGGTGCGCGACGCCGAAGAACTGGTTGTGGCCGAGGATGAT
>CAZWVM010000057.1:0-19351 GCA_964637705.1 uncultured bacterium
GCCGTGACGATCGTTCCGCCCTTGATGACTGTGGCCATGGAGAACCTCCCGCGGTCGAAAGAGAAATGACTGCCCTATGGTGAAGGATTTTGCGGTGTCAGGCAATTACATACTTACTGATGAGTCGAGGTGTGAAACGTGGATCTTGAAGCGCTGATATTCAGTTTCTTACCGCTTCATTAGGACAATGTAAGAATGTAATTGCCTGACACCTGATACACTGCCAGCATGGCGCAGATCGAGGTCAACGGGGCGGTCAAGGTCTTCCGCACCCTGAAGAAGAAGCCGGGGCTCTCCGGGGCGATCGCGGCCTTCTTCCAGAACGAGTGGAAGGAGACCCGCGCGGTCGACCGGCTCGATTTCGCGATCGAGCCCGGCGAACTCGTGGGATTCATCGGCGCCAACGGCGCGGGCAAGTCGACGACCGTGAAGCTCCTCTCCGGCATCCTCTCCCCCACCTCCGGTTCCATCCGCGTCATGGGGCGCGATCCCGTCCGTGAGCGCGTGGCGAACGCGCGGGAGATCGGCGTCGTCTTCGGGCAGAAGACGCAACTCTGGTGGGACCTGCCGGCCATCGAGTCCTTCAACCTGATCGCGAAGATCTACGAGGTGCCCCCGGTGCGCTACCGCGCGCTCCGCGACGAGATCGTCGAGGTGCTCGAGCTGGGGGACCTTCTCTCCAAGCCGGTGCGGCAGATGTCCCTGGGCCAGAGGATGAGGTGCGACCTCGCGGCCCCGTTCCTGCACGACCCGAGGATCGTCTACCTCGACGAGCCGACGATCGGCCTGGACGTCTCGGTCAAGGCCTCGATACGGGGCTTTCTTCGTGAGGCGTGCCGCGCGCGGGGGATCACCCTCTTCCTGACGACCCACGATCTCCGCGACATCGAGGAGGTCTCCGACCGGGTGATCCTCCTGGACCGCGGCCAGAAGCTCTACGACGGCACGATCCCGGGCCTGAGACGCCGGATGGGCGAACGGCGGCGGCTGTATCTGGAGCTCGCGGCGCCCTTCGCCCTCGAGGAGTTCCGGGCGCTCTTCCGGCCGGAGGAGAACGGCATCGAGGTGAAGGCGGAAGGCCTGGCCGTGACGATCCAGTTCGATCCCGATCGGACCCCGGCGCAGAAGCTCGTCGAGTTCGCTCTCGACCGGAACCGCGTCCTCGACTTCACGATGGAGGACGCTCAGATCGAGGAGATCGTGCGGCGGGTGTACGAGGGGGAGGCGGGGGCTTGAGGCGTCTCCTGAAATACGCCGCGCACGTCGGCACGATGTCCCAGGTCATGCTCGCATACCGCGTCGCCTTTCTCCTCTCGGGACTCGGATCCCTCGTCACCACCCTCACCTTCTATTTCTTCTGGCGGGCTGTGTACCGGGAATCGGAGAGCGTCGCGGGCTTCGACTTCGGGATGATGATCACCTACGTGATCGTCGCCCAGGTCGTCTCGGGCCTGGTCGGCCTCTACTTCCTCGAGGGCTCCGTCGCCTCGAAGATCCGCGACGGCGTGATCGCGAACGAACTGGCGGTCCCGATGAACTTCCAGTTCCGTCTCTTCTGCGAGACGATCGGCTTCGTCTTCGTGAAGGGGCTCTTCGTGGGCGCCCTCATCCTGGCGACGGGGATCCTCTTCCTCGGCGTCCGCCCCCCGGCCGGCCCCGCCGCCGCGCTCCTCTTCGTGCCGAGCGTGGCGCTGGGCCTGGCCGTGGAGATCAGCCTCGGGTTCCTGATGTCCCTGACGGCCTTCTTCACCACGAACATCTACGGCCTCGTCATGACGCGCCGGATGATCACGGATTTCCTCTCCGGGGCCTTCATCCCGCTCTCCTTCTTCCCGCCGGCGCTGCAGGCGCTCTCGCGCTTCCTGCCCTTCCAGGCCTCGGTCTTCATCCCGGTCTCCATCTACCTCGGGACGCTCTCGGGCCGCGCCGCGCTCGAGGCCATCGCCCTCCAGGGCTTCTGGGCGGCCGCGGCCTGGGGCGCGGGCGCTCTGGCGTGGGGGCGCGTCGTGAGACGGCTGGAGGTCCACGGCGGATGAAGAGGATCCTTCGTTACGCGGAGCTGTATCTCCATTTCTTCAGCCAGAACCTGAAGGCCCGGATGGAATACCGCGTCGACTTCCTGATCGGCGTGATGGCGACGACCTTGGTGCAGCTGACCGGCCTCGCCTTCATCGGGATCGTCTTCAGCAAGGTGCCGCACGTGCGCGGCTGGACCGTGAACGAGGTCGCGCTCATCTACGGCCTCGCGGGGGCCGGCCGCGGTCTCACGGAATTCCTCTTCGACAACGTCTGGTACATGTCGTGGCTTTACGTGCGCGAGGGGCGCTTCGACAACATCCTCCGTCGGCCGCTCCCGCCGCTCTTCCACTTCATCGCGGACCGCGTCGAGACGCACGGCCTCGGCAACCTCGGGATGGGCCTCGCCATCGCGCTTGTCGCGTGGTCCCGGCTCGGCCTCGCCTTCACGCCCGCGAAGATCCTCTTCCTCGTTGTCGTCATCGTCTCGGGCGCGCTCATCCACTTCGCCATCAACCTGGCCGTCTCCTCGATCAGCTTCTGGCTGATCGACCTCCGCAACCTCCTCTCGACGATCGACCAGTTCAGCTATCTCGCGAAGTACCCGATCTCGATCTACCCGCAGGCCCTTCAGACGCTCGTCACGTGGATCCTGCCCTACGCCTTCGTGGGCTTCTACCCGGCGACGGTGATCATGGGTCGAGGCGAGTATGTGGCCCTCGGGCTGGCGGCGCCCCTGGTCGCGTTCGTCGGTGTCGCCCTCGCGACCGTCGTCTTCCACCGCGGACTTCTGAGATACGAGAGCACCGGGACATGACCGCAATCCCCATTCAAATCCTTTCCGCACCTTAGTTAAATATTCAGATTGACACATTTTTTACGCTTGAGGATAGTAGAGTTAGGAAGCCAGACTCATCCCGGCGGAGGGCTCAGAGGGCATGCAGGAACTCTACATAGCGCGCGACGGAGAAGCCATCGGACCGGTGACGCTGGACGATACGAACCGTATGGTTCTCGAAGGAACCCTCGATTCCTCGACCTACGTCTGGGATGACGCGACCTCGTCGTGGATGACGGCGGGCGAGCATCCGTCCACCGCGCGCATCTTCGAGAGACACGAGTATGCCGATCGCCCCATCTCGCGCTTCGAGGCGATGCTCTTCGGTCCGGTCAACGTCGTATCGCCGCCGCGCGAGGAGCGCAGCGAGGCGGACCTCCTGCAGCGCGAGATCGCGGCCCGCCGCGACGAGCTCGAACCTCTCGAGAAGACCCTGGAATTGCGACGCGCCGAGTTGGCGCCCCTGGAGGAGCGTCTCGCTGCGGGCCACGAGGAGCTGAAGCGGATCGAGCACGACATCGAGACGCGCCGCCGCGAGGAGGAGATCCGGGCGGAGACCGCGGCGCGCGAGGCGCGGGACGCGGGGCAGTCGCTCGAGGAACTGCGCGCGGAGATCGCGCGGATGGAGGACGAGGGACGCGCGCTCGAGAAGCGCCACCGCGAGCGCTCCGAGGCCCTCGAGTCCCTGGTCGCGCGGGAAGCGGACGAGAAGGCGCGGCGCGCCGCCGAGGCCGAGAGCTTCGCGAAGGAGATCGCCGAGCGGCGCAAGAGCCTGGAGTCGGAATTCACCGCCCAGTGGAACGAGCTGGACGAAAGGATCACCGCGCGCCGCCGAGAGGCGGCCGAGGAGGAGAAGGCATTCGCCGAGTCGCTCGTGCTCCTGAGAACGGACCGCGAGTCCCTGGCTTCCTCGCTGGCGGCCCTGAAGCGCGAGAACGAGGAACGCCGGGCGGCGGTGGAGGAACTTGAACGCCGCGGGGCGGGCCTTTCGGAGACCGTCGGGGACCTGGAGGCGAAGCGGCGCTCGGCCGAGGCGGAACTGAACGAGACCGTCCTGCGCGCGACCGCGCTCCGCGACGAGCTTTCGGCGCTGGTTCCCCTGCGGGCCGACCTCGAGGCGGCGCGCGAGGAGAAACGTCTCGTGGAGGGCGAACTGGAGAGCGGCCGCCGCGCCGTCAACGCGCTCCTCATCGAGCGCGCGGCGTGCGACGCCGAGATCCAGCTCGTTCGCGAGCGGCTCGCCGCGGTCCGCACCGAGACGGCCGAACTGGAGGAGAAGCGCCTCGAGGCGCAGGCGCTCCTGGGCGAGGAGGTCTCGCGCGCCTTCGAGCGGATCCGCGCCACGATGGGCGACCTGGACCGGATGACGGAAACCTGGAGCGAGGCGCAGGCTTCGGACGAGAAGGCGCGCCGCCAGGGGCTCACGGTGCTCGACGAGCTCGTTGCGGCGCTCAGGAAGCGCGAGGGGGAGATCGAAGGCCTCTTCGGGCGCCTGGCGGAATCCGCCCGGGCGGAGCGCGAGACGGAGACCCTGAGGGCCGAGGCGGAGGAGGCGCGAGCGCGGCTCGAACGCCACCGCGAAGACCTGAAGCACGCGACGGTTCTCTGTTTCGAGGAGGGACGGCGCATCGAGGAGTTCCGCGCGGAGCGCGACGAGCTGCGCGCGGAGATCGACGCGGAGATGGAGCGCTATGACGCGCTGCAGGGAAACCTCGAGCGGCTGAAGCAGGAGGCGGCCGAGGTCTCGGGACGCCTGGGTCTCATGGCCGCCGAGATCGCGGCCCTCGAGTCCGAGGCCGAGAGCCTGCGGCGCGAGCGTGAGATCCACGAGGCGGCGATCCGGGACCTCAAGGATGCCCGTGCCCGTTCGATCGACGCGAACCTCGAGGCCGAGCGACTGCTCGCCGCCGCGCGCGCGGCTCAGGCCGACGCCGAGGCGCGGCTCGCGGAGCTGGGAAGCCGGTGCACGGCGCTGCACGCGGGGAACGAGGCGCTCGAGGCCGATTCGAAGCGGCTCGCGGACGAGATCGAGTCTCGCCGCCAGGAGGACCGGCGGCAGGCCGAGGAACGCGAGAATCTCGCCCGGATGGCCGCGGAGGCGCGGCGGGAGGTCGAGACGGAGCTGGAGGAACAGCTCGCCGCGCTCGGCCGGGCGAAGGCCGAGGCGGACCGGGTTGAGGCGGCCCGGGGCGAGGCGGAAACGGCTCGCCGTGCCGCCACCGAGGAACGGGCGCGGATCGAGGACGAGGCGAAGGCCCTCGCGAACCGCCGCGAACGGCTTGCGAAGGAGACCCTCGAGCTCGAGACTCGCGCCCGTGCGCTGGAGGAGGAGGCGTCCGCGCGCGTGCGCGAGGTGGCTCATCTCCGCGAGGAAGAGGCGCAGTTGGCCGAGCGCCGCGACCGGATGGCCGCGGAGCTGGAGGACCTGGAACGGGACGGCGAGACGGCCCGCGAGACGCGAGCGGACCTGGAGGCGAGACTGGCCGAATTGGACCGCGAACGCGTGGAGCTGGAGAAGGAGCGGGCCGTGCGCGCCCGCGCGGACCTCCACGACCTCCGCGAGCTGCTTGCCGCCCGCGAGGCGCGCGAGAAACAGCACCTCGAGGCGCTCGTCAACGAGGCGCGCGCCGAATTCCGGCGTCTCAAGGAGGACTGGGACAGCGAGGAGCGGCTCGGGGTCACCAACGACGAGCTGAGGAAGCTGCGCGACGAGGTGGAGGAGCGACGCAGGGATCTCGCCAAGGCCGAGCGCCAGCTCTCCGCCATGCGCGCCGGGCTCTCCAAGCTGCGCGAGGAGAACGGTCGGAACCTTCTCAGGCGCATCCAGTCCTTCGAGACCCAGCAGCTCGAGGACCTGCGCAAGCGGCTTTCCGAGTCGCGCGGCGAGATCGAGAACCTCGAGAAGGACTGGTCCGCGGAGATGAAGAGCGCGGAGCTCGTCGAGAAGCAGTGGTTCGAGATCAAGACCGCGGTGCAGAAGCGGGCGTAAGCCGTTACCTCGACGCGAGGGGGCATCCGTCTCCCGTCGTGATCCGGGTCCGGCCGTGACATCCCTCGTCGTCATTTCCGTAATCCTCCTCGCGCTCATCGTCGCCGCGCTCTTCCTCATCGACCGCAAGGCCCGTACGATCGCCGAGTCGACCCCGAGGCTGAGGGCCTGCCCGATCTGCGGAAAGGAACTCGCGATCGGCGAGAGCATCCTCGCGGAACGGATCGGCGTGAAGAAGGAGGGACGGGAGAGGATTCTCATCAAGGGGTGCCCGTATTGCCTGAAGAGGGTTACGGGAGAGTAAGAGGAAGGTAAAAGGCTAAGAAACAAAAAGCAGCAGGCGAAAAGCGGAAGACAGAACCGAGGTTGGTTTATCGGTTCTTGAAGATGCTCCCGATGATCTCGAAGACTTCCTGGCCTGGTGCGCGGCGCGGCGCCGCTGCGGGCGTCTCCGACGCGGGCGTCTCCGCGGCGTTGCCCGTGCTCGGGGTCGCGCCGGGCTTGGTCTTGTCCTCGTCCGCCGCCGGGCTTCCCGCCTCGGCCGGTGCCGTTCCCCCGGTCGGCAGCTCGATCCCGAGGCCGCGCTGGAGCAACTCGTTCACGACGTTCTCGGGGCGGACGTCGAGGCTGAAGCCGGGCGCGGAGAAACTACCGTTCAGCTTGAAGGGCACGAGCGTTCTCTCGCCTTCGCGCTTCAATCCCAGGATCGCGGCGAGGGGGCTGTTGCCTATCCGGGAGGGGAGCGCGGAGGTCGGGATTCCCGCGACGCAATTCAGACCATCGAGCGAGCCGTTCAGCCCGAGGCCGCCGGTGAACTTGAGCGAGATGTGGCGGTTGGCGTAGACGAGCGGCCGGGAGAGAACGAGGCGTCCGCCCGCGATCGTGAAGCTGTGGTTCACGTCCTGGAAGGATTGGAGCCGTTCGGGCGCGATCCCGAGAAAGGGCGCGACCTGCGCGGCGAGCGGCAACCCGGCGCAACTGATGTTCTGCGAACGGAGATTTCCGCCGCCGGCGTAGGTCGAAGTGTTCGTCCCCTCGCCCGAGAGGGTGAGGGATCCGCCGAGGTCGCCCGTGATCTTCTCGCTGCCTGTCGCCGCGCGCAGGACGTCGAGAAGAGCCAGCGCATCGCCGCGGAGGGAGAGGGAGAAGGGGAGACGGTCGCCGGCGAGCGTGGCCGAGGCCTCGCCGGAGAGGGTTCCCCCGAAGACCTTCGCTTCGAAGCCCGAGAGAGAGATCTTTTCGCCGTCGTATGCGAGGTTCGACGCGAGAGCCTCGACAGGAACGCCGTAGACCTTCATGGCGGGAGAGGAGAAGGCGCCGACGACCTGGGGATTGCTGATCGCTCCGCGAAGACGGCCTTCGAAGGTTGCGGCGCCGGAGACATCGAGCGAATGCGAACCGAGCGCGGCGGGGAGCGTGGCGAGGTCGAGACGCTCGGCCTTGAGGGTGACGTCGAGCTTCTTCTCTGCGAGCGAGACCGTGCCGTCGGCCGCGAGGGGCGAACCGCCGAGCAGCGCCGTGACGCCTCCGAGCCGGACGGAGCCCGGCGCGAGATCGAGTTGCCCCTTGAGCGCGTCGAGCTTCACGTTCGGATCGGCCGAGACGGCCGTCACGTTCTCGAGGCGGATCGTTCCGCTCGCCGCGGGAGCCGACGAGGGGCCTTTCAAGGCGAGTTCGAAGGTCGCGGGACCGGAGAGGGAGAGGGTCGAGGGAAGGGGAGAGGGCTCGAGGAGACGCGAGAGCGTTCCGAGGTTGACGGAGCGGCCGGAGATCGAGAGATCGAGTTCCTTCCCGGGAAGCGCCACGCCGCCGGAGACCGCGAGGTTCTCCCCGAGCGCGGTGAGGGTCACGTTCTCGAGACGGATCGACCGCGGCGAGGCCGCGAAGTTCCCGCGCAGGTTGGAGAGCGGCGCCGTGAAACCCGGCGGCTGGATCTGGAAGCCGAGGAACTCGCCGGTGGCGGACTCGGGGGGATTCTCGAGCGGCCCGTCGAGCCTGACGGCCACCTCGAGCCCGCCCGCGGCCTTCAACTCGTCGAGCGCCGCGCGCACCGCGTGGATCCGCCGCAGGTTCGCGGCGTCGGCGCGCGCGCGAAGGGTGCCGAAGGCCGACGGAACGCCGGTCCAGTCGACGGCGACGTCGCCGGTGACCCGGGCGAGGCCGGGAATGTCGAGGGTGCCGTCGAAGGAGCCGGAATCGGGCGAGGCGCCGACGAGGGCATCGATCGTGAGGGCGAGTCCGGCGGCGTCGATGATCCCCGGGGGAACCGGCAGCAGTTCCAGGGGCAGTTTCTCCACCTTCACCTTCATCCTCGCGGTGGCGGACTCGGGATCGACGGTGCCGGTCAGGGAGGCGGGAGCGCCGGCGGCGACGCAGGAAAGATCGACCGAGTAGGGGCGACTCGCGAGATTGGCGAGAGACCCCTCGAGCCGCTCGACGAGAAGCTCCTGCCCGGGACGCTTGACCAGGATCGTGGAGTTCGAGAAGCGGAGGACCTGGAGGTCGAAGGTGGGTCCGCCCTCCCTCGGCGCGACAAGGTCGGCGACGTTCGAAGCGCCCGCGGAGTCGAATTCCACGCCGATGCGCGCCGCCTCGAGGCTCAGCTCGTTCACGAGAAGCCTTCCGCGGAGAAGCGAGAAGAGGTCGTACTTGAGCGAGAGCTCGTCGCAGGCGAGAAGGGGATCAGGGTCGAAGCCGGCGGTGTCGCCGACGACGAGTTTCGAGACGCCGATCCGGAAGAGCCCGGGGCTCGCGTCGGCGAAGTCGACCGTCCGCCCGAGCCGGGCTCCGAGCTCGGACTTGAGTCGCGCGGGATCGAGGAGGAACCAGGCGGCGGCGGAGGCGGCGGCGGAGGAGAGGACGACGAGGGCCGCGAGGAGAAGCAGGGTGAAGAGGGGACGGCGGGACCGTCGGGGCGGCGGGGCGGACGTGCTCATGTCTGTATTGTAGCTCCTGCCGGAGGCGGTGTCAGGCATACGCACTTACGCAGAGATGCAATCGACGTTCCGGACCGCACGACCACCTGAGAGACGTGGAGTTATCTCAACCTACGGGGACTGCGTAAGTGAGTATGCCTGACACTTCAGCGTGGGGTCGTTTCGCGGGCGATGAAGAGGGGATCGATGGAGAGGTTCTCGACGGGTCGTCCGTCGAGCATGGAGAGGACGCCCTCGGCGCTTCTTCGCCCGATTTCGCACTTGGGGATGTGCATGGTGGAGAGGACGGGCGAGCCGTCGATCGGCATGTTGTCGCAGCCGATGATCGCGATCTGGGAGGGGATGCCGACGTGGGCCTCCTCGAGCCAGACGGCGACCTCGTGCCCGATGACGTCGTTGACCGCGAAGAGCCCGTCGGGTTTCTTCTCCTCGCCGACGAGGATGATGCCCAGGGTGTCGCCGGCGGGCTTGGAGGCCGTGCTGCCCGTCGTGCCGTTGATGTGCTCGAAGGGCGCCGAGAAGACGCGAACGGTCGCGCCGGCTTGCTCGGCCACGACGCGGAACCCCTCGATGCGCCTGCGGTAGGGGGCGGCGATGGTGCCGTCCGATTCCTGGCCGGTCAAGGCCGCGAGATCGCGGCGGCCGGCGTCAAGGAGCATTCGTGCGGCGATCCGCCCCATGCCCTCGTCGTTCTGCACGAGTGCCGGAGGGACGGGATCGTCGAAGTCGGGGAGGGCCAGGACGACGGGGAAGGATGCGCGGAAACGCGCGGCCATGTCGGCGGACTTCCCGGCGAGGTAGACGCCGCCGGCCACGGCGTCGAGGTCGGCGGATTCGGAGCGGGGATCGAGGATCACGGTCTCATGCCCGGCCTCGGCCCAGCGCTCCTCGATGCAGAGCGCGATGGGAGCGCAGAAGGAGTCACTGCGGAGATAGGATTCGGTCTCCTCGTAGAAGATCGCCAGACGGCTCACGGTTTCACCTCCGAAGCATTCCGCGCGCCGGCGCAGGCCGCGTCGAAGGCGGAGGCCACGTCGGAGAGGAGTCCGGAGGGGACGCCGGCCTCGGAGAGCGAGCGCTGCAGCGTGCCACGGGCCTCCGAGCGCTTCTCCGCGGTGTAGGAGTCGCGCCGCGACGCGACGGAAAGGGACGTCATGATCGCGTTCATCTGCTGGGGCGTGAAGGTGCGGCCCGATGTCGCGGAAACGATCAGGGAGGAGAGACGCCGCGCCTCCGCTTCCGGCACCTGGCCCGCCTGCTGGAAGATGGCGTAGAGATTGTTCTCCGATTCCTCCTCGCGCCTCGCCTCGCCCCGCGAGAAGGCGAGACCCCAGACGAGGAGCGCGGAGAGGAGCACGGCGCCGGCGCCGGCGGCGAATTCCCGCCGCCGCGGATGCGAGAGGATCCGGTCGAAGAGGGAGGAGCGGTTCCGGTCCACGGTCATGCGTACGCGGGGACCGTGTTCGCCGGCCGCGACGAGATGTTCCGCGAAGGGAGTCTCCTTGAGAGCCCGGGGCGCCGCCCAGGTCTCGTGGCGGATCAGCGCCTCGGCATCGATCGTGTGGTCGGCGATGCGGCGGACGATCGCGTCGCGCGCGAAGGGCCCCTGCTCCTTGCCCTGCGGCAGGCGGTAATACCACTCGAGGCTGGGGCGCAGGGCGCCGGAGAAGACCGGTTGCAAGGCCTCGACGGAGCCGGCCTTGACCCAGTCGCGGGTCGAGGAATGGAAGACCCAGTGATCGACGGTCAGGAAGGAGGCCAGGCGGATCATCTCGTATGGACCGTAGGCCCGCGTCGCGTCCATGACGAGCCAGCCCCGGGCGAATCGCGGATCGATGACGGGCGCGGGGGAAGGAGCGGACTCGACACCCGCCGCGTGACCGCGTTCCGAAGCGATCCGTTTCCCCGCCTTCTCGCCCACGTGACCCCTCCCTGCTCCCAACCTAGCCCTGATCCACCTCCCTGTCAAGATAAAATACTTGATAATACGCATAAGCTATGCTATATTGAGATTCATGGGTGCGGGTGGGGACGACGGCGGATGCCTGGTGCGGGTGCGTGGCCTGGGGAAGAGCTACCCCGTCTCGCCGTTTCACTCCCGTCGCGTGCTCGAGGGGATCGACCTCGAGATTCCGACCGGCGCGGCGGTGGCTCTCGTCGGCCCCTCCGGCTCCGGCAAGTCCACCCTCCTCCGCCTGCTCCTCGGCCTCATCCCCCCCTCGGAAGGTTCCGTCCGGATCCGGGGGCTTGGCCCGGCGGAGGCCTTGAGCCGGGTCCGGGCGGGATACCTCCCCGAGGACCAGGGGCTTCCACCGGGACTGACCGGCGATGAGACCGTGGCGCTTCACGCGGGGATGACGGGGGAGAGCGGGGGTGCGACGAGGGAGCGGCTGACCCGGCTCGGGCTGCTCCCGGACCTGCCGCGCCGCGTATCGACCTACTCCCACGGCATGAAGGTGAGGCTCGCTCTCGGCGTCGCGCTGGCCGGCCGCCCCGACCTCCTCGTTCTCGACGAACCCTTCTCGGGACTCGACCCGGCGCTTCGGCTCCTGGCGCACCGCGAACTGAAGGAGTATGTCGAACAGGGGGGGGCGCTCGTCGTCTCATCTCACCTTCTCACGGACCTCGCCGGACTCGTGTCCCGCGTGATCATTCTCCTCGAGGGGAAGTTGAGGCGTGACGTGGCGGCCGAAGAGGTCTTCCTCGGCCGGCCGGAGGAGTGGTTCGTGGAGCAAGTGGCGGTCGCGCGGCCATGAACCCGGTTCGCGCCGCGATCCGCGAGGCCTCGCTCGGCCTGCCCTGGTACGTCCCCGCGGGCCTCTTCCTGCTGCCGCTTTTTGTCGTCCCGTATCTTTCCGGCCTGGCCGTCGACACGATGGGCCGGATCGCCTCCGATGCGGCCTACTTCTTCTCGGTCTTCGCGACGCAGGGGATCGCGATTCTCGCGGGGCTTCTTGCCGTCCTCCCGGAAGACGGTTGGACCCATGTTCAGGTCGCGCGGGGTCGCGACCGGGGCCGGATCCAGTTGGAACGCGCGGCCGGATTCTTCGTGGCGCTCCTGCTGCCGCTCGCCTGCGCTCTGGGCGGCGCCTACCGGGCGGCGCTCGACGGCGGCGCACCCGACGCCTCCCGCATTCTTCTCCCGGCGGCCTCGGCGCTTCCGACCTTCGGCCTCATGCTGCTCTTCGGCTCGGTTCTGCCTCGCGCCGGCGCCGCGCTTCTCGGCGGCGCCTTCGTGGCCGTCGCGCATATCCTTTCCGCCGGACGGACCTTCGACACGGCCTGGTTCCACATCGTTCTTCCTCCGTATGCCTTCTTCGACGCCTGGCCCGGAACGGAGATCTCGTCCCGCGAGATCCTGCAGTCAACCTCCTGGGGCGCCTTGTACGGTTTCCTGGCCGTGATGGCCGCGGCGTTTCTTCGCCGCGCGAGGCGGACATGATCGGGCGGCCGGTCATCCTCGGCTCGCTGCTCGTCGCCTGCGCCGCCGTGCCCGCTCTTCTCCTGGGACCGCCCGAGCGAAGCGGACGCGGCACCCTGCTCGGGGTGCGCCCGTTCGCGGCGGACGTTCTCTGGATGAACGCCCTGCATGCCGGTGGGCGATTCGAGGATTACAGCCTGCGCCTGACCGGAGACGAGCGGCGGGCGCAGGCGATCGGGGCACGGTGCCTGACCGCGCTGAGGCTCGCTCCGGATCTTCCCGACCGCGCCTGGGACGGTGCGCTCCTCCTCTCGATCCTCGGGGACACCGAGGGCGCGGCCTCGCTCGTCGGGGCCGCGCGCGCGGCGATGCCGGAGGAAGCGTGGCTGGCGGTGGCCGAGGGAGCGTGGTTGAAATGGGGGTCGGAAGGCGACACGGAACTCGCGGCGCTGAGGCTCAGGGAGAACTGGCGGCAGGGCCTCGAACTGCCCGAGACGGTCAAGAGACTGACGATCGTGCTCCTGAGAAAGACCGGCCGGAGCGGAGAGTCGCACGAGATGCTCGATCGTTACTCGCGGGAGGCCCGCCTGCCTGACTCGTTCGAGTGGATCGAGAAGGAACGGACCGTCCTGAAGAGCGCGGGGGAGAATCGCTAATCATGCTAAAGAATATTAGCCGCAGGTTCAGTTGATATCGTGACGATAGGGAGTCTACACTTCTCCACGAAGGGGGACGGGATCGTGAAAACGGATGGTAGACGAAGAGGGCCGGATGGATTCACCCTGATCGAGTTGCTCGTCGTCTGCGCGATCGTGGGGATTCTCGCGGGCCTCGCCCTGCCCCGCATCCAGACCTCGCTCATCATCGCCAAGGAGGGGCGCTGCCGCGCCAATCTCGAATCCCTCCGCAAGGCGATCCTGATGTTCGCGACGGCGAACGCCACGACGAACGCCTTCACCGCGTGGAACGTCGGCGACTACGGCGTGGTGGTGTCGAACGAGGGGCAATACGGCACGGGGGCGTATCCCTACGTCCTGACCTGCGCGCATGCGGCGCTGCCGACGGGATGCGAGAACGTCGCCTTCAACTTCCGCGATTTCGTCCCGAACGGCCAGATTCCGATCAACCCGATCGACGGCGTGAACTCGACGGCGAGCGCCTCCTACGTCTGGAACGAGCCCTGCACCAAGGACGCGGCATTTCCCCTGGGATTGGCGGGCGTACTTTCGGACAACGACGGATGGGTCTACTTCAACCGCGACGGCTACGTCTGCCCGAACAACGGGGTGGTTCAGCATCCCGGAGGAGTCGCTCCGAAGTATTTCTAGAGTCGTTATCGCCATAAGAAAACGTCTCGATCAAGGCATTCTTCACATGGATATTCAGGATAGACAGGATGATGCCGGTGTCCGGCCGTTTTTGGAAAATCAGAAATGCATCCTGATCATCCTGTGCATCCATGTGATGAAACACCGAGATTGATCGGGAAGATCATCCTGGCACCCGGTATGGAATCAGTCTCGCCCCCACGTTAGGGTTCGAGCAATCCGCGTCTCGATCCTGTCCCTCCGCCCGGAAACGTGACGAGGGCGAGGGTCACCGGTTGACGGGCGGCGGCCGGCCTTCGGTGATGGCGCGCGACCATCCGGGGAGCAGTTCCAGGGGATCGCCTTTGCCGACGCCGTAACCGACCCGGAAGAATTCCGTCGTCCCGGGCTCGACCGTCCGACGCGGATGGATCGGCTCGACCGTGAAGAAGTTGCCTCCCTCCCAGAGACCGATCTCCGAAAGCGTCCCCGGCTCGAAGAGTATGGCCAGGTAGTCCTGGGTGCGGCGGTCCTGGGCGGCGACCCATCCGGCCGCGGGGCGATAGGAGAACTTGGTGATCCGGGCGCGGTAGTCGTGGACCTGGACGCCCCCCTCCACGGGGACGATCAACCGGTCCTCGGGTCCCGCTCCGTTGCCGCCCACGGCGATGTCCGGATGCGAAGCCCAGACGTGGTGCTGGTTCGTGTCCGAGGTGCTGCCGATTTCGTACTCGGCGACGACGACCGGCCAGCCTCGGTGAACGATGAGATTGCGGCGCAAGGTGAGCCCCCGGTCGGACTGTATGGCCATCGCGACGCGGGCCCTGGACCCGTCCACGACCGCGGCCGAGACGCTCCATTCCTTGTTCCAGACCTCGCCCGGCCAGCCTTCCGGCCACCAGTCGTTGATGCCTCCATACTCGGCCCACGCCCGCGGATCGCCGGGTTTCGGCACGGCGGGGTGCGGCGCGAAGAGGTGGTTCACTCCGTCCGGTCCGGCGAGAAGGATGATGCGCCCGCCAAGGGACGGGATGACCTGGGCTTCGAATCCGGCGTGCCCGAAGGAGATCTCCTCCAGCCCGTCGCCGTTCAAGTCTCCGCGAAGGACGCCGAGCGTCCCCTCGAGAGCCAGGAAAGGCTCCTTGTGCACGAGGCCCGTGTCCTGCCCCGCGAATCTGACGGAGATCGCGCCGTGCTTCGAGCCCGGGGTGACGCGCACCGGGATCTTCACGTCGCCGCCCGGCGGTACGTTCACCGTGAGGGTTGTCGGAGTCGTCGCCCAGCCGTTTTCGCCCGCGAGGAGGGCGGTTCCGGAGAAGCCGCGACCCTGCGGCGCGACCAGCCTCAGGAAGGTCGTCATACCCTCCGGCGGCACGAGGTTGCGGCCGGCAAGGTCGATGCAGGTGAGCGGGGGAACGGCCTTTACTTCGTAGTTCCGCGTGACGGCGACGAGGCCCTCGACGGAGGTGAAGCGGACCGCGACGGAGTGGACGCCCTGCTTCAGGACGCGTCCGCGCAACGTTCCCGTCCAGCTCCGCCCCTTACCGACCGGGATCTCGGTATCGACGTCCTCGGGCCGGAAGGTTTCTCCATCGACGAGGAGTTCAAGACCGCCGCGCACGTTCCGCGGCATCCGATTCGTGACCGTGACGCGAAGGGCGAGCGTATCGCCCTTTCCGATCACCGGCGGAACCTCGGCCTGCACGACAACGCCCGGCAGGACGTTCACGATCGTGGAGACGGATCGCTCGCCGCGGTCGGTCTTGACCTTGGCGGTCAGCCAGAGCATCTCGTTCTCCATCATGTCCGGCGGAACCTCGACCTGGTATGTCAGGCGGCGCCCGCGTCCGCCGTCGATCTCGAGGTCTACGTTCTCGATCCGGCCCGCCTCGACGAGGTTCGCGTCCGGAACCGGGCCGGTCATGCCGATGGCGAAGGCCGAAAGCCCGGCCGCCTTGACCCCGAGCGTGCGGGTTTCCGCGACGATCTCCATGTCGATCTTCACCGGGCTTCCGGCGATCACCTCCACGGGCCCGCGCACCCTCACATCCCAACCGGCGGTCTCGGAGATGACGCGATACTGCGCCGCCCGGGCCTGCCGGGGCTGGTGCAGGAAGATGACGCCGCGATCCGTGAGCGCGACCGGCCACGGCTTCGCCTCGTTGCCGTCGAGCCTCTCGCACCGGAGCCCGGCATCCTCGGTCCAGGACGGATCGCGCGGCACGGCGGTGAAGCCGCGGCTTCCGTCGGGGTTGATCTGGAGCACGCGATTCACGGCTTCGCGCCGGAAGACGATCCGTTTCGGCTCGGCGAACCGGTAACCGCCGACGGAGGAGAAGACACCGGCCGCGAGCGAAGCATCGCCGGCGAGGAAGCCGCCGCGGGGCACGGCGACGGCGGGCAGGTCGAGCGGAGGGCGCTCCCCGAGGTTCGCGACGACGCCGGTGCCGCCCTCGTAGGCCGTCCAGACGACGCCGTCCCGGCTCTCGCTCCATTCCGTCATTCTTCGCCCGATGATCCGGGAGAGAACCTCCTCCTGCATCGTCTGAGCCGCGAGAATCCAGGCCGCCTGGTCGAGGGGGAGATTGTTGTGAAGGATCTGGTAGAGGTGGAAGCCGTAGACGGTGTTCCAGGAGAGCTTGAGGTCGTTCTCGACCTTGACCTCCACCGCGAGGTTGTGCTGCATGAAGCTCGCGAGGTCGTGGCTGATCATGGAGGAGACCGGGACGACGCGCCAGTTGCCCGCTCCGAGCGTGCCGTCGAGGTCGGCGTCGTTGCCGAAGGCCCAGATGCGCCACATGCCGCAGAGCCCGTGTTCCCCCGGCGCGATCGCGTCGAAACCGTTCTCCGTCATGAGGATCGTGTTCTGCGGGTTCTCCGTGCCCCAGCGTCGCATCGCCTCGGCATAAGACAGGGGAGCCGGTGTCGCCGCCGCGTAGTCGTCGCGCCAGTCGCGCGCCCCGATCTGGTCCTCGAAGACGCCGTCCATGCCCAATTGCAGCGTACGCAGGACGAGTCCCTGCCGGACCTCGTCCACGGCCTGAAACCAGGGCGAGGCCATCCAACCGCGGTTCTCGCCGTAGACGTCCTCGATCGCGTTGCCGTCCGCGTTTCTCACGGCGAAGTTCTCGAGGCCGATGCGGGAAGCGGTCGGCGAGGGGTTCCACCAGGTCGGGTTGACGTAGGGGGCGACGAGCATCCCGCGGGCATGGGCCGCCTCCACCACGCGCGCGAGCCCGGCGTCGCCGCCGAATCGCTCGTCCGCCGGGTAGAAGTCCGGGTAGTTCCGGTCAAAACCCTTGGGCCAGTAGGTCACGGGATGCAGGAAGACGCGGTCGGGGAGATAGGAGAGATCCTCGATCACGCGGTCGATGTTGGGGTAACTACCGAAATCGGCCTTGATCAGGGCTCCCGAGGCGAATCGGCGGAAGCGTTCCTCGCCGAGCCTTTGAGACAGGGACTTCACGTCGGCGGGATAGATGCGCGTGCGGTAGAGGTCGGCTGCGGAGGAGAGGGGGAGGCCGGCCGCGATGAGAACGGAGCCGGACTGGAATTCCTGCTCCCCCGCGAGCCGCATCGGGAGGATGCGGGTGAAGAAACCGAGAGGTCCCTCGCCGCCGACGGAGAGCGTGGCCGGGCGCAGGCCGGTCCAGGAACCGCCGCGGATGTTCCTGCCGCGATATTGCATCCAGTTGCCGGGTTTGTCGGGCTCCCCGGGCAGGCCTCCGCCCAGGAGCGCGAGGTGACCGGAGGCGAAGCGGGCGTGGAGGAGGTCGGCGAAGCCGGCCGGGTATTGGAAGGAGGAGACGCGTCCCGAGCGGAAGAAGCCTGCGTTCAACCCGATCCCGAGCCAGCGCGGCGTGACTGCCTCTTCGAGCGTGGCGTATTGGAAGAGAAGACGGTCGGGCAGGGTGAGCGAACGAATCGTCGAGGCGTTCGACTTGACCTCGGCCGAGAGGCCGACGCCTCCGCGTTCCGGCGCGCAGCGGACGTTCACCTCGTGCCCCGCGAACTTGTAGCGGAAGAAAACCTCGGCGCTCCCCGCCTCGACGGCGCACGCGGCGAACCCTTGCGCCACCGCATCGGACGACGAGATGATGCCGCTTTCCTCCGTTTCGATCGAGAAGAGCGCGGCGGTCCGCGCCAGGTCGCGGTTGGCGACGAGATCCTTGACGGCAAGGATGCGCCCGTCGGATTTCGCGAAGGCGACCTCGGTCAAGGCGGACCGGATGACGACACGGTCGGCGAGATCGGAGATCGCGCCGGGCGCGACGCCGTCGAGGAGAGAGAGGCCCGGAAGAGGGAAACGGGAACCGGTGAGGGACGACGGGTCGGGCCAGCCGGCGCCGGCGGGCGGGAGGGGCCTCTCGATGGCGGTTGGTAATCCCTGGCGCGCGACGCTCTCGATGTGCCGAATCGGGGGTTCGGTGAAGACAAGCCGGCTGATGAGCATCTTCTGGCCCACGGCGGTGCGCGCAGTCCCGAGCGAGGTGACGCCGATCTGGAGCTTGATCGTGGCGAGTCCGCCCCGGCCGAGCATACGCCGCAGATCGCAGGTGTATTTGCCGGGCCTGGAGAAGTCCGGAATCGCCCGGGCGAAACCGCCCGCGAGGGAGGGGTGCGAGAGGATCACGTATCCGCCCTTGGTGACGCTCTTGACGTCCATTTCCAGGCCGCCGAACCGGTCGAGGTCGACCGTGGAGTTGAGCATGATGGCGCCGAATCCGTCCTTGTCGTTCGTGCCGAGGACGGCCAGGCATCCCTCTTCGAAGCCGGGCTCCGCGCCGGCGGGGAAGCCGTTGTCCCACGTCGCGGCGAAGCGGTAGACGTCGTCCGCGGTCATGCCTTCGGAGAAGACCGGCTGGACCCTCTCGGAGGCACCGGGAGGAGCGGCGACGGGAACGAGACGGATCGAGCGGATCGCGAGCGTTTCGCCCTCCGCGATGCCCTCTTCGGTGTTGGTCGTCACTCCGACCTGGAGGCGCACCGGAAGATGCCCGGATGGCACCCCCGTCTGGAGCCTCAGGTCGTAGCGCGTGAGCCCCGGACGGATGATGGAGGGATTGAGCGGGATGAAACCCTTTTCGAAGACGGAACTCTGGAGAAGGACGAAACCGCCCTTGGAAGAACCCTCCACGTCCAGTTCCAGGGCTCCGAACTCGGAAAGGTCGATCGAGAGATCGGTATAGACGCATCCGTAGGTCTGGGTCCTGCTCGTGCCGAGAATGACGAGACGTCCCGAGCCGTCGATCGAAAAGGTCGCCCCCGTGGCCCCGCCGTCATCCCACCGATCCTTGAATTCGAGGCCCTGCCCGGCGGAGAAGAGCGTCCTGCCGCCGGCGGCCTGGCGCGTGCCGCCGCAGGAGAGGGAGAGGGCGAGAAGAAAGACAAGGATTCCGATAACGAGGCGACGATTCACGAAAACACTCCCTCTCCCCCTAAAAACGTTTCCTCACCACGGAGATCACAGAGAAGAATCAGAGATCCGATGGGATCTCCCTGGACTCGGGGTTTCTCTCGTGATCTCGCGTGGTGAAACCTTCCGGATTCATGTTGCTTTCCCGTTGGCGGGGGTCTTCTTCCCCAGCGATGTTCCGCTCTGCCAGACGGGTTTCAGGACCGCGCTGTGCACGCTCTTGCCCGCCATTTTACGGTGCAGGAGGCTCATGCCCAGCCGCCCCAGTTCGCTGCGGTCGAAACGGACGGAAGCGAGAGTGGGCGTGGCGGGTCCGAAGTGACGCGAGAGTCCCTCGAAGCCCACGACCGAGACCTCGCCGGGCACGTCGCGTCCCCGGGCGCGAAGGGCGTCCAGGAGCCCCCAGGCGACCTGGTCGTTGACGCAGA
>CAZWVM010000058.1:0-19171 GCA_964637705.1 uncultured bacterium
TCTCCCGGACGCCGGCATCTCCGCCCGCGGGCCGACCCCGCCGCCGCGTCGGCGACGGCCTTTCGGGCATCTCTCCCTGGATCGATCCATTCATAAATTTACCTACCGGTAAGTATATTGATAGCCCCGCTTCCGTCTATTTCTTTTTTTCACTTTTCTTCACGTGCTAGAGTGGGAGCCGCGCATCGCCCCGACCCGGCACCGTGCCGGCGGGGGCGACGGCGCCGGGTGAAAGAACCGGGACGGAACTCTATGCTCTTCAATTCGTGGCAGTTCCTGATCTTCTTTCCCCTGGTTTCTCTTTTCTTCTTCACCGCGCCGCGGCGTCATCGCTGGGTGATTCTTCTCGCCGCCAGCTGCTGGTTCTACATGTCCTGGAAACCGGTCTACATCGTCCTATTGTTCCTTTCCGCGAGCCTCGACTACGTCGCGGCCCTGGGGATCCACCGTGCCCGCTCGGAATCGGTCCGAAAGACCTGGCTGGGCGTGACGATCGCCGGCAATCTCGGACTGCTCCTCGCTTTCAAGTATTACGCCTTCCTCATGGGCGCGGCGCGCTCCGCCGCCGCCGGGATCGGGATGCCGTTCGATCCACCGATACTCGACGTGCTCCTCCCGGTCGGCATTTCCTTCTACACCTTCCAGACGATGTCCTACACCTTCGACGTCTACCGGGGGCATCTCGCGCCGGAACGTCATTTCGGAAAATACAGCGTGTATGTCACGTACTTTCCCCAGCTCGTCGCCGGGCCGATCGAGCGCGCCACGAACCTCCTGCCCCAGTTCGACCGCCCCTTCTCCTTCTGCCGCGACCGGGCCACGACCGGCCTGAGGCTTGCCCTCTGGGGCTTCTTCAAGAAGATGGTCGTCGCGGACAACCTCGCGGTCGTCGTGGACCGGGTCTACGCGGATCCCGGCGCGTATCCCGGCGCCGCCTCGATCGTCGCCACGGTCTTCTTTGCCTTCCAGATCTACTGCGACTTCTCCGGGTACACCGACATCGCGATCGGTCTCGCCCGCCTGATGGGCATCGACCTGATGCTCAACTTTCGCCAGCCCTACTTCGGCCGGAACATCCGCGACTTCTGGCGGCGCTGGCACATCTCTCTGACCACCTGGTTCCGGGACTACGTCTACTTTCCCCTGGGCGGCGGGCGCGTCGGGCGGGTCCGGCGTCTCGTCAACGTCATGATCGTCTTCCTCGTCAGCGGCATCTGGCACGGCGCGAACTGGACTTTCGTGGCCTGGGGATCCCTCCACGGCGGCTATTACCTCGCGAGCCTGGCGGGCGAGAGAATCTTCGGGCCGGAGGAGGCCTCGCCGGCGGGCTGGCGCTCGGTCCTGAGGCGAGGAACCGCCACCGCCTTGACCTTCATCGCCGTCTGCCTGGCCTGGGTCTTCTTCCGCGCCGCTTCGGTGTCGCAGGCGATCCTCATCCTGGGGCGGCTCGGAGAGGACGCGGGGCGGTGGATGGACGCGGCGTTCTGGATGGCGCTCCCGGCCCGGCTCGGCCTCGATCCCGCCGACACCTTGACCGTCGCCTTCTCGCTCGTGACTCTTTTTCTCGTGGACGCCGTGAACGAGCGCGTGGACGCCTGGCGCGCGATCGATCGCTTCTCGCGGCCCCTGCGCTGGCTCGTCTATCTCGTCCTGGCCCTTTCGATCCTCAACCTCGGCGTGGTCCGCACCGTGCCGTTCATCTACTTCCAGTTCTGATGAGGAGGCGGGCATGAGCGAACGAAGAGTGGAGAGAGGAACGGCCGGATCGTGGGTTGCGCGGCTGGTTGCCTTTCTCGCCGTGCTCGTTCTCCTGCAGACTGCGGTCGGGCGCCTGACCCTCCCCGAGACCGTTCGTCGTCTCGACCTTCTCTTGGCGCAGGAACCGGACATTCTGCTCCTCGGCAACAGCACGGCCTTCGCCGTGGAAAAGGGGCGGAACACGGGTATTTCGCTCGGCGAGGCCCTGCGCCGGATCCGCCCCGGCCTTGAGGTCGCCGACTACGCCTATCTCTCCTCGCACCCGCTCTTCTACGAGGAGGTCTGCCGTCATGTCGCGGCCGCGGAGCGCCGTCCTCGCGGAGTCGTGATCCCCGTCAACCTCACGGCGCTCTCGCCCGTCTGGGATCTCCACCCGGCCTGGCAGTGGCTCGGTCACCGCCACGCCATGGATTGGTCGCGCGATGCGCGCGGGGGATGGCTCAAGCCGGCCGCCGCTCTCGGCGCGGTGAGTTTCCTCGGCGAGGAAACGACCGCGGAGTACGAGGCGGTTCCCGTCGCCGCGGGCGGAAAGCTCGTCGGGCGCCTGGGGGCGATCCGGGACATGAACGAGGACACGGGCGAGGCGAACCGGCGGCTGGCCTTCGCCGCCGCGCTCCTCCCGAGGGCCGGGCGCGATCACCGCATGATCCGGGCCGTGGCGGAAGCTTCCCGCGCTCTCTCCGCCGCGGGCATTCTCCCGATCGTCTACATCTCGCCGGTGGATCACGGCCGGGCGCGATCGATCCTGGGGGACGAGTTCGAGGCCGCGTTCCGATCCAACCGGGAGGCGGTGGCGCGCGGGCTGGAAGGATCCGGCGCCCTGCTCCTGGACCTGTCCGAACTGCTCCCCCCGGACTCCTTCAGCCACATGGGCTCCGCGCCCGAACACATGACGCGGGCCGGGCTGGAGGCCGTGGCGCGCTCCCTGGCCGTGTCCGCGCTTTCCGGGCTTGCCGATCGCCGCACCGCCCCGTAGGATGAAACGGACGGGGCGGCCCCGGGCCGCTCCGAGGATAGAAAGGGGTCCGACATGACCGAACAGACCATGACGTTTCTCTCCCACATGAATGCGAACGTGCGCGAGATCATCGAGAAGACCTTCGAGAAGCGGACCTTCGAGCCCGGCCAGGTCATCGTCAACGAGGGAGACCGCGGCGACTCCATGCACGTGATCCTCAAGGGGCACGTCGAGATCATCCGGGCGACGCGCAAGGAGGATAAACCGGAGGTCATCACGACTCTCACCGAAGGGCAGGCGCTCGGCGAGGTCTCCCTCGTCGACGGCAGCCCCCGCAACGCCACGGCGCGCGCGACCAAGCCCACCGAGACGCTCGTCGTGACGAGGAGCGAAATGGACCGCCTCAAGGCGAAGGAACCGGCGGCCGCGCTGGCGCTCTACGAGGCCGTGATCCTGCAGCTCGCGGCCCGCTTCCGCTCCGTCTCCAACAAGAAGGACGCCTTCGCCTTCTGGTTCAGCTGAGGAACGCCTCTACCTCGCAGACGTCTCCCGGCCACCCGCTCGCCTCGCGGCGGGCTCGAGGCACGGAGTCACGGGGGATACCGATCCCCGCGACGAACGCCGTGATCGGGCCTGCTCTCCGTGCCGCGGTGTCCCCGTGGTGACCCCTTTCCCTATGCCTTCGTGATCCGCCGGGCCTGCTCCGACTTCTGCATTTTGACAACGCTTACTCATCGGTGAAAAAGCTGTATGTGAACATATTTGCAATGTAGAGTATATCCGTGCAATGCAATGAAATATCGATACTTTCCTGCCTAATCGGGTATTCGTTTCGAACGTGATGACGTGGGGGGTCGAATACGGGATGATCACTTGCGGCACGGGTTGACGAAAGACATGCGCCGATGGATATGTCTCTTCCTGCCAACGGTGCTGTGTCTGTTGGTTCCGCCATCGGTCCGTGCCGAAACATGGGTTGATTATTCGACAACCCCCGTGCCCTTCACGGTGGACGAAGGATCCCGCGTGGCGGCCGAATCCAACGCCGCCTATCTTCTGCCTCGATCGGTCAGCCCCTTCGACGTCATGACCTTGGACCGGAGTTCGGGGCGGTATACCCCTCCGGACCTTCCGCGATTTCCGGGCGCGGGCATGACGCTCTGCAAGGCCGACGGGGAGACGGTCTACGCCTTGGCCGGCAATTCGTCCCTCTTTCTGCGATATTCACCTCACGGCGATTCCTGGTTCGCCCTGGCGCCTCTTCCGGTAACGGCCCTGGACGGTGCGGCGCTTGCGTGGGCGGGTGGCGACCGGATTTACGCGATATCCGGAAACGGCGTCACCTTCTGGATCTACGACATCGCGACGAACTCCTGGACACAGGGCGACTCGGTCCCGCGGCCGGTCGGCGCGGGAGCGTCGCTCGCGTGGGACGGCGGCGACATCATCTACGCAACGCGCGGATCGGTCTCGGGTGAGGTGTGGGAATACCGGATCTCGACGGGCCGCTGGAACCCGCCCTCCTTCGCGCCCACGACGCCGGCCGGAGCCGGATCCGCCCTCTGCATCGTGAACAGGGACCTGCTTTTCGCCTTCTCGGGCGCCGGAACGATTTTCTGGCGATATGATCGTGGCGCCAACGTCTGGCGGTCGGCGGCGCCCGCCCCGGCCGCGGTCGGCGCCGGCGCCTCGTTGGTCGCGGCGGGTCACGACACGATCTATGCATTCCAGGGCGGCGCCACCAACGGGTTCTGGCGCTACTCGGTATCGGCGGACGCATGGATGGTCCTGCATCCCGCGCCGGCCACGATCGTGGGCGGTGCTTCGCTCGCCTATGACGGCGGCGGAGGGGTTTTCGCGTCGCGAGGAGGCGGTGCTTCGAGCGAGTTCTGGCGCTATGACATCGCGTCGGACCGTTGGTCGCACGGGCAGTCCTGCCCCATCGGTCCCTCGACCCAGCCGACGCTGGCGCGCGCCGACGCCGCGACCTACTACGCGTTTCCCGGTGGATCGACATTCTTCCTGAAGTATTCCGTCGCGGCGGACAGTTGGACGACCGTGACGCCCGCGCCGGCGGCGATCACGACGGGCTGCGCGATGGTGGCCGTCGGCGATACGATCTACATCTTCCGAGGTTCGACGCGGGATTTCTGGCTTTACAACCGCGTGACGGATCAGTGGACGACGGGCGCGCGCACTCCTGCCACGACGGGCGTCGGCGCGAGCCTTGTGCACCTCGGGGGAGACCTGATCTACGCGACGCGCGGCGCCACAACGACGGAGTTCTGGTCCTACTCCATCTCCACGAACACATGGTCCGTCCCGGCCACCTTGCCGGCCACGCCCTCGAACTCGCCCTACCTGGCATCGAACGGAAGCGACACGCTGTTCGTTCTTCCGGGCGCCTCGAACGTGCTCTACTACTATAACCTCTCGACCGATTCGTGGCAGACGGCGGCGGGCGCCATGCCTTTCACCACGGGGATTGGAACCTCCATGGTCCTGGTGGGGAACGATACCCTTTACGTGGCGCGCGGGACCACGGACCGCCAGTTCCGGCGCTACAACGTGGGATCGGACAACTGGACGAATCTCGCGCAGACGCCCGCGCCTCTCTCGTATGGAGCCATGCTGGCGTGGCTGGGCGGCGACACCATCTACTGCATCGCGGGCAACGCGAACGGACAGGTCTGGCGTTACTCGATCGCACAGAACCGTTGGAGCGACCCGCAATGGATGAGCGCCGCCGCCGGGGCGGGTCACGCAATGGTGCAGGCGGGATCGGAGACGTTCTTCGTCCTCCAGGGAACCGGCAACAGTTTCCTGAGGTACAGCAAGTCCGCGCAGAGCTGGACCTCCGTGGCTTCGATCCCGTTCGCGGTCACGACCGGTGCCTTCCTCTGCTGGGACGGGGCGGAGACGATCTACGCCGCTCCGGGCGCCCAACGGCATTTCTTCGAGTACAGCATCCGGAACAATGCGTGGAGCGTCAGGGAGTCCATGCCGTGGGGGCCGGGCGACGGGGCGCGGATGGTGCATTTCGGCGGAGACACCTTCCTCGCCATCCGAGGCGGCTCGTTGAGCGACGTGACGATGTATGACCGGGGCCAACGACGCTGGTATGTGGGAGCCCTGCCCCTGGTGCCCAACGCCGGCGCGGCGATCGTCGCGACCGCGAACGGCGACACGCTCTTCCTGGTCGGCGGCAACACCACGACGACCTTCTACAAGTATGTCCAGGGCAGGGACACGCAGGCAAACTGGGCGGCGGCGGCCCCCGTCCCAGGCGCCGTGGGCAACGGCGGCGCAGCGGTCTACGGCGGAGGGGAGACGCTTTACGTCCTGAGAGGCAACGCCACCGACAGCTTCTACGCGTACCGGATCGCGACGAACGCGTGGACGACGCTCGCGAGAGCGCCCGGTTCGGCCGGCTCGGCGGGGGCCCTGGCCGCGATCGGCTCGGACACGGTGTATGCGCTCGGCGTCACGCCATCGGCGGTCTGGCGCTGGAGAAGGAGCACGAACGCGTGGGACACGCCGGCGAGCCTGCCGGCGACGGTGGGAAATGGCGCGGCCATGTATTACCCCGGTGCGGGGGAGACGATCTACATCCTCCGCGGGAACACGACGCCCACTCTCTGGGCCTACCGCACCGCCGCGAACACCTTCGAGACGCTCGCGGCCCTGCCCGCGAACGTGGGGGCGGGCGGTTCGCTCACCGGGGCGGCCGGGACCCTCTATGCGACTTTCGGCGCGAACACGACCACCGCGTACCGTTTCACGATCGCGACGAACTCCTGGGCGCAGATTGATTCCCTGCCCGCGGCGCCGAACGCGAACGGCAACCTCGTCACCTATGACGCGGTGCGCGGCCGCGTCATAGGCATCCGTGGAATCACCGACGCGCAGGCCTGGGAGTACGACACCCTGCTGAACCGGTGGATGACGCCCGCATTCCCGCCGGCCACGCTCGGCAACGGTGGCGGTGCGGTCTGGGTCGGCGGGGAGAGCGTTTGGGTCCAGCGTGGGACCGCGACGGCGACATTCTACTCCTTCAATCATGTCCGCAATGCCTGGGGAACGATGGCGCCTCTCCCGTCCACGACGACCTCCGGCGCCGACCTCGTCATGGATTCACGCGCGAACCTGCTCTACTCCCTCCGCGGCGGCGGGCAGAATCTCTACCGCTATGACATCGGCCTGAACTCCTGGGTCACGCTCGAATCGCCGCCCATGGCCGCAGGGGGCACGCCGGGCAATCACCTGGCGATCGACCTCTTGGACAGCATGCTGTATGCGACGCGCGGAGGCACGGACGGGTCGGTCTGGCGCTACGACCTGGCGCGCAACCGGTGGTTCAGCCTGCCCGCGACCGTCGTATACGGGGCGGGTTGCGTTGCGGGCGATACCTGGTATTACATCGACGGTTCGACGCCCGCCTTTCGGCGCTGGCGGGCCTCCGACGACACCTGGATCACGCTCGCGCCGATGCCGGTTCTCCCGGGCGGCGGCGTCTCGATCGCCTGGAACGGCGCTGACACGATCTACGCGATCCGGGGAGGGACGACGCGTGACTTCCTCCAGTATCGGATCTCGACCGACCAATGGTTCTTCTCCGAGTCGGTGCCGAACACGATCGGCAATGTCAACACTCCGGGTGCGCGCCTGGCCTACGACTCCAATGCGAACATGCTCTACTGCCTGCGCGGGTACGTGGACGGATCCTTCTGGCGCTACAACCCGGCTACGAACCGGTGGACGGTGCGAGCGGCGAACGTCGCGATGGGTTCAGGCGGCGGCCTGGCCGCGGGCAACAATTCCGACTCGATCTTCTGCGTCGCCGGCGGCGCCGCGGCATCCATCAGCGCCTATTCCGTCGGCACGGACGTGTGGACGGCGCTGCCCAATGCGCCGTTCAGCCCCACCACGAACGGGAGCATCGCCACGGGCGGTTCGGGCGACACCGTCTACGTTCTCGTCAACGGCAACTCGCGATACCTCATGGCCTACGATATTCGCGGCGCGGCGTGGGAGTCACGGACCCTGGCGCTCATCCCCGAGACGTCGGGCGTCGCTTACAACGCCAACCGCCTGGTGCATGACACCGAGTCGAACCGGCTCATCGCGCTCGCGGCCGGGACCTACAACACGATGTACCGCTACCGGATCGGCGAGCAGACATGGGACACGCCCTCGTTCGGTCCGGAGTTTCACCCGACGGGCGGCGTCCTGGCGACGGCGGCGGGCGAGACGGTCTACAACCTGCGGGGAGGGAACTCGCTGACTTTCCGCTCCTACGTCCCGAGCCGCGACACCTGGGTTTCACTCGCATCGTTGCCGGCGGGCGAAACGGTGACGACCGGCGCGGGGATGGCCTGGACCGGCGGCGAGACGATCCTCGTGGCGAGAGGAGGCTCGGTGGCGCCGCGTGTATTGGAATACAACATCCCGAGAAACCAGTGGTCGACCGGGGAGACCCTGCCCGCCATGCCGTCGGTGAACGAGGGGGCGCGGCTCGTCGCCGACACGGGAACCGGCCGGGCCTGGCTCCTGCGCGGCGGGACCGACAGCGCCTTCTGGCACACGGACACGATGACGAGGAAGTGGTCGCTTCCGAACTGGACGGCGAGCGTGGGCGCCGGCGGCGGATCGGTTTGCGCAGGGGAAACCCTCTACGTGCTGGCGGGCAACGCGACGCAGACCTTCGCCGGGTTCAACGTCATCGATCGGTTGTGGAGGTCGCTCGGGACGGCGCCGGCCACCGTGGGCGTCGGCGGAAGCCTGGAGCGGGGCGAGGGAGACACGCTCTACGCCCTGCGCGGCAATGCGACGCCGTCGCTTTACCGCTACCTCATCGCGACGAACACCTGGGACACGTATCTCGTGGCGCCGGGGGTCGTCGGATCGGTGAACGGAAAGCATCTCGTCTTCGACACCTCGTCGCGTCGCTTCCTCGTCGCGCGCGGCGTGGACAGCGAGGTCTGGCGCCGGGACGAGGTGACGGGCCGCTGGTCGCTCTCGAACCTGACGGCGCTGCCGGGCGCGGGCGCGTGCATCGCCGTGGCGGGCGAATCGGTGTATGCCATCCCGGGCGGCGCGACGACCTTCCTCGGCGCGATCGCGGGCGACAGCGCCTGGCGGACGCTGGCGGTCCTGCCGGGCGCGGCCGGCCTCGGGGCCGCCCTGACGGCGACTGGCGCGGACACCCTCTACGCCCTGCGGGGCGGAGCGACGGCCAACCTCTACCGTTACAGGCGCTCCTCCAACGCGTGGGCCACGATGACCTCCTGCCCCTCCGTGATCGGACCGGGCGGGGCGATCGCGCGGAGCGGAGCGGACACGCTCTGGGTCGTCCGGGGAGGAGCTACGACCTCCTTCTACAGCTACAACATGATCTCGGACGCGTGGAAGCTGAGGGAAAGCGTGCCGACGACCTGCACGGGCGGCGCCTCCCTCCTCATGCCCGAGACCCAGCCCTACGTCTACCTCCTTCCCGGCGGTTCGAGCCGGGACCTGTATCGATACAACGTCGCGTTCGACACGTGGACCGCCGTGGATTCATCTCCGTTCGTCGTCCAACCGGGCTCGGGGGCCACGATCGAGACGAACGGCATTCTCGTCATGGGGGGAGGGGAGGTCCTGCTCCGCCGGTTCATCCCGACTTCGCGCCGGCCCGAGAACGTGACGGCCACTTCTCCGGCGGGTACCGCGAACGAGACCGTGACGCCGCTCTTCGTCTTCCGCGCGACCGACCCGGACAGCGATCCCCTCCACTGGAGGGTCCAGGTCGCGCTTGACGCGGGTTTCGAAACGATCGTGCGCGACTACAACTCCCTTTCCGCCGCGCACCGGGACACCTTCGTGCCCCGCCCGCCCGTTTCGTGGCGGAGCGAGACAACGTCGTTCCGAATACCGAACGCCGACTCGCTCGCGACCTACACCTGGCACTACTGGCGCGCGATCGCGTTCGACGGCGAGAACACCGAGACCTCCGCGACGAAGTCCTTCCGGACGCGCCCTGCCGGCCTGGTGACGATTGCCGCGACATCGCCCGTGACGCCTCACGACACGCATCGCGCCGCGTTCACCATCGTGGGCGAACTGTCCGGGGCCTCGGCCGGCGACACGGTGAATGCCTTCGTGAACGGGACGCTCGCGGACACGTTTTTCGTCCTCGGGACGGGGGAAACCTTCGCGGTCAACGTGACCATCTCCGGCAAGCGGGACTCCGTGACCCTGCGCGTGGTCTCCGGCCCCAACACGGGATGGGACACCCTCGTGGCCGGTCTCTGGACCCTGGGCGTTCATGTCTCAACCCCGCCTGACGGGCTCGACACCCACGCGGCGTCCTTTCTGGTCCGCGGGACCTGCACGGACGCACGCGAGGGGGACAGCGTCACGATCCTTCGCAACGGCATTCCTCTGGACACGGTGGCCCTGGACTCGACGCTCGCCTTCGTCGGACTGTGCACGGTGACCGCGAAATCGGACTCCGTCGCGGCCCGCGCGACGAGCTTCGTCGGATCCGTCGTCGCCGACACGAGGCGGGTCTCTCTCTGGTTCGCGCCGGGTCTCGTGATCTCCGGCATCGCGGACGGCCTGGACACGAACGCCGCGTCCTTCCGGGTCCGGGGAACGTGCACCGAGGCGAGGGAGGGGGACAGCGTCACGATATTCCGCAACGGGATCCCGCTCGACACGGTCGCTCTCGACTCCGCGCTCGCCTTCGCGGGCCAATGCACCGTGACCGCGCGATCCGACTCCGTGGTTGCGCAGCTCGTGAACCTCCTGGGCGCCGTGGCCTGGGATACGCGGAGGGTCTCGTTCTGGGGAACGCCGACGTGCACGATCGCCACGATCCCGAACGGGCACGATACGCACACGGCGTCGTTCCTCGTCAGGGGGACGGCGTCGGAGGCGCGCGAGGGTGACAGCGTCACGATATTCCGCAACGGGATCCCGCTCGACACGGTCGCTCTCGACTCCGCGCTCGCTTTCGCGGGCCGGTGCACCGTGACCGCGAAGTCCGATTCGGTGACGGCGCGGCTCGTGAACCTTCTCGGCGACATCGCGACGGATGCGAAGCGCGTCTCGCTCTGGCATGCGCCCGCCTGCACGCTGGTCGTGCCGGTCGAGGGCCACGACACGTTCACGACGCCCCTGAGGGTCTCGGGCGTCGCGAGCGAGGCGAAGGAGGGAGACTCGGTCGTCATTTCCCGCAACGGAATTCCTCAGGACACGGTCGCCCTCGACTCCTCGCTCGCCTTCATCGGGTGGTGCACGATCGCGGCGAAATCCGACTCGGTGGTCGCGCGACTCGTGAACGTGGTGGGCGACGTCGCGTGGGACACGCGGAGGGTCTCGTACTGGCCCGCGTCCACTGTCGGCATCGCCACCTTCGCGAACGGCCACGACACGAAGGTCGCGTCGTTCGCCGTCCGCGGCACCGCGACGGAGGCTCGGGCGGGCGACAGCGTCACGATCCTCCGCAACGGGATTCAGTTCGACACGGTGGCCCTGGATTCCGGGCTCGCCTTCGTCGGATGGTGCACGATCGCGGCGAAATCCGACTCGGTCGTCGCCCGTCTCTCCCGTTTCCTGGGAGACGTCTACGCCGACACGAAACGCGTCTCGCTCTTCTTCGCGCCGACCGCATCCATCACGAACGTCCCGAACGATCACGAGACGCGCGCCTCCACCTTCCTGCTCCGCGGCGCGGTGACGGAGGCGCGGGCGGGCGACTCGGTCGTCATCTCCCGGAACGGCGTTCCGCAGGACACGGTCATGGTCACGGCCGCCTGGTCCTTCGCGGGCTGGTGCACGGTCTCGGCCCGCTCCGACTCGGTGGTCGCGCGGCTCGTGAACTTCTTCGGTGACGTGGCGTCGGACACCCGCCGGGTCTCCTACGACACCACCTTCCCGGGAACGGTCACGCTGGACCGGGCCACGTACCAGAAGACCCGGCTCGTCGTCATCACGGTCCAGGACCTGGACCAGGACCTGGACATGAACCAGCCCGATTCGCTGACCGTGACGGTGCGTTGCTTGCGCACCGGCGACGCGGAGTCGGTGGTCCTCACCGAGACCGCGAACGCCTCCGGCGCCTTCTCGAACGCGGGGTTGAGGCTCTCGGACACGACCGGGGCATCGGCTAACGACGGGATTCTCCTCGTCGGAACCGACGACACGTTCCTCGTGACCTACATCGACCCCACCGACGCATCCGACAGCGCCTCCGCCGCCGGCACGTTCGTCCGCACGGTCAGCCAGGGAACGGTGAGGATCGCCTCGGGCGCGGTCCGCGACGGCGACTCGATCCTCGTACGGGTGGACGACATCGATCGCAACATGAATCCGCTCCTGGCGGAGACGATGATCCTGCGGAACGCCTTCTCCATGACGCCGGACAGCGCCATCCTCGAGAACGAGTTCCAGACGATCCGGCTGACCGAGACGACGGAGACGTCGGGCGTCTTCGTCTCAGGACCGCTTCGCTTCTCCTCCTTCGCGCCCGTCGTCGCGGGCGACAGCATCCTGCTCGTCGCCCGCGGCGGCTCGATCACGCTCGAATACCTCGACTCGCTCAACGGGGATTTCGCGACCGCCGAGACGTCGGTGCTCTGGTTCACGACGCGGTCGGCGGCGCGGCTCGACCGGCCGGTCTATTCCTCCGGCCTCCCGGCCTACCCGGAGGTCACGGACACGGACCGGAACCGCTCGGCGACGCAGAAGGACACGGTGCGCGTGGTCGTCGCGAACGCGGCGACGGGCGAGACCGAGATCCGGATCCTGTGGGAGACCGCGGAGCGGAGCGGTCTCTTCCGCGACACGGGTGGACTCCTCCTGACGAACGACGCGCTCGACTCGCTCGCGGCGAACGGCCGCCTGTATGTCCGGACCGGCGACTCGATCGTCGTCTCGTACACGGACGAGCATGACGCGACGGACAGTTCGACCGACTCGGCGGGCGTCGGCACGAACACGGAGACGACCTGGTCGATCGTCGCGTTCACCTCCGCGAGCGGGACGGCCGTCGCGAGCTACCGGATGGACAGCCTCGTCTTCGTCACCCTCGTGGACACGGACCAGAACATCGGGGGCACGCTCATCGAGACGGCCTCGGTCCGGGTCTACTGCCCCGCGACCGGGGACTCGGAGACGATCCTGCTGGGGGAAATCACGCCCGACACCGGCGTCTTCCGGAACGCGACGGGACTGGCGCTCTCGGACACGACGGGCGCGGCCGTCGGCGACGGGATTCTCTTCGCCGGCGCCGTTTTCGACATACGCGTCCACTACACGGATCCCGCGCGGCCGGCGGATTCCTCCACGGCCGCGGCCACGCTCTCCGCAAGGACGTCGCCGTCGTCGCTCGCCTTCGAGAGGGCGATGTGGTCGCCGGAATCGGGCGTCACCGTGATTCTTCGCGATCCGAGCCTCAACCGGAATCCCCTCGTCGCCGACACGGCCTGGGTGACCGTGACCAGCATCTCCGCCGCCGACACCGAGACGATCCTCATGACCGAGACCTCGGCCGCCTCGGGTATTTTCACGAACGCGACGCCGCTCAGGGTCGCGGACACGCAGGGATTCGCGGCGGGCGACGGGATCCTCCTCGTGGCCCTCGGCGACACGATCCGGGCGGTCTACCAGGACGCCTACGACGCGGGCGACTCGTCGTTCGGGTCGGCGGTCGTCGCCCGGCTCGCGACCGCGGCGACGATCGTGCTCGACTCGACCGGGTACAGGGCCGTGGACACGGTGACGGTGAGCGTCATGGACCGCGACCGCAACCTCGACCCCCGCCGCCGCGACACGCTGCAGGTCTCGCTCCGCAATCCGCGCACGGGCGACTCGGAGACGGTGACCTTGACGGAGACGGACTCGGCGTCCTGGATCTTCCGCCTCGCGGCGCGCCTCCTCTCGGAATCGGCCCCCGCGACGCCCGGCGACGGCGTCCTGCAGGTTGTCGCGAACGACACCGTCGTCTTTGAATGCCGCGACGCGACGAACGGCGACACGGTCGAGACCTCGGTGCGCGTGGCCGTCACTCCCACGCAGGCCGCCGTCGCGGTCTCGAACGCGGCCCCGCGGCGGAACGACACCTTCACCGTCACGGTCACCGACGCCGACCGCAACACGAATTCGAACCTCGTCGAGTCGATCGGGCTCTACCGCATCGAAGTGTACGACCCGGACAGCGCGGTGGTGGAGAACGAGTTGAATACGTTCCTCCTGGTCGAGACGACCGAATCGTCCGGGATCTTCCGCACGGCGGCGGCGCTCACGGTGTCGGACACGGAATCGCCCGCGGTCACCGGGAACGCGACGCTCTCCGCCGGCCCCGGGTTCGTCATCCGTGTCGAGTATCGCGATCCGCACCAGGGGGACATGGCGTCGCTCTCGCTCACGACGGCGGATTCCGCTTCGCCCTGCTCGGGCTCCTTCGACGCCTCCTCGTATCGCTTCGGCGAGTCGGTTCACGTGACGATCCGCGATCGCAACATGAACCGACGCCCCCTCCGCCGCGACACGGTCGCGGTCACGGTCCGCAACGAGGCGACGGGGGAGACCGAGATGAGGATTCTCCGCGAGACCGGCACGGCCTCCTTCGCCTTCACCGACGACACGGGACTCTTGCTCTCGGCCTGGCCCGTGGATTCGGCCCCGAACGACGGGCGGTTGTACGTAAGGGAGAGCGACACGATCCGGTTCGACTACACGGATCCGTATTTCCCGTCCGACACGGTCGCGGCTTCGGCGCTCGTGACGGCCGTGCCGCCGAGCGCGGGCACGGTGCGCTGGACCGCCGCGTCGGGAGCGCCCGCCGCCTCTTTCCGCCCCGGCGACTCGCTCTTCGTCCTGCTCGTGGACACGGACCGGAACCGCAACCCGACCGTCGTCGAGACCGTCGTCGTGCTCCTGAAGGCGGTCCGCTCGTCGGATCGCGAGACCGTCGTGCTCTCGGAGGCGAGCGCGGATTCCGTGCGCTTCGTCTCCCAGGGGGTCCGGCTTTCGGACACCCAGGGAACCGCGGTGAACGACGGGATCCTCGCGGCGGGTTACGGCGACTCGATTCTCGTCTTGTATGCGGTCGACTCCTCGGCGGACACCGCGCTCGTCGAGGATCGGCCGTCGAGTTGCTCCGTGTCGTTCGACGTGTCGTCGTATGCGCTCGACTCGCGTCCGGTCGTCACGGTGTCGGACCGGGACCAGAATCTCGATCCCTATGCCGTCGACACGATCACCGTGACGTTCACGACGCGGCTTGGAGCCGACACGGAGACCGCGGTCCTTTCCGAGACGACGGAGACATCGGGCGTCTTCACGGGGGCGGGGCCGCGGCTCTCGGACACGACGGGAGCCGCCGCGGGCGACGGAACGCTCCTGGCGGGCGCGCTCGATTCGATCCTCGTCCAGTACGCCGATCCCGCCGGAACGCCCGACTCCGCGGCCGCCCAGGCCGCCACCCTGCGCCGCTCCACGCGCTCCAACCTCGTTCTGGGCGCCGACTCCTACCCGCCCACCGCGACGGCGGCCGTCCTCCTCGGGGACACGGACCGCAACAGGAATCCGCGGCTGAGGGAGACCTTGGTCGTGACGATCACCTCGGCCGTCTCGGGAGACTCCGAAAGCGTGACGCTCACGGAATCGACCGAGACGTCGGCACTCTTCACGGGCACGATCACCTTGACGCGCGGCGGCGCCGCCATCCCGGGCGACTCCTCGCTCCTGGTTCAACCGGGTGACACGATCTCCGCATCCTACGTCGATGCCCACGATCCCGCCGACACGTCGGCCGCCCAGGCGGCGGTCGGAAGTGAATCCACGGCCGCGAGCCTCTCCCTGGATCGCGCCCTTCACCGCGCCGCGGACTCCCTGGTCTTCACGGTCCGCGACGCGGACCGCAACATTCGGGCTCTCGTCATCGACACCCTTGTCGTCGTCGTAGCGGCCTCGAGGACGGGGGACCGTGAGACCGTGACCCTGACCGAGACGGCGGCGGCCTCCGGGGCCTTCCGGAACGAGGGGCTGAGGCTGTCCGACACGGACGGCGCGGGCGCCGGGGACGGCGTTCTTCTGATCGGCGCGGGGGAGACCTTCACGGTGGTTTACGTCGATCCCGCGGACGCGACCGACTCGGCCCGGGCGACGGGTCTCTACGCGGCGACGGCCGTCCCGGCCACGGTCGAGTTTTCACGGGTTTCGTACAACCCCGGTGAAACGGCCGCCGTGACGGTCCGAGACGCGAGCCGGAACGCGGACCCGTTGCGTCGCGACACCGTGACCGTGATCCTCGTGAACGCGGTGCGGTCGGACACCGAGACGCTCCATCTGACGGAGAGTTCGGAGACCTCGTGCGTCTTCGCCGCCGATACCCCGCCGGGCTTCGAAGCGGTCGCGATCGGCGTGCCCGGCGACGGCCGGATCCAGGCCCTGCTGGGGGACGTCTTCGAGGCGCGTTACCTCGATCCGCATGACGCCACGGACAGCGCCGTCGATACCGCGACCCTCGCACGACCCTCCATTCACCATGTGGACGCCCGGCCCGAGCATTTCGCGGACACCGTGCGGATCCGCGTCTCTTTCCGCGGCGCGGCGGGGGAGACGATCGCGGCGATGGAGGGCTTCCGGCCCGTGGAGATCCTCTCGATGACGGGAGGCACAGGTTCCTTCATCTCTACTTCCGAAACCGTGACCGCCGGTGTCGCGAACTTCACCTACTCGAAGCGCGAGAACGCCGTGCTCGAGATCCTCTTCCGCGTCTCCAACGAAACGTGGCCGGTCCCGGTGCCGATCTCGGCTCCCGGCTCGGAGGTCGTGAACATCGTCTTCGGGGAACGCGCGTTCGGCAGCGCGGGAGGGCTGTCGATGCCCGCGTCGCTCTTTCCCGCGGACGCGGTCTTCATCGTCGAGAACCGCGCGCGACTCGCCGACTCGCCCGTCCTGGTCACGCTGATCGATCTGGCGGGCCGCGAACTCGATCGGGCGGGCATCGGCACGCCGCTCTCCATCGCCTCCGGCGGCTCGGTTCGCGCCGAGCATCGTTTCCGGATCCTCGTGGGAGGCGTCGAGCAGACGAACCTCCCGGGCGTGGTCTCGGTCATCCTGACGTATCCGGACGCGGACAGCGACGGGATCGTCGACGGAACGAATCTCCAGGAGCGGAACCTGAGGGTGTACCGGCTGGACGAGGCGAACGCGCGCTATATCGAGGAGCCGGATATCACGATCGACGCCGTCAGGAACCGAGTGACCGTTCGCGTCAGTCACTTCACCCTCTTCGTTCTCGCGGGAGGAGCATCGGTCTCCAACCTGAACGCCCTCGTCGTCTATCCCAATCCCTTCCGGCCCAACTCCGGGCTCGGTCATATCCGGGTCAACTTCGACAACCTTCCGTCCGGGGCGAAGCTCCGCATCTTCACATCGGACGGGCGACGGGTCAGCGAGGGGATCGTGCCGGGGGGGAGCAACGCGCTCTCGTGGGACGGCCGCAACGACGCCGGTCGCGTCGTCGCTTCGGGGGTGTATGTCTACGTCGCCGAGTTCGCGGGACAGCGGATCGTCGGGAAGGTCGTGGTGGCGCGATGAACGCCCTCCGGCGGTCGCCTTCGCACGGTTCGGTGCGCCGCGCGCTCGCCGCGACGGCGCTCGTGGTTCTCTTCCTACCGCCCCTCCCGTCGCTCGCGCGAACGTCGGACGACGCCGGCACCAGTGCGGGCGCCACCCTGCGCCAGGCCCGGACGGCGCGCATGGCCGCGCTCGGGGGCGCCTCGGCCGCGGTGGACTACGGCGTGGAAGGCGTGTGGGGCAACCCGGCCACGTTGATCTCGATGGACCGCCGGGAGGTGAGCCTCTCCCGCGTCCAGTCCTTCGCGGACATCACCTTGAACATGATGGCCGTCGGAATGAGGATCGGCCGGCGCCATGCCGTGGGGCTGAGCTACACGGCCATCGGGTACGGCACGATCGAGGGGAGGGACGCGACGGGACGATCGATCGGTCAGGTTCGCGCGGGCGACGACGTGGGCTCTCTCTGCTACGCGTTTCGCCCCGCCGATTCCGTCTCCGTGGGCCTCACCGGCCGATGGGTCGGCCAGCGGCTGGGAACGGACGGAGCGCACACCCTGACGAGCGACCTGGGGATCGCCTGGCATACGCCTTTCACCGGGCTGACGCTAGGCGCGGCGGTGCAGAATCTCGGGGGATCGTTGACCTTCGTGCGCGAATCCTTCCCCTTGCCGAGGACGTGGCGGGTCGGGGTCTCCCAGGCGCTTTTCGGCGGGAGGTTTCTGGCCGTCGCGGACGCCGTCAAGCCGCGGGACGCCGGTTGGGAGGCAGCTTTCGGTCTCGAGGCGCACGGCGCGTCCTTTTTCGCGCTCCGCTCCGGCGGTATCGTGCGCGGTGACCGTTCGTTCGAATACACGGCCGGTCTGGGCGTCCAACTCAAGGGAATCTCCTTCGACTATGCCTGGACGCCGCGTTCCGGAGGCGTGGACAACCAGCAGAGATTCAGCCTCGGGGTGGAATACTGAAGGACGCCTTCGCCCTCTGGTTCAGCTGAGCGCCGAAAAGGTGTCAGGCATTAACAAATTAACAACCGGCAAGCGCGTCGCAACGCAGGTTGAGGCATTGAATTTAGGAGACATCAGAGTTGATGACGAATTGTTAATGTGTTAATGCCTGACACCGTTACTTCTACGCCTTCGTGATCCGCCAGACTTGCGCCATGGTGTGCGCCGGGTCGAACCGGATGTCCCAGATCTTCCCGCCCTTCCAGGCATAGGTCTTCTCCGAGAGCAGTTCCTTCGCATGGAAGGTCTCCCAGTCCTGGATCCCCCAGAGGTCCAGGGGCAGGTAGAGATTCGTTGACTGGGGGTGGAACGGGTCGAGGCTGACGGCCACGATCACGATGTTCGACCGGTCCGGCGTCATTTTCCCGTAGAAGAGGACGTTCTCGTTGTCGCATTTGAAGAAGAGCAGGTTGTCGTATTCCTGCAGCGCCGGGTTCTCGCGCCGGATCGCGTTCAACCTGGCGATCAGGTCCTTGATGTTGCCGGGCCGGTCCCAGTCCCAGACCTTGTATTGATACTTCTCGGAGTCGAGATACTCCTCCTTGCCCGGCTCCTTCGGGGTTCCCTCGCAGAGCTCGAACCCGTTGTAGATGCCGTAGACCGAGGAGAGGGTCGCGGCCAGGACCGCGCGCATCTGGAAGGCCGCGCGTCCGCCCTTCTGAAGGATCACCGGAAGGATGTCGGGGGTGTTGGCGAAGAGGTTGCCCCGGTAATACTCCTTCATCTCCGACTGCGTCAACTCGCGCAGGTAGTCCGTCAACTCCTGCTTCGTGTTCCGCCAGGTGAAGTAGGTGTAGGACTGCGTGAAGCCGGCCTTGGCGAGCCTCTTCATCATCTTGGGCTTGGTGAAGGCCTCGGAGAGGAAGATCAGGTCCGGATA
>CAZWVM010000059.1:0-18747 GCA_964637705.1 uncultured bacterium
CTGACGCGCATGTCGGCCGCCGAGGCCTCGGCGCTGATCACCTCGCTCTTCGGCTCCGTCCGCGTCACGCAGATGCCCGCCGGCCTGGGGATCGTCCTCCTGGGTTCCGAGGTCTCCGTCGCGGAGGCGGTGGAACTGATCCGCCAGATCGACCAGCGGCGCATCCACCTGGTGCCCGTGAAGAACGTCGAACTCGCAACGATCGCGACGGCGGTCACGGAGTACTTCCCCGAGGCCGAGGTTCAGACGATCACGGAACTCAACTCGCTCTCCGTCTCCGCGGAGACCTCCGTGGTGCGGGAGATCGACCGGTTCGTGGCCGACCTCGACCAGGCGATGCACACCGCGATCCGCCCGGTCAAGTATTACGACCCGACGAACTCCGCCGACCTCATCGCGGCCGTGACGCGCCACACGCAACTCGACGGCGCCATGGTCGGATTCGACAACCAGGCGAACGCGATCCTGATGCAGGGCCCCCTGCACCAGATCGAGCGCGCGCTCAAGATCATCGACGACCTCGACCAGCCCACGCCCCAGATCCTCATTGAGGCCGCCGTGATCGAGGCCACTCTGCAGGACCAGCGATCGCTCGGATTCCAGTGGGACTATCGGCCCGACCTGACGGCCATCGGTCTTCTCCCGACCGCGAACCTGACCCCGACGGGCATGGGCGGGGCCTCGGCGAGCTTCAACTCGGGCGGCACGGGCGGGTTCACACTGGCTTTGGGTCGGAGCAATCTTCAGATGACGGTGAGCGCCCTCCTCTCGAGTTCGGACGCGCGCGTCGTCTCGGCTCCCAAACTCCTGACGCGCAGCAGCAAGACGGCGACCGTCGATGTCGGCACCATCGTCTACTACTCCCAGCAGACGGTCACGAACGTCGGAGGGTCGCTGGTGACGGCGACCACATGGACGGGACAGCCCGTGCCCGCCGCGCTCAACATCACGCCCTACGTCGCCCGCGGTTCGGACAACGTGCGGATGGATGTGACGGTCATCGTCGGTTCATCGCTCGGGCAGGTCGCGCCCGGCGCGCCCCTGAACGTCCAGACGCGCAACGTCAGCGCGAACGTGGACGTCCTCGACGGCCAGACCCTCGTCATCGGCGGCCTCATCTCCAAGAGCGTCTCGGACGCCGTTTCGAAGATTCCGATCCTGGGGGACATCCCGGGCCTGGGCAAGATCTTCCAGTCGACGACGAAGACGGAGGCGAACAACGAGGTCCTGATCCTTCTCTCGCCGCGCATCATCTATCCGCAGGCGCAGGAACTGCAGATGGAGGAGGAGCTCAACCGCTACAAGTACCTCGTGAACTTCCCGGCCGACTGGAGCGGCCGCCGGTGGCTGGTGAACAATCGCCAGCGCGGCGCGGCGCTCAGGCAGCAGTTGAACCAGAGCGCGAACTTCTACGTCGACGTGGACGAGAGCGGACGCAGCTCGATCGGTTCCGCGCCGGCCCCGGCCGCCCCGGCCGCGGCGGCCTTCCCGGTCTCGGCGACCCCGCCGGCCGCGACGGCGCCCGTCTCGGCGCCCGTCACCTACACGGCGCCGGTCTCGCAGCCCTCGGCCGCGACGGCGCCCGCGACGAGCCAGCCGCCGCTCATGGGTTCCATCACCTCCTTCGACGTGAACACGGCCTCGGCCGCCGAGCTTCGCCAGGTGCCGAACATGCCGGCCCACGTCGCCGAACTGATCGTGAAGTACCGCGAGCAGAACGGCGGGTTCGAGCGGATGAGGGATCTGCTCTCCGTGCCGGGCATGTCGCCGCTGCTGCTCGACAAGATCAATCCCTATCTCCGCATCGGGCCGGTCGCGACCGCGGTCGCGCCCACGCCGCCGTCGGCCACGGTCACGGCGCCCGTGACCGTCGCGCCGCCCGTTACGGCGCCGTCCGTCCCGGCCTCGGCCGCGTCGGCGCGCGGCAAGGTCAACATCAACGCGGCCTCGATCGAGGACCTCAAGACCCTGCCGGGCATCCAGGATCATCACGCGCGCATGATCGTCGCGTATCGGAACACCTACGGGACGTTCCAGACGATCGACCAGCTCATCGACGTGCCCGGCATCTCCCCGGAGATGTTCGGCCGCATCCGGGAGCTCGTGACCGTCTCGGCGTCGACCCCGGCCGCGGCGCCCGCCTCGACCTACACCCCGCCGCCCGTTTCCACCGCGCCGGTCGCGACCGCGCCCGCAGCGGGCGCACGGGTCAACGTGAACACGGCGACGGAGGCGGAACTGAGGACCATCCCCGAGTTCACGGTGCAGAACGTGAAGCTGATCATCAGCTACCGGAAGAGCTACGGTTCCTTCGCGACCCTCGAGGACCTGCTGAATGTTCCCTCCATCACGCCGGATCTCTTCAACCGCGTGCGGAACCGCCTGACGACGGGCGGCGTGACGGTGCCGGCCACGACGGCCCCGGCGTCGGCTCCGCGCTCGGCCCCGTCGACGCCCCCGCCCTCGTCCTCTTCGCGCCGCGTGAACATCAACACGGCGACCGAGGCGGAACTGAGGACGATCCCCGAGCTCTCGGTCCAGAACATCAAGCTGCTCCTGGCCTACCGCGCGAGCTACGGGAACTTCACGTCGGTGGACGGGCTCCTCGAGGTTCCGACCTTCAACGCCGATCTCCTCGCCCGGATCCGCGACAGGATCAGCGCCCCGTAGGAACCGGCCCGCGGTCCCGCGGGGGGGCTGCAAGATCGCGGTTTGCGATCTTCGATTTGCGATGAGCGATCTACGATGGAAAATCTCAAATCGAAGAGACGCAAATCGTAAATCTCAAATCGATAATCGGAAATCGTCAGATCAGCTCCGTCGCGCCCGTCCCGTCCATCTTCAGGAATCGCTCCAGGATCTCCGTGTCCGGCATCTCGACGCGGTTGACGGTGACGGTGCCGAGGACGTAGAGGGGCCCGAGCGAGGGGTCGGCGGCGAGGAAGCGCTCGAGCACCCCGACGAGTTCCCGGACCTGGACCTCGAGGTTCATCCTCGTCACCGACTCGATCGGGCTCTCGGCGGCAAGGATCTCGGCCCTCCGCGCGTGAAGGCGATATTTCAGGGAGCCGAGGAAGTCGATGAAGAGGATGCCGTTCTCGGTCGAGGAGATCGAGGGGGTCTCGTCCGGGTACGCCCGGAAATCCTCGACGACGTGCGTCAGCGCTCCGCAGGTCGGCCTCTCCACGCCGTCGCGGCCGCAGAGGCGGCCCCGCGTCACGCGGCCGCCCTCGCGCGTCTCGCCGATGTGAACGTTCACCTCGAAGACGTTGGAGCGGTGGCCCTGCCCGAGCGCGACCTTGACCTGCTGGTAGAAGATCTGGCTGCCGATGATGCGCGTCGAGAAGATGCCGCCATGCGAGGAGAAGACCGACGCGCGCATCTCGTCGGTGGCGCTCTGGACCTCGTCGCTGCACCCGAAGAGCGCGAGGAAGGGCTCGAACCCGGGCGACTCGAAGGCGATGCGGTCGCGGATCGCCTCGAAGAGGTAGCGGGGATCGTACTCGCGGCCCTTCTCGACGAGGATCCTCATGCCGGCACCGTGCCCGCGGCGACGTGGTGGGGCTCGAGGGAGGCGCGCACGCGGCCCGTGAGAGTCTTGAAGATGCCGAAGGCGACCTCCGGCCGCTCCATGATGATCTCCCGGAAGTCTTCCCGGCTGATTCTGAGGAGCGTGGCTTCGGTCGCGGCGCGCGCGGCGGCGGAGCGGGGATTGTCATCCAGGATCGCCATCTCGCCCACGACCTCCGGCGGCTCCAGCCACGCCACGTGCCGCCCGTCGGGCGCGATCACCTCGATGCGCCCGCTGACGATGAGGTAGGCGGCGTCGCCGGGGGCGCCGGCCTCGAAGAGGACCGCGCCGGCCGGCTCTTCGACCGTCTCCGCGATCGCCGCCACGTGGGGGAGATCTTCGCGCTTGAGTCCGCGGAAGAGGGAGCAGCTCCTGAGGAAAAGCACCTTCTCGATCGTGTTCAGCATCTCGTCACCTCCCTTGGGGTCGTGGGGCGTCATCGTGGCCGCGGCGGACTCGCGGACCAGTTCGTCCTCGTCGCCGCGCAGTCCATCGCGGATCGATCGCGCGTAGGGCTCCTTTTGATCGCCGAGGGCGTAGGCGAGGGCGGCGCGGACGAGCGAGGAGGGATGGCGCGAGAGGCGGTCGAGGAGTCCCTCGACCCTGCGCTGGTCCTCCGGCACCATCTCTTCCAGGTGCTTTTCCCAGTCCGCCCCGGTCCGGTCGACGATCGCGGCCAGGGGTCGTGAGAGATCGCCGGCGGCCAGGTTCTCGACCGCCTCCAGGGCGAGCGCCCGGGCGCGCGGGTCGCGCGAGGAGGCCCGCGCCGCGATCTCCAGGATCGCATCGGGCCGCGCCGTGAGTCCCAGGGCGAGGAGAGCGTGTCGCACGCTCGTATCGCATTCCTCGCGGCAGATCTCGCCCAGGAACTCCGCCCCGACGTCGGAGCCGAGGTGCGTCGCCACGAGCGATTCGCCTCGGCGGTTGCGGTAGGCGAACTTGAGTTCCTGCCGCACCACGCCGAGCAGACGCTCGCGCTCCTTCTCGCCCGTCACCGGGCTCTTCAGGCGCTGAGCCAGCCCATCGAGAGCCGCGCCGCGGACGACCGGGTCCGGATCGTCGGTGAGATCCATGAGCGTCTCCTCGACGTGACCCTTCCGGACGAGGGCCAGCGCGCGCGCCGCGAGGCGACGCGTCTCCGGGCTCGCCCCCTGGATGGCCGCGAGGAGCGCGGGCACGGCCTTCTTCCCGATCTGAGAGAGGGCGTAGAGGGCGGCCGAACGAAGGTGGGGATCGGCGAGGCACTCGACGAGCGGCCCGGCGGCCCGGTCGGAGCCGATCTTGCCGAGGGCGCGGACGGAGCGGTGGCGGACGAGGGGGTTGGGATCCTTGAGAAGCCGCACGAGCGAGGGGATGAAATGGCGGACGCGGGTCTCGCCGAGGATCTTCGCCGCCATCGCGCGATCGGGTACCTGCGCCGACTCGAGGAGGCGCCCCAGGGTCTCCGCCGCGGCCAGGATCCCGTCCAGCCCGCCGACGCGGATGAGCGCGATGACGGCGGCGACCCGGACCGTCTCCTCGGGATCCTTGACGAGCGAGACGAGATGCTCGACGTCCATCTCCTCGCCGATCGCCCCGCAGGCCTCGACGGCGCGCGTCCGGACCGCGGCATCCGGGTCGCGCGTCAACTCGAGGATCGCCTCGAAGTCCTCGCGCCGCCCGAGGATTCCGAGGGCGCCGACGGCCGCGCATTTCAGCTCCGAGGAGCGGGACGAGAGGGCGGCGAGCATCTCCGGGCGCAGTTCCCCGGCGCCCAGCGCTCCCGCCATCTCCAAGGCCGTCGCGCTCCTCACCGGGTCGCCCCCGCGGATCGTCTCGCGCAGGGCGGCGAGCGACTCGGGTCCCTTCAGCGCCTCGCCGGGAAGCTCGGTCTCGCGCTCGGCGGAGAGCGCGGAGACGAGCCCCTGGACGTAGGCGACGCGGATGCGCAGGGCGACGAGGAGCCAGGCCGCGGAGAGGAGGAAGAGGAGCCAGCAGAGTTGCACGGGGGAGAGGAGGAAGGTGGCGAAGAGGAGCGCGACGCCGCCGAGGCCGGTTCCCAGCGGCCGGATCGTGCCCTCGACGAAGCTCCGCGCCCGCGCGCGCTTCTCCGACGGTATGGCGTTGAAGAGGAGCGAATAGGAGGAGTCCTGGATGGTGTAGAGGAGGACATGGTCGATCCCCTTGGCGATCGAGGCGGTCCAGAACCCGAACGAGAGCGCCATGAGCGCGGTGGTGCCGGTGTTGGCGAGCGGATGGACGACGATGCAGCGCCCGACGCCGAGCCGGCGGACGAGCAGGGGCGTGACGAGGAACTGGAAGAGAAGCGCCCCGAAGCCGCAGAGGCCGCGGAAGAGGCCGAGGAAGGAGGTCAGGCCGTCCTTGTCGACGTGCGCCGCTCCGTTCTCCATGACCGTGTATTCCTGGCGCGCCACGAGGCTGAACTGGTAGTCGAGGACCGTGAAGACGGTCCAGAGGAGGAGCGTGAGGACGAGGAGCGTCTTGAGCAGGGGAGACTGGGCGACCAGGGCGAGGTTCGCGCCGAATCCCTTCTCTCCTTCACCGGGGGCGCGCCGCGGGCCCTCGGGCCGGGCCGCCGGGAGGCGGTCGGCGAATCCCAGGCGCAGGACCGCGAAGGCCGCGACGTGCAGGGCGAACCAGAGGGGGAAGATGCCCAGGGTTCCGATGAGGCCGACGATCGGCCTAGCGACGAAGCCGGCGACGATCATGCCGACGAGGGACCCGGCCCCGATCAGGGGGTAGGCGGCCTTCGCCTCGCGCGCGTCGAAGAGGTGCGCGCAGAGCGTCCAGACCTGCATGAGGGAGAGAACCCAGACGGCCTGGGCGAGGAGGTAGGCGGCGACGATGGCGGAGGCCCCCGCCGCGCCCGGGCCGCCCAGCGACGAGAGCAGTCCGACCGCGAGAACGAGCGCGGCGAAGACGCCGAGCGTGAGGGTGGCGAAGGGGCGGGGAGCGAGGCGGGTGGCGGCGGCGGCGTAGAGCGAGGCCAGGAAGACGCCGAAGAGGGCGTTGCCGATGTAGATCCACGGGAGGGCTCCGACGCCGAGCAGGGGATGGGAGAGGAGCAGGGAATCGCGGGCGCCCCGGCCGAGGATGATCCCGAGCATGACGATGAAGAAGTAGACGGCGGGCGCGACGACCCGCTTGTGAAGAGGATTGAGCCGCCCCTGGCGCCCCCCGCTCATGAATCAAGAATAGTCCCGGCACGCGGATAGAGCAATGGGTGAAAGAGAGACTTGATTCCCGGAGATATCACCATAGAGAACGGAGAGCACAGAGAAGAGGGAGCCTGAATGCCCGAGGATGGACCCGGTGGGTGAAATGGACTCTGTCAGGCGTGGTAAAAGAAGTGGGACTAACAGGGGTTTCTCTGCGTCTCCGTGTCTCTGTGGCTTATAAGCCCTCGGGGATCGGGGTGGAGTGCAGGGTGGAGTGAGGAAAGTGACAAGGAGGGCCGGATCCGTCATAATCGTCTCATCCACGTATGGGGAGGTTCTCATGAGGATGTCTCGATTCGCCCTGGCATTGTCGGTTCTTCTGATGCTGGTGGTTCTCGCTCCGGCGCAGGGCGCCGAGCGCACGACGATCGTCACGAAGGAGATCCACTTCGCGCTCGACCGCGCCGACCTCACCGCGGCGTCCCGGGCGATCCTGCAGGAGGTCGCGCAGATCCTGCGCGACAACCCCGCGGCCGCGGCGACTCTCACCGGCCACACCTGCGATCTCGCTTCGAACCCCTACAACGTCCGCCTGGCCCAGCGACGGGCCGACGCGGCCACGGCGTACCTCGTGAGGCAGGCCGGGATCACGCGCGAGCGGATCCTGGAGTCGAGCTACGGTGAGGAACAGCCGAAGTACGACAACAACGACCCCGCCTCGAAGCCCCTGAACCGGCGCGTGGAGATCGCGATCTCGATCGCGACTCCGATCCCGCCGCCGACGGTGACGCTCACGGCGGATCCCGCCTCGATCCTGCGCGGCAGCGCGTCGCGGCTCTCGTGGACCTCGACGAACGCGACATCGGTCGAGGTCACGCCGGGTCTCGGCGCCGTGGCGCTCGCGGGCGGCTCGGCGATCCAACCCTCCGCGACGACGACCTACCGCGCCCGGGCGCGCGGCGAGGGCGGCGAGGCGCAGGCCGAGGCGACGGTGACGGTGAACGAGCCGCCGGCGCCGGCGGAGAACCTGAAGGTCGTGACGACCTCCGTCATCGACCAGAACGGCGACTTCCTGCGCGACCTCGGCGCGGCCAACTTCGCCGTCAAGGAGAACGGGGTGGCGCGCGAGATCGTGCGCGTCACGTACGAGGCGTCATCCGTCGCCGCCTCCGTCGGGCTGGTTCTCGACAAGAGCGCCTCCCTCGGCTCCGATATCCGCAGGCTCAAGCAGGCGGCGATCAGCTTCGTGGAGAACAAGAAGCCGACCGACCGGATCCTCGTCATGGGCTTCAGCTCCGACGTCGTCTGCCTCCGGAACTTCGACACGGACAAGGAGGGCATCATGGCCTCCATCCGGCGCCTGCAGTCCGCCGGCTTCACGCGGCTCTACGACGCGCTGTATGAGAGCGCGGAGCGGATGGACGCCGCGGCGCAGCCGCGGATCCTGGTCCTCATGACCGACGGCGTGGACGAGGGCGGGCCCTTCGGCGAGCCGGGCAGTCGCCGGACGCTCGACGAGGCGATCGCGAAGGCGAAGGAGACGGGCGTGACGGTCTACACCATCGGCCTGGGCCGCAAGCTCGACCGCGGGATCCTCGAGAGGATCTCCCGCGAGACGAACGGTTTCGCCTACTTCACGACGGACGCAGGACAACTCGAGGAGATCTACCGCAAGATCTCCCAGGGCGTCCTGCAGGGCCAATACCGGATCGAGTATCGCTCGCCGGTGCCCGAGGGCGTGCGCGCGGACGTCTTCACGAACGCGGGACGGATCGTCGGCAACTAAGCCTGCGCGTCGAGCACCCCCGCCGCGGACGCGGCGGGGGTTTTTTGTGCCCGGCCGCCCGATGGCTTGGGAGGGCAAATGAAAGCGGTTTCACAGGCTTTCGTCCTTGACCGCCGCGCCCGCCCGGTCCATAATGCCGCGATACGAGATGGAACCGTCAGCCCCGATCAACAGCCCGAAAGCGCCGCGCACGCGTCGGCCCTGGCTCCGCCGTCTCCTTTTTGCCGCCGTCGTGGTCCTTCTCCTCGCCGCTCTCTTCCACATGCCGCTCTTCGACCGGCCGCGGACCGCGACGACAGGAGTGGAGTTCGATATCACCAACGAGGAGCGGCAGCTCCTCGAGATGGTGGAGAAGGCGGCGTTCGACTTCTTCTGGAACGAGTGCAACCCCGAGAACGGACTCATCAAGGATCGCGGGCACTACCGTTACCGCACGCCGATCGATTACGCGCCGAGTTCGGTCGCGGGCGCCGGCTACGCGCTTTCCGCGTATTGCATCGGGGCCGAGCGGGGCTGGATCACCCGCGCCCAGGCCTATGACCGGGCCCTGACCACGCTCCGGTTCTTCAGCCGGATGCAGCACGTCAATGGCTTCTTCTACCATTTCGTCGAAATGAGGACCGGTGTGCGGACATGGAAGAGCGAGCTTTCGCCCATCGACTCGGTTCTCTTCATCGCGGGAGCGCTCCACGCGGGCGAGTATTTCAAGGGGACGGAGGTCGAGAGGCTCGCGAAGGCCCTCTACGAACGGATGGACTGGCCCTGGATGATGAACGGCGGCCGCACCCTGGCCCTGGGATGGAATCCGGAGGATGGATTCCAGGAGTGGCGCTGGGATCACTACGCGGAATCGGCCATCATGTACTTCCTCGCGATCGGATCCCCCACCCACCCGATACCAGCCCAGGCCTGGCACGAGATCTCGCGGCCGATCGGGTCCTATGCCGGTTACGTCTGCATCGCCTCCCCGCCCCTCTTCACCCACCAATACTCGCAGATGTGGGTCGACCTGAGAGGGATGCACGACGACTACGCCGACTACTACGAGAACTCGCGCCAGGCGACGCTGGCCAACCGCCAGTTCTGCATCGACGAGATGGTGAACTTTCCGACCTACGGCCCCAACGTCTGGGGTCTCACCGCCTGCCAGGCGCCCGACGGCTACCATGCCTACGGGGCGAAGCCGGGCCGTTCTCTTCACGACGGCACCATCGCCCCGACCGGGGCCATCGGTTCCATCGTCTTCACGCCCCGCGAGTCGATCGACTTCATCAAGCACTGCTACCAGAAATACCCCCAGCTCTGGGGGCACTACGGCTTCACGGACGCCTTCAACTTCGGGAGGAACTGGCAGGCCATGGAGGTCCTCGCGATCGACCAGGGCACGATCCTCCTGATGATCGAGAATTTCCTCACCGGCTCCGTCTGGCGCGATTTCATGCGCAACGAGTCGATTCGCCGCGGGCTGGAACTGTGCGGATTCCGCCGCGGCCACAAGACGTTCGACTACTCCGAACTCGTCTGCGATTACTTCGAATCCCGCCTCGAACTCCGGCCCGCGTTGCAGATCCCCCGGCGCTCCTCCCCGCCCCGCGTCGACGGGGACCCGACCGACTGGCGGGGTGACGCCCCGATCACGCTCCTGCCGAAGACGAACCTCGAGGACGGCTCCATCCAGCGCGCCAACGACATCGGCGCCACGGTCAAAGTTGCCTGGGACGCCAAGGCCCTGTATATTCTGGCCGTGGTGAAGGACGACGAACTCGTCACCCTGCAGGCGGATCCGTCGAAGATCTACATGGACGACCTGATCGAGATCTTCGTCGATCCGGAGAACAACTACCTGACCTGGGGCGGGGCCCGGGATTTCCAGATCGGTCTCACTCCCTCGGGACCCGCGGGAGGCGGGGCCCGGCGCTGGTGCTGGTTCCAGGGCGGCGACGGGGGGGAGAACGTGAAGGTGGCGTCCCATTTGAGGGCCGACGACTACGTGATCGAGGCTTCGATCGACTGGAAGTTCCTCGGCCTCGATCCCGCGGCGGGGCGTGAGTTCGGGTTCACGGTGGCCGTCAACGACCGCGATGTCTCGAACAAGGCCAAGCTGACCTGGTTCTTCCACGAGCCCGGGATCATCCTGGGACGTGCGACGCTGGGAGAGTGACGATGACCGATGTGCGATTTTCGATTTGCGATTCTCGACGGAAAACCTCGGGCGTGATCCGGCCCCTCCTGGGAATTGTCACGGATCGCAAAACGCACATCGAAAATCGGAAGTCGCAAATCGCATATCGCAAATCGGCGGAGCTTCTCCTCGTGGCCGCCTTGCTCGCCGCCGCCGTTCCTCTCTCCGGCTGCGGAGGCACGTCTTCGCCCGGACCCGCCGCGCCCCCGGCCGATCCCGCGGCCGCCCCCGCCGTCAATGTCTCTCCCCTGAGGGGAATGAGGGTGGTCAAGCCCGAGGCGGCGGATTCCACGGCCGAGGGCACGGTCTCGACGACCGCGCCGCCCGCCGACATCCTCCTCATCGACGACTTCAACGACGGCGACAAGCCCAACGAGATCGGGGGCAACTACGGGGCCTGGAACCGCGACCCCCTGGACGAGACGCAGGGGTGCCTGGAGGAGTTCAACCTCGAGAACCACGGCCCGACCGCCGGCCTCTCCCTGAAGCTCACCTACGACGTCGAGAGCCCCAACCCGGCCTTCAACGGGTTCTGGATGAGGCTCAACGAGATGGACCTGAGCGGTTATCGCGAACTGGTCTTCCACGTCAAGGGCGACCGGACGCTGGGTTACACGACGCGGGTCAAGGTCGAATTGAAGAACAACGTCGTCGGGGAGAAGGGCTCGATCATCGTCGAGGGGATCACGGACGAGTGGCGGAGGTTCCGCGTGCCCCTCAACCAGTTCTTCACCATCAACGACTGGACGAAGATGTCCGAGTTCGTCCTCGTCTTCGACGACGAGATGTCGACGAAGAGAGTCGGCGCCATTTACGTGGACGACATCTACTTTCTGAAGTGAGGGGGAGGCCATGACCACGAGCGAGAGCGAGAACCTCGGCGGTGGGGAGGAACAGCGGGGGCGCCGCCTCGTCACGATGCAGGTGCCGATCCAGCTGTCCGGTCCCGGGGGACTTCTCCTGGACGGGCACACGACGGGCATCAACGAGAAGGGGCTCGCCGCGCGCATCAACATCGTCGCGGGAACTCTGCCGTCCCGGCCCGAGGGCACGGTCGTGACCATTACGCTCGACCTCCCCAAGGAGCGCCCCTTCGACGCGATCGAGGGACGGATCCTGCGCACGGAGCCGTCCTGGACGCCGGGGCACAAGTACTTCGTCGCCCTGAAATTCGTCAGCATCTCCACCGACGACATCGAGTACCTCAAGCGGTTCATCCAGTGGCGCGAGGACCGCTATTTCCGCCAGGAGAGGCCGCCGCGCTCCTGGTATCTCTTCTCCAAGGCCGAGCACCGCCAGTACGGCCCCCTGACGACCTCGGAGGTGCTGGAATCGATGCGCCAGAAGGCCGTCACGAACGAGGACCTCATCTGGTCGACGGAGCGGGGGGAATGGATCCGCTTCTCGGAGGAGGCCTTCGTCGAGATCGCCGCCGTCCCGCGGCGCAAGTCCTGGATGGCCCTGGCCGCCGGTTTCCTCGTCGCCGTCCTGCTCGGCGGCGGCATCCTCGGCTACCGCGACGGCTGGCTCGACTTCTCCGAGGGCGCGCGCGGCTACCGCGAGGGGTGCCGGCTCGTTCGCGAAGGAAATCTCCACCTGGCGATGCAGCGCTTCAACGACGTGGTGCGTTTCAACGAGGGACGGTCCTGGGCGGCGCTCTCCGCCGACGCCCTCGCCGAGGCGCACGCACTGCTGAAAAAGGAGCAGGCGAGGCAATTGGCGCGCGACCGGCTCGATCTCCTGCGCAAGATCCCTCTCGACAAGCAGGAGCACCCGTTCGTCCTGAACAACTACGGCGACTGCCACTACCGTCTCGACGAGCCCGAGAAGGCTCTCGACTACTTCCTGCGCGCCCTCGAGAAGAACCCGGGATGGAAACGCGTGCACTTCAACGTGGGCACGACCTACCTCCGGCTGGGCAACGCGGAAACGGCCCTCTCTCACTTCGAGAAGGCGCGCGAGGAGATGAAGAACCGCCCCGAGTTCCACCTGAATGTCGGGCTGGCTTTTCTCTCCCTCGGCGATCGGGCGAAGGCCATGGAGGCCTTCGACCAGGCGGCGTTCCTGGCCCCGGAGGATCCCGAGATCCGGACGACCATCGCGCGGGCCCTGGAATCGGGGGGCGTGTCATGAACGAACCGCGCGAGCAACTGAAGGTCGCGGCTCCGCGCCGCCTCAACGTCCGTCTCCTCGGGTTCACGATTCTTTTCGGCGCCCTGGCGCTGGCCGTTCTTCTCTTCTACGTCCTGGCCTATCGCATGAACGCGTCGTCACTCGGTTCCCGCCGCTACACTTTTCGGGATCTCATCCGCCCCACCCAGTACGAAAGCCTCGTGGGCGTGGACCTGGGCGGGGCCGACATGGAGAACGCGGAGGTTCTCGTGACGGAGGCGCCGGACATCGACGTGATCCGGGCCGAGCTGAGGCGCGAGACGGAGGCGATGGACGTGGACGCTCCACCCCGGGGCACCTTCCTCATCTGCGATTTCGACAAGGACGGCAACACCGAGCGGGAATGGACCTGCCCGGTCGGGAGCTGGGTCTCCGATCCCACGGACCCGACGATCAAGTTCCTCGAGGCCTATGATCCCGTCAATCGCCACGGAGAAAAGGGATACTGCCTCAAGCTCTGGTACGACATCGATTCCCCCAACCCGGCCTACGGGGGGCTGTGGATCCAGTTCAAGAACGGGCCCACGGGCCAGCAGACCCTCGATCTCTCCTCCTACCGCGTCCTCTCCCTCATGATCAAGGTCTCCTCCGGTCGCCAGGGCGGAACGACGAGGTTGAAGATGGAGATGAAGAATGGGAGCGAGGTGGCGGTGGCGCGGATCTTCGGGATCAACGGCAAGTGGAACCGCTTCGACATCCCGCTCTCGAATTTCAAGGAGATCACCGACTGGTCGCAGATGAAGGAGATGACGATCGTCATCGACAACGAGATCGCGGACCGGAAGGAAGGACTCCTGTACTTCGACGACATCATGTTCACACAGTGAGGAGCCGGGAGTGAGGGGAGAGGCTTGAGCCTCCGCTTCAAGACCTTCTTCGTCATCTCCTGCGTCATCTTCGTCGTGATGACCGCCTTTGCCGCCTACGGCAACCAGCTCATCATGAGGAGCTACCTTCAGCACGAGCGCTGGCACGTGGATTCCGATTTTCGAACCCTTCGCAACGTCTTGAAACGTCAATACGAAACCCTGGAGCCCGTGACGCGGGACTGGGCGATATGGGACGAGACGTATCGTTTCGTCCAGGGGAAGGACCCGGGCTACGTCGATCGCAACCTGATGCCGGAGACGCTCAAGAACATGGGGGCGGACCTGGTGGTCTTCCGCCGCTGGCGCGACAACGAGATCATGGCCGTTCGGAGCCGGGATACCGCCGGCGCGGTTTCGACGGGGATTTTCCCGGGCCTGGCCTCCTCCCTCGATTCGGGCTCGTCCTGGCTTGTTCATCGAGATACCTCCGTCGCGGTCCGCAGTCTGCTGCGCATCGGGGACGGTTTCTGGCTGGCGACCGCGTCTCCCATCTCGAACAGCTTCGGCACAGCCGAACCGTTGGGGACCCTTCTCATGGCGCGCAGGATCGACCGCGCGATGGTCGCGCGTTTCGCGGAGGCCACGCAACTCGACGTCGGGCTCCACCCCCTCCCGACCCCCGCCGATGCGAGCGTCCTTCTCGACGATGTTCCGGAATTGCGGCTGGCTGACGAGGTGTTGCACGTCATCGACCGCAATCGCTACGCGGCGTGGATGCTGGTCCGGGACGTGGATGGCAGACCGGCGATCGCCTTGCATTTCGAGGAGGGCCGAACCTTCTACGCTGAGGGGAGAAAGATATCGAACCTTTTCCTCCTGGCCCTCCTCGCCGCCTCGGTTTTCACCGGCGGAGCCGTCTATCTCCTCCTGGAATTCTCGATCCTCTCCCGCTTCCGGCGGCTCCGTGCGGACGTCCGGGCGGTGGCCGCCCGCCAGGATCCGGGCATGCGCGTCACGGTCGCGGGCGACGACGAACTGGCCGGCCTGGCCCGCAGTCTCAACGCCATGCTCGGTCGGATCGCGGCGGCCGAGGCGGAACGGCTGGCCGTCAACAGCCGGTATCGGGCGATGGTGGAGACGCAGGCGGATGCCGTCACGCGCTGGCTCCCGGATTCCACGCTCACCTTCGTGAACGACACGTACGCGCGCCTGAGGGGCATGTCGAGGGAGGAGTTGATCGGCCGCCCCTGGCTCGATTTCGTCGCGCCGGACCACCTCGAGTATTCGCGCCGTCGCATCGAAGATCTCGTCGCCAACCCCCGGGTCGAATCCCACGAGCACCCGATCACCTTGCCGGACGGATCGATCCGCTGGATGCACTGGATCGATGCACCGATCCTCGACGAGGCGGGGAGACTCGTCGAATACCAGGCCGCGGGACGTGACATCACGAAACGGAAGAGGATCGAGGAGGCTCTCGTCGCCGCCCGCCGCCGCCTGCATACCGTGATCGAGAGCCTGCCCGACGCCACGATCGTCATCGACCGGCACGAGCGTGTGACGGCCTGGAACCGGGCGGCGGAGGACCTGACCGGGATCAGCCATGAGGAGGTATTTGGAACGGGCCCGGAATCCTACAGCCTCGCTTTCCACGATGAACCCTCGACCCTGCTCTGCAATGTCGTGATTCGCGGACGTGAATCGGCGCCCGAGCGATACTTGAATGTCGTCTGGCAAGAGGATGGCTGTTCCGCCGAGGTGTACTGCCCCAAGCTCAGGAAGGGCCGGGGAGCCTGGCTTTCCCTCACGGCCTCGCCCTTCTACGGGCTGGAGGGCGAACTCCTGGGGGGAATCCAGTCCATCCGCGACATCACCGAGCGCAAGGAGATGGAGGAACGGTTGAAGGAGAGCGAGGAGCGATATCGCTCGCTCGTGGACAACCTGGGCGCCGGCGTCTTCCGGACGAACGGTGGCGCCGAAGGGCGATTCCTCTTCGCCAACGCGGCTCTCGCCCGCATCCACGGCTACCACTCGCCCGACGAACTCAAGAACGTCTCCGTCTCGTCGCTCTTCATGGATCCCGTCGATCATGTGAAGGTTTCAAGGCGCATCAAGGACGAGAAGGGCGTGAGGAATCTCGAGGTTCACCTCCGGAACCGCGATGGCGCCGATATCCGGGGGCTCCTCTCGGCCCGGCCCTTCTTCGATGAAAAGGGGGATCTCCTCTGGATCGACGGCACGCTCGAGGACATCACCGCCATGGTCGAGGTTCGCGAGGAACTCGCACGGAGCGAGGAAAAATACCGCAACCTCGTGGAGCAGACGAGCGACATCGTCTTCGAGATCGACGCCTCCGGCGGGATGATCTACCTGAGCCCGGCCATCGAGCGGTACGGCTTCCACCCGGAGCGGGCCATCGGGCCCGGATTCCTGAACCGGATCATCGAGGAGGACCGGGGGCGCGTGCGGGAGGAGATCCGCCGGCAGCTCGCGACGGGCGAGGAGGTGCCCACCGAGTTCCGGCTGCTCCGGGACACGGGGGAGATCCTCTGGTTCGAGGTGAAGGGCCGGACGATCCGCGATGCGAACGGCGGGGTGTCGGGCATACGAGGCACGCTGCGCGAGATCAGCGCACGGAAGGCGATGGAGGCCGAGTTGCGGCGACTCGCCGCCGTCGTCCAGCAGAGCGGCGAGATCATCTGCCTGGCTTCGACGGACGGATCCATCGTCTTCCTGAACGAATCGGCCGTCCGGGTTTCGGGCATTTCCGCGGATGAAATGACCGCGTATACCTTCACGGATGTCATTCCTCCCGAGTTGAACGACCGGGTTCATGGGGAGATCATGCCCGCGCTCTTGGCGGCCGGTTCATGGCAGGGCGAGCTGAAATTGCGCAACGTCCGCTCCGGGGCCTTGATTGACATTCATGCGAACTGCTTCGTCATTCGCGATCCGGAGACGGCGCAGGTCCTCTACTTCGCCAACATCGCCCGGGACATCACGGAGTCGCTGAAGGCGCGCGCGGCCCTGGAGGAGAGCGAGGAGAAATACCGCAATCTCGTCGAGAATTCCACGGATATTCCCTACCTTCTCGACGCCACCGGGGAACTGACTTATATCAGTCCCGCGACGAGCCGCTACGGCGTAGGACTCGAGGATCTGAAAGGTGCGGGATTCCTGAACCTCGTGCATCCGGACGACAGGGAGGCATCCGCGGAAGCGATACGGACGATCCTCGCGACCGGGGAAAGCGCGATGCCCGAGTTCCGCGTGCTCCTGCCGGACGGCCGCACGATCTGGTTCCTTTCGAGCGACAGCCCGATACGGGACGAGACAGGTCGGATCACGGGCGTCAACGGCATCCTCCACGACATCACCGGGCGGAAACGCGCGGAGGACGCGCTCAAGCGCCAGGTCGACATGGAAAAGCTGCTCGTCGATCTCTCCTCGCGATTCCTGGGCCTCCGCGCGCAGGATTTCGACGTCGCGATGGACGACGTGCTTCTCAGGCTCGGCCGCTTCACCGGCGTCGATCGCGCCTACACCTTCCGGCTGAGACCGGACGGGTCGACCTTGGACAATCTCCACGAGTGGTGCGCGGAGGGCGTCGCGCCGCAGAAACCGCGCCTGCAGGGACTCGCCACGTCGGATTTCCCGTGGTGGATCGGGGAGATGAGGCAGGGACGTGCCATCGTCCTCGCGCGGCTTTCCGAACTGCCCGCGGCCGCGAAGAACGAGCGGGAGATTCTCGAGACGCAAGGCGTCCGCTCTCTTCTCGCCGTGCCCTGCCGTTCGAAGAAGGACCTGGTCGGGTTCATCGGCTTCGATTCGGTCCGGTGCGAGAAGGCGTGGCCGGAGGAGGAGGTGCGCCTGCTTCAACTCGTGACCGAGATGATCGAAAGCGTGAGGTCGCGGCTTGAGGCGGAGGAACGGGTTCACGAGGCCCAGCGCCGTCAGAAGGCGATTCTCGACAACATCCCCGACATCGCCTGGCTCAAGGACGTCGACGGCCGCTACATCGCGGTCAACGAGTCCTTCGCGCGACATTTCGGGCGCCCGGTCGGGGAGATCGTGGGGAGAACCGACCGGGAGCTCTGCCCCCGGCAGGTTGCTGAGAAATACGAGGAGGACGAGCGCAAGGTTCTGGAGTCGCGCCGGCAGATGGTCTGCGAGGAGCCCGTCTTCTCGCACGCGCGGGGGGAGAACCGGTGGTGCGAGAGCGTGAAGACCCCGATCTTCGACGAGGCGGGCCGCGCCATCGGGATCGCCTGCCTGTCGCGCGACATCACGGACAGGATGCAGGCCGAAGTCGAGAAGCTGACCGACGCCTATTCCGCGCTGAGGGAATCGCACGAGATACTGACGGAGACGGAGCACCGATTGAGGCACGCGGAGAAGATGGCCGCTCTCGGCCGCGTCTCCGCCGCCATCGGCCACGAGATGAACCAGCCGATCGCCGCCATCCGGGCCTACTGCCAGGGGATCCTTCTCAATTACGAGGACGGGATCGCCGTGCCCGAGAAGGATCTGAAGGAGAGCGTGCGCCGGTCCCTGGAGCAGGCCGAGCGCCTGGAAAAGATCCTCAAGGAACTGCGCGTCTTCTCGAGGAAGGAGACCGAGGATGTCCGAGAACCCTTCCCGCTCCGCCAGGTCTGCGAATACCCGGCCTTCCTCATGACCGCCCAGATGGAGAAGCACGGGATCCGTCTGACCCACGAGTGCCTCTGCCCGCCGGAGGGAGGAGTCGTCGTGGGCAGTTCGGCCCGCCTCCAGCAGGTCGCGTTGAACCTCGTCACCAATGCACGCGACGCGATCATGGATCGCCGCCGCCGGTATCCGGATGCGGCCGTCGAGGATGTCATCTCCCTCCGTTGCGGGCGGAAAGGGGCGAGCGTGTATCTCGAGGTCGAGGACACGGGAACCGGTATCGCCGCGGAGGACCTCGAGCGGATCTTCGAGCCCTTCTTCACCACCAAGGGCGGCGAGGAGGGTTTGGGGCTGGGGTTGGCCATCTGCTACGAGATCGTGAAACAGCACGGCGGCGAGATCGAGGTCGAGAGCGCGCCCGG
>CAZWVM010000060.1:0-18544 GCA_964637705.1 uncultured bacterium
GGTTGGAGCATTTCTCGAGCTTCGCGCCGGCGGGATTCTCGGGCGAGGGCGCCGTCAGGGACCTGGCCGCGTCCTTCACGGGATCGAAGTCTTCGCCACGGGTGACGGGATCCGCGCGGCTCCTGGAGGCCGCGGTGCGCACCCCCTTCCTCGCCGCGCCGCTCGCCGAGGTCACGGGCGACCTCTCGTTCGGCGCCGATTCGCTCGCCCTGCGGGGCGTCTCGTTCCGGACCGGGCGCACGACGCTCTCCTCGTCGGGCCTCATCGAGCGCTTCGACGACCCCGTCCTGCGCGGGTTCGTCCTCCACGCGCCGGAGGCCGACATCGGCGACCTCCTCGCGCTCGTGCCCGAGGCGAGCCGCCCGCTCCCGAAGGGCGCCGAGGTCCACGGCGCGGTACGGATCGACAGCCTCACGCTCTCGGGCCCCCTCGACCGAGCCACCTGGAACGGGCGTGTCACGCTCGTCTCGGTCGGCGGGCGTCTCCCGGGACTGACGCGCGGCGCCTCGGACATCCAGGGCGAGATCCTCTTCGCCGGCAGCCAGATGAAGGCGCCCTCCCTGCGAGGGCGCATCGGGCAGTCCGAGGTCTGGATCGAGAACGCGCGGATGGAGCTCGCGCCGCCGTACGAATTGAACCTGAACCTCGCCATCCGCGAGGCGGTGATCGCGGAACTCTTCGGCGCGATCCCGAGGCCCGAGTCGCTCGAGAGCCTCTCGTTCACCGGCCGCGGCAACATCGCCTGCTCGGTGACGTTCAACGGCACGCGGTTGCTCCTCGACGGAAGCCTCAGCGACGGGGCGGTCGAGGGCTTCGGCATGCCCTTCAAGGACGTCGCGGGGCGCTTCCGCTACGACGGCGCCTCGAGCCTTCTCGTCATGCGCGGCCTGCAGGGGGAGTGGGCGGGCGGCCGCACCCGCAACGGGTCGCTCGTCGTCAACATCGAGGCCTCTCCGCCGATGTTCGAGGCCTCGGGCGACGTGCTGAACGCGGACTTCGCGGAGATCCTGAGGTTGAACGGCTTCAAGAGCGACGGCTACGCGGGGCGACTGGACGGCAGCCTGAAGGTGACGGGCCGCTTCGGCGCGCGCGACTCCGTCAACGGCGAGGGCTCGGTGACGATCCGCCGCGCGAAGTTCGAGAACCTCCGGCCGCTCGACGCGATCTCCCGCAACCTCCGCATGGACTTCTTCTCCAAGGGGACCTACGAGACCGCGCGCGGCGTCTTCACGATAGAGAAGGGCGTGATCCGGACCCGCGAGCCCGAGCATTTCCGCTTCAACGGATCGAACTACGCGCTGGAGGCCCGGGGCTACACGTCGCTGGAGGGCGAGTGCGTCTACAACTTCGCCTGCGGCATCCAGGCCGGCGTCGTCGGGAACCTCATGTCGGCGCTTCAGATCTCGCGGCTCTTCTCCCTCTCCGGCGAGGGCGGCGTCCTGCGCGCTGCGGGCACCATCCGCGGCCGGATCGACAACCCGGTCGTGAACGTCGACCTCGGGGTCCTGAACCTCTTCAGCCGCTGACCGAAGCGACCCTGTTTCGTCCCGCCAGTCGCCCCGTTTTTCCCGTTCCTCCGCTCGACCGAACAAAAAAGGCCAGGACGGCACGCCCAAGCCTCATTTTTCGGGGATTATATCTGTAACCATTTATACCGAATTTCATCTTCATTATGTTGGATTTCATTTCTCACCTTATTTATACTTTGATCGTGCTGGTGGATCGCACTATCGCTAGAAAAAAGAGAGCGTAACAATGCTTTCGAGGCAGGGATGCCCTTGACTCACAGGGGGAGCATCGATTTGGAATGAGACACTCGAGTAACCCCAGAGTTCTCAGTCTCCTCGCAATCCGCTGTTTACTAATATCCGTCGCTCTCCTCGTTCCTCTTCTCCCCTCCTACGCCGTCGTTGCCGTCAGTCCATCCCAGCCGACTCTCGTCCCTCATCTCCTCCCCCGTAACGGACCCGACACTCCCGTTCTCGCCCTGACCATCACCTCGATGACGCCCGACACCCTGGTCGGATGCACGGTCACTCTCGTCGGCCAGATGCCGGCGCAGGATGTCGAGACGGTCGCTTTCTGGCTGGACGGCAACAAGAGCGCGCGGCTGGAGCCGGGCCTGGACACGATGATCGGCCCGATGCAGATGGTGAGCGGATCCAAGTATCGGATCACCGGCCTGAACTTCCCGACGGCGGCCTCGGGCGACTCGTTCCTCTTCACGCTGAATCTCCGGGACACCGCCTGGCTGACCGACTCCTTCCAGTCGCAGGTCGCCGTGAACGACGTGCAATACCAGGTGAACGGGGCCGGACCCGCCGCGCCCTTCACGCTCTCGGGTTACTGGATGATGATGCCGCCGGACACCCTCGTTCCGAACGTCTGGTATGTGAACGACACCGCGCCGGGCGGCGATGTCTTCTGCACGGCCCTGGGGAACTCCCTGGCAATCGGTCTCGATCCTTCCACGCCGAAGCGCGACCTCGCCGAAATCTGGCCGTTCCTCTCGCCCGGCGACACCGTTCTCATCGACGCGGGGTACTACGCCTGCAACACGGGTTTCACTTTCGCGAACAGCTCGATCGCCCTGATCGGCGCCGACTCGCTCCTGACGACGATCGACTTCCGCGACTCGACGCTGGGCACGAACCGGTCCGCCTTCACGGCGACGGCGCGAACGGGGCTTCTGCTGAGGAATCTCTCGCTGCGCACGGCGCGCAGGCTCCTGGACTGGACGAGCGTGGATTCCTCGCGCGCCGAGAACGTGGCGTTCGAGGGGGCCTTCATCGGCGCGGAGCTGAAGACGACTTCCCGATTCAACCTCTTCCGGAACTGCCTCTTCCGCGACATGGTCCAGTCCGACGCTCTCTCCCTGCAGACGAGCAGCGACAACCGCGTCGAGTCGAGCCTCTTCGAGAACAACAACTGGGGGATCAACTTCTCGAACGCGATGCCCTGCAACAACACCATCGTGAGAGCGAACCGGTTCCTGGCGAACCGCGCCGGCGCGGGCGGCGGCGTCAACCTCGGGGCCGGGACGGGCAACCTCATCGAGGGCAACGTCTTCCGCGCCAACGACAAGGCGGTACAGTTCCAGGGAGGCACCTCGGGCAATCGCGTCGCGCAGAACGAGTTCGACTCCAACACGACCGGGTTGCTCTTCGTGGGAGCGGTCGGCGACACGATCCGGAAGAACAACTTCCGGAACAACGACTCGAGCGTCGTCCTGCAGGCGCTCAGCCCGCAGAACCTGCAACGCAACTGGTGGAGTTCGACGGACACGCTTTCCGTGACGGCGGGATTCGGGGGCATCGGCGCCGCGCAGATCGGCTTCATGCCTTACCGTCTCGGACCTTGCGACACGGCGGCGGGCGCCGACACGGTCGCGCCGCGCGCGCCCGACACGGTGGTTCTCGCGGAGGCCGGCAGCACCGGTCTGCGGATCTCATGGGGCACGCCGACGTCGAACGAGGAACCACCGTTCGGCGCGGTGGCCCTGGCGGGGTATCGGCTCTTCCGCGCTCGCGCGCCGGAGACGAACGCGTGGGAGATGCGCGGGGTCTTCCCTCCCGGCACGAATTCCTTCGTCGATTCCGGCCTTCTCCCGGGCGAGACGTGGTTCTTCCGGGTGACGGCGCGGGACAACGCGCCGTTCGCCAACGAGTCCTTCTTCTCCGACTCCTTCGCCACGGGCGCGACGACCACCTTGGCGGCCGATCAGCAGTCGCCCCCGGCCGGCTTCACCGGGCTCTTCGACACGATGCCGGCCGGCCGCCTGGGACCCGACTCCGGGTTCGTCCTGGGCCAGGGCGGAGCGGACACCCTGCGCGTGCGTGTCCTCACCCCCACCGGCCGCGACACGTGGGATGTCACCGTTCCCTTCTCCGATACGGGGAACATCCTGCGCGTCCGGGGTGCCGCCGACACCGTGAGAATCTCGACCGACACTTCGCGCGTCCGCGGATTCCTCCACGGCGAGACGCACGCGATCGAGGTCACGGGCTTCGATTCGCGCGGCTTCGCTCTGCCGGGGAGTTACTGGCAAGCGACGAACGAGTCGATCACACTGACCTTCGAGCTCGCGGGCACCGCCCTGAATCCGAACCGCGCCTCGATTTTCTGGCTCAACCCCTCCGACAGCGCCTGGTACGACGTGGCGGACCCCGTGAACGGGATCACCGGCGCCTCCTATGTCCGCACCCCGGAGAGCGTCTCGATCCGCGTCAACCACTTCACGCACTTCATGCCCGGTGAGGGCCTCGTCGAGACCGTCTCGGTCCGGCTGGCCGATTCGATTCCGAGCGACGCGACGTATCCCGGCGCCACGGGCATCACGTTCATGTCGATCTACGTACTGGCGGATACCGCCGCGGGAGGCGACACGCTCACCTCATTCGCCGTGGAAAACGCGGGCAACATGGACAACACCGACGTGAACAACATCTGGGTGGCGATCGACGCAAACCGCTCGAACCGCTACGAGCCGGGTCTCGACACGATCGTACTCGTCCTGCCTTCCGTCACCCTCAACCGGTGGGAGTCCTCGGCCTGCCAGATCCCGATCGGCCCGGCGGGCGAGACCTTCGTCCTCGCGGGCAACGTCATGGCCGGCGCGACGCCCGGTGAAACTTTCCAGGCGCGAATTCCGGCCTTCGCGATCAAGTCCTTCGACGAGGACTCGGGACCCGTCTCCGCGCGCGTCAATCCCGGCATCCTCACCGTCGCCAACATCGCGGGCCCGAACGACTGGTTCGTCAACGATACCTCCACCGCCGGCGACTCCTTCACCTCCGCCCTGGGCAACAACGCCGCGAGCGGGTTGACGCCCGCAACGCCCAAACGAAGCCTTGCGGCGGTCCTGGGCATGACGACGGTCGGCGACACGATCTACATCGACGCAGGCGTCTACCGCGACACGATCTTCATCGCGACGGACAGCCTGACGATCCTCGGCAAGGACTCCTCGGTCGCCGGCACGATCCTGGATTTCGGCGACTCGAGCGCCGGGACGGGCGCCGTCGCGATCACCGCCAACGTGCGGCAGTACCTGACCGTCCGGGACATGAGGATCCGCAACTACCTGCGCGGCGTCGAGTGGGATAACACGTTGAAGAGCCGCGTCGAGAACGTCACGTTCGCGAACAACGGCGAGGCGGGCGTTCTCTTCAAGACCAACAGCACCCAGGACACCATCCAGAACTGCTCCCTCGTGGAAAACGGCCAGGCGGGCGTCGTCATCGACAACAGCATGTCCTGCTGGATCCTGGGGAACACCTTCCTGGAAAACCGCGAGACCGCTCTCGCCCTGGTCGGCGGCAACGGGCACCTCGTCCGGGGCAACCTCTCCCGATCGGCGGCCCGGCAGACCGCCTTCTTCCTCGTTTCGGGCCAGAACAACCTCTTCGTGGAGAACATCGTCGAGGGAGACTCGTCGGGTGTAGTCTCGAAGAACGGCATGGGCGGCGACACCTACCTCGGCAACCTCTTCGTCAACATCGCCGGGTCGGCGTTCCGCTTCACGGCGACAAGCGGGGCGCGGGTGGAGGGAAACGAGATCGACTCGAGCGGCGAATGGGCCCTCTTCACCGACCTGGGATCGGGCAACATCGGGTTCCGCAAGAACAACGTCCGGACGTCGCCGACCTTCTCCAGCGGCGGCATCGCGAACCAGACCGGGAACGTCATCCAGGCCCAGCGCAACTGGTGGGGCACGACCGACTCGGGGCTCATCCGCTCGCGCATCGGCGGCGCGAGCCCGGACATGGTTCTCTACAAGCCCTACCGGCTCGGGAAGGTCGACACCGCGCTCGGAGCGGACACGGTGGCGCCGTCCGCTCCCGACACGGTGGGTGCGACCTTCCTGTCGGAGACCGCGATTCTGGTGACCTGGTCGATGTCGTCGGGTCCCGAGGAACCCGAGACGGCTCCGCTCCCGGGCGGTTTCCGCGTCTACCGCGCGGACTCGCGCGACAGCGCCCAGCGCGGAGTCGTCGATCTCGTCGCCTCGTTCGACATGTCGGTCCGGTCCTTCGTCGATTCGGGTCTCACGATGGGAGTCACCCGGCACTACCGTGTCGCGTGCTTCGACACGCATGCACCCTTCGAGAACCAGTCCTTCTTCTCCGAGTCGATCGCCTCGGCGGCGCCTCTCCCCGACACCTCGGGCCCGAACACGTGGTACGTGAACGACACCGAGACGATCGGCGACTCCTTCACCTCCGGCCTCGGTTCCGACTCGAATCACGGTCTCTCCGTCCAGGAACCGAAACGCTCGCTCGGGGCCGTCCTGCCCTTCGTCACGGCCGGCGACACCATCCTCATCGACTCCGGCCTTTTCCCCGCCACGGGCGACCACATCATCCCGGCGGACGGCATCCGCCTGATCGGCCTCGATTCGACCGCGACGACGATCGACTTCAACAACCTCGGGCGCCTGAAGGCCGAGACGCGGGTCTTCCTGCGCTTCGAGAACTTCGCGGTGAGGCGTTCCATCCAGTCGGGCGTGGAGTGGGTGAACGTGGACAGTTCTCTCATCGTCAACGTCCGGGTCGAATCCAGCACGATGAACGGCATCTACCTCAAGGACGGCTGCGAGGGCACGTGGTTGGCGTACTCGGAGGCGAACGGCAACTCGGGATCGGGCATCTACGTGAGCGACGCGCGCGGATGCACCCTGCAGGGAAACACGGTCTCGGGCAACGCCAATGCCGGTATCCAGTTGCAGGCGTGCGACTCGCTCCAGGTCCTCGCCAACCGGGTTCTCGGCTCCAGCCAGCAGGGGCTCCTCCTGATGGGTTGCTCGTACGCCCTGGTCGCGGGCAACTACGCGCAGGGCAACGGCGCGGGCGGCGTGGTCCTCAACGGCGGAGCGAGCCGGAACCGCATCGAGCGCAACCGGGTGACCGGCAACAACGGGAGCGGCTTCCATCTCTGGAACTGCTACGCGAACGTCTTCGTCCAAAACCAGGCCGACTCGAACGAAGCCTACGAGATCTTCCTCGAGAACCAGGCCGGGCCGGACACCTTCACGAAGAACGTCTTCCTCGCCGCCGCCATCCACCCGACGAACGTCCTCTGGAGCATGAACACGGGGCCGTCGCAATCCTTCCGGCGGAACTGGTGGGGCAGCATCGACTCCACGGCGATCCGCGGCTTCACCGCCGGCACCGGCGCGGACTCGATCGTCTACTATCCCTTCCGGCTCGGTCTCGTGGACACCTCGGAGGGTGCGGACACGGTGGCGCCCCGGGCGCCCGACACGGTGGGAGCCCAGCCGCTCTCGACGACCTCGGCGCGCGTCACGTGGTCGCCGGTCGCTTCCAACGAGGAGCCGACGCCGATCGCGGTGAACCTGGCCGGATATCGCGTCTACCGGGCCGACTCGGCTGCGGCCACGAGTTGGTCGTTCCGCGGTTCCGCGCCCGCGGGCACGCTCGCGTTCGCCGATTCGGGGCTATCGGGAGGCGAGACGAAGTATTACCGCGTGACGGCCTACGACAACGCCGGGATCGTGAACCAGTCCTACTTCTCCGACTCGATCGCCGGGGTCGTCATTCCCCAGGTGATGGCCGACTCCTCGGCGCCGCCCGGCGCGACGGGCTTGTACGAGACCGTCATCACGGGCGTCTTGGACGCCTCCGGTTCCGTCTCGTTCGGCCAGTCCGACGCGGACACGCTCCTCCTGCGCATGCCGACCTCCTCGCGCACGGAGACCTGGGTGATCCGGATCGGATTCAACTCGAAGCAGAACATCGTGCGCGTCCGCACGCTGGACGACACGCCGGTCCGGACCGGCGACTCGTCGTTGGTCAGGGGCTGGGCCTACGGCCGGCCTCACTTCATCGAGATCACGGTCTTCGACTCGGCGGGCCAGGCGCTCCCGAACTCCTACTGGAACGGCGTGGGCGAGAGCCCGGTGCTTTCGTTCGAGATCGGCGGCTCGAACCTGAACCCGAACCGCGCGGCGATCTTCTGGTTCTCGACCGGGGACAGCCGCTGGTATGACGTGACCTCGGCGGACTCGGGAATCACGAACGCGGCCTACACGCGTTCGACGGAGAGCGTCACGATCCCGGTCCAGCACTTCACTCACTTCATGCCGGGTGAAGGCTGGACGGATTCGGTGAGCGTCTGGATCGTGGACACGCTGCCGGCCCAGAACGTCGAGATCGGGCAGGAGACGGTGAACGTGATCGCCCTGCGCATCCAGGGCGATACGGCGGGCGTCGCCGGCGCGACGGATACGTTGACGCACTTCCGCATGATCTCCGACGGCAACATCCCGTCAGGCAGTATCGGAAACGTCAGGCTCTGGCACGACGCGGACAACAACGGGCGCTACTCGGCGGCCGACACCTTGATCGCCACTCTGGCCGCCCTCGGCGGCATCCCCCCGCGCTGGGAATCGACCTTCGCCTACGCGATGGACTCGCCGGGCCTGAAGGTCGTCGTGACGGTGAAGTTCACGGCGGGGCCGGTCGGCGACACGTTCCGCGCGATCATCGAGACGGGGGCCGTCAAGACCTTCGACGAGGAGAGCGGTCCGGTCCTGGCGCGCTACAGCGCCTATGCCCTGACGGTCGTCGACACCGCCGGGCCGAACTTCTGGTACGTGAACGACACCTCGATCGCCGGCGACAGTTTCTCCTCGAGCGTCGGATCGCCCATGAACAACGGCATCTCCCCCGCCGCACCGTTCCGCGTCCTGAACCAGCTCGAAGGCAAGCTCACGCCGGGCGACACCGTCTATGTCGACGCCGGTTTCTACTACGAGCCGGACACGGTCACGATCGGATGTTCCTACGTCACGGTGATCGGCAAGGACTCCCTCTCCTCGCGCATCGTATTCCCGTCGAACGCCATCGGTTCCTACCACTGCGTCATCCTCGACAGCGTCGCCCGCACCCAGGTCTCGAATCTGAGCGCCGAAGGCGGTTACATCGGTTTCCTCCTGCGCAACGCCGAGAACTGCACCGTCGCCTTGAGCCAGGCGGCGGGCGCGCCGGGGTGGGGATTCGGGATCGTCGGCTTCTCCCAGCGCAACGTCCTGGAGACGAACCTGGCCCAGAACTGCGGGAACGCGGGTTTCGCGTTGAACGGCAACGACGTCTGGAACAATCTCCTGAGGAGCAACGTCGCGTGGGGCGGCGCGGGCGCCGGCCTGCTCCTGGTCAGCGCCGACCTGAACCTCGTACAGGGCAACCGGATCCAGAACGCCGGAACGCACGGCGTTCTCATCCAGGCGACGGCGGACCAGAACGAGTTCCGGTGGAACACGATCGACTCATGCGCGCAGGCGGGCGTCAACATCACCCAGGGCGCCACGAACGTCTTCACGCAGAACCGGATCCAGAACAACGCCGGCTGGCAGGTCATGATCGCCAACGGGCTCTCCACGAACAACGCTTTCCGCAAGAACGTCATTCTCACGTCCGCGGGACGGCCGGACTCGGGCGTCCTGAACAACTCCGGCAACTACGTGATCATGACCCGGAACTGGTGGGATACGACCGATTCCTCGATCATCCGCAATCGCATCGGCGTTCCCGGCGACACCCTGATCCAATACATCCCGTTCCGCCTGGGGCAGGTCGACACCTCGACCACCGCCGACACGGTGGCGCCGAACGCGCCGGTCACCGTGAACGCGTCATCGCTCAACGACTCGACGATCCGCGTCACCTGGTCGGTGGCGGCGGGCTCGGAGGAACCGGAACCCGCGGCGGGACAGGCCTACTACTTCGTCTATCGCTCCGCCGCGGCCGACACGACGCTCTGGATCCTCAAGGACACGATCCCGTTCGGCCCCACCCAATACGACGACTCGGGTCTCGCGGCCTACCAGTCCTTCTTCTACCGCGTCACGGTCCGCGACGGCGCCTCGCCCTTCCCGAACGAGTCCTTCTACTCCGATTCGATCGCCGGCGCCATGGTCCTGCCGGACACGTCAGGACCGAACAAATGGTACATCAACGACGGGTCTACCACGGGCGACTCCTTCACGACGACCATCGGCGTCTTCGGAAACAACGGACTCACCCCTTCGACGCCCAAGATCAACATCGGACAGGTGATTCCACTTCTCACGGCGGGCGACACGATCTACATCGACGCGGGGTTGTACAGCGAGACCTTCTCCATCGACACCGATTCCGTCTTCGTCATCGGCAAGGACTCGGCCTCGACGATCCTGGACCGGGGCACGCCCGGCGACTTCGCGGCGAACGGGATCTACGCCGACACGCAGACCGGGCTCGTGATCCGCAACCTGGCCGTCCGGGGAAGCTACACCGGCATCCGATTCTTCGAGGTCTTCTCGTCGGAGATCACGGGGTGCAGCCTGAGCTACAACGGCGACCGCGGGTTGCACCTCGAAGGTTCGGACTCGAACGTCATCGCGGACAACGCGTTGGAAAGCGACGCCGGCGGCGGCATGCTCCTGACGGGGAAGAGCGACAGCAACCTCGTGGCGCGCAACCGCATCGCGCATTCCTCGGGCGGCCACGGCGTCTACGTCGACAACCAGTCGAAACGGAACGTCATCCAGGGCAATCTCGTGGACAGCAACAACCAGAGCGGCCTCTACCTGTCGTCCACGGCGACGAACAACGAAATCCGCTCGAACACCGTCACGAACAACCAGTCGCGGGGCCTCTACGTGGACATGAACTCCGACACGACTCTCGTCCTCGGCAACATGTTCTCGAACAATCTCGATTACGGCCTCTGGATCTCCAACTCCTTCGGCTGTGTCGTCGCCGACAACACCTCCTCCCACAATCAGAACCACGGCTTCGTGGCCTCGAACGGCGCCTCCCACCGTTTCCTCCGCAACACCGCCTACAACAACAAGCAATCCGGCTTCAACCTGGCCAACGTGAACAACTCCGTCTACGCTCAGAACACGGCCGATTCGAACGCCGTCTACCAGTTCTCGATCTCGGGTGCGTGCGACGGGGACACCTTCCAGAAGAACATCATCCGGCCGGCGGCGACCGGCGCGGCCGCGGAGAGCGGCGTCCTCTCGACGGCGACCTTCTCGCGCTATTCGTTCACCCGGTCGTACTGGGGCACGACCGACTCGTCGCAAATCCGGTCGCGGATCGCCGGAACGGGTCGCGACTCGATCGCCTTCGCCCCATACCGACTCGGCGAACCGGACACCTCGGAGGCCGGCGACACGGTGGCGCCGAAGGCGCCCGACACGGTCGCGGCCGCCGGCATCGACTCGGCGCGGGTGCGCGTCTCCTGGAGCGCGGTCACGGCGAACGAGGAGGCGTCGCCCTACGCGGTGAACCTGGGCGGGTACCGGGTCTGGCGGGCGTCCCGGAGCGATTCGGCGACCTGGGACTACCGGGGCCAGGTCGGAGTCGGTCTCCAGTATTTCACGGACGCCGGGCTCACGGCGGACACGACCCATTATTACCGGGTCACCGCGTATGACGTCACCGCCATCGAGAACCAGTCCTACTGGTCGGACTCGATCGCCCCGGGCCAGACCTGGCCGGACGTGGACACGAACGGGCCGAACGTCTGGTACGTGAACGACACCTCGACCTTGGGCGACAGCTACACCTCGGCCGTCGGCTCGAGCGCGAACCACGGCCTCTCGATCACCTCGCCGAAACGGTACCTGAACGACATCGAGAACCTCCTGACCCCGGGCGACACGGTGCTCGTGGACTCGGGCTTCTACTGCGAGCCGGACACGGTGACGATCTCGTGCGGTTATGTGAGCATCAGGGGCGTCGACTCGCACGCCACGATCGTTCAGGCGGGGCATTCCTCGATCGCCCGCCTCCTGGACATCAAGGATTCCGGCTTCATCACGCTCCAGGATTTCGGATGCACGAACATCAACCCCTTCTCGTTGAGCCTCTACCTGAAAAACGCGCCCCAGTCGGTCATCGACCGGCTTTTCGTCCGAACTCATTTCAAGGGCATCGAGATCGGCAATGGCAGCGATTCCTCGCGCGTGAGCCGTTGCGAGATCGTCGGCTCCAACGGCTTTGGGATCGGGGCCTTCGCCCCCTTTGTCGTGATCGACTCCAACTACGTCGAACCGGTCGGGCAGACCGCGATCCAGGCGAACGACGGCGCCGGCATACGGTGTCGAGGTAACCTTCTCGTCGATGGCGGCACGGCGAGCTACGGCGTGGCGACCGAATGGAACGCGACCGACCACTTCTATTCCGGCAACACGGTCCGCGGGTTCGACGACGGCTTCGTCCTGGCGAACACCAACAGCGGTCACGCCTACATCTCCAACACGGTCGAGAATTGCGGCAACGCCTTCAGCATGTTCAATCATGCGGCGACGAACATGACCTTCAGGGGAAATGTCGCGCGGAACGGCGGAAACCGGGGCCTCTACGCCGCGTCCCTCGCGGCCGGCTTTGCCTGCTACCAGAATGATCTGGATTCGAACGCGGGGTATCAGGTCGTCATCGACACGCCCTTGACGTTCTCGAAGAACAACATCCGTGTCAGCCCCTCATACCCGGATTCCGGCCTGAGTTACACGAACACCCTGCCCTGCACGGTGATCCGCAACTGGTGGGGCACCACCGACTCCACGGCGATCAAAGCCCGGATCCAGGGTGCCGGCCGGGACTCGATCGTCTACACTCCCTACCGCCTCGGGCCGGTCGACACCACGATAGGCGCGGACACGGTGGCGCCGAAGGCGCCGGACACGGTGGCGGCGCGGGGCATCGACTCCTCCTCGGTCCTCGTCACCTGGTCCGCCTCGACCGTCGACGAGGAGTCCTCGGGCGTCGCCTTCAACCTGACGGGATATCGAGTCTGGAAGGCGAGTCGAGCCGATTCCCCGACCTGGGACACCTGTCCCGGGGTCTATCCCGCGGGCTCGAACTCGGCCACGGTCTCCGGCTTCGCGGCCGACACGTACCGCTACTTCCGGGTCACCGCCTACGACAACGCCGCGCCCTACGAGAACCAGTCCTTCTACTCCGATTCCATCGCCTCCGCGCAGACCTGGCCGAACATCGACACCAACGGCCCGAACATCTGGTATGTGAACGACACCTCGACACTCGGCGACAGCTTCACCGCCGCGGTCGGCGCGAGCGCGAACCACGGCCTTTCGATCACGGCGCCCAAGCGGACTCTCAACGACATCGAATCGCTCCTCACGCCCGGCGACACCGTGTACGTGGACTCCGGTTTCTACTACGAGCCGGACACGGTGACGATCGGCTGTTCCACCGTCTGGATCATCGGCCAGGACTCCGCGGGGACGACTCTCAGTTTCGGAAACCGTTCCGTGGCCGGAACGCGCACGCTGGTCGTGGCGGGGCGGGACGGCGTCACGATTCGCGACCTCGGCATCCGCGAGGCCCGCTTCGGCGTATGGCTGGCAGGCTCCCACAACGCGCGGCTGGAACGCCTTCACATCGAAGGGATCAGCGGCGACGGCATCAGTATCGACTCTTCCGAGACCGCCACGATCATGCGCTGCTACATCCGGGACGCTCAGGCCAACGGTCTCGCGGTGGTCGGTTACGGCGCGACGATCGACTCGAACGTCATCGACAGCGCAGCCTACGGCATCCACCTCTGGGCCGCCGACCACAACACCCTGCGCTGGAACACGGTCCGGAACGGCACGGACCACGGTTTCTTCGTGCAGCAAGGCTCCAACGGCAACCTCTTCGCCTACAACACCTCGGAATACAGCCTGGGCTCGGGCTTCAACCTGCAGGCCGGCGCCTTCCCCAACGACAACCTCCTCCTGGCCAACATCGCGATCGGCAACGGCATCGCGGGCTTCGACATGGACGGCACGGTCGGCGACACCCTCGTCGGCAACCGCGCCTGGAACAACAAGGGCGCGGGCTTCCTCGTGCGCACCGCCTCCTCGAACATCCTCTTCACGCAGAACACGTCCGATTCGAACGCGGGCTATGCCTTCGACCTCGGCCTCGCCTCGGCATGCACCTTCTCCAAGAACGTCATCTCGCCCAGCCCGTACCGCCCCGACTCGGGGGTCTGGAACAACACCCAGGGCCGATTCACCTTCACGCGCAACTGGTGGGGCTCGACCGACTCCTCGGTCATCAAGCAGAGGATCTGGGGCACGGGACGCGACTCGATCGTCTACATACCCTTCCGCCTCGGCGCCGCGGACACCACCCCCAACGCCGACACGGTGGCGCCGAACCAGCCCCCCTCGGTCTCGATCGCGACCGCGAACGGGGTCTGCACGGTCACGTGGACGACACCGGGCACGGAGGAGGAGAACTCCCTGCCGCCCTCGGACTTCGCGGGTCACAAGGTCTATCGCTCTCTCACCGCGGACACGACCAACTGGGGAACACCCGTCTTCGTCACGGGTGGAAACTCCTACGCCGATTCCACCGTCAGCAATTACGTGACCTACCACTACCGTGTCACCTCCTATGACAACCGCGTGCCCTACCCGAACGAGAGTTTCTACTCCGACACGATCGTCAGCGGCATGCCCCTGCCCGACACCTCCGGTCCCAACCGTTGGTACGTCAACGACACCTCGACCGTCGGCGACTCCTTCACATCCGCCGTCGGATACGACACCCAGACGGGACTCCTCCCGGACCAGCCGAAGCGGACCCTCTCGGCCGTCATGCCCTGGCTGACGCAGGGCGACACGGTCTACGTCGACAAGGGGTATTACTACGAGACGGTCGTCGTCGTCGTCGACAGCGTGACCCTCGAAGGCGCGGACTCCGCGATGACGATCATCAATCCGCCGGGCCTGCCGGCGACGCCCGGGCTCTACGCCCTGCGCGCCGACACGCGCGTGGGCCTCTCGATCCGTCACCTGAAGTTCACGGATGCCTACGACGGCATTCGCTTCTCCAACGTCGATTACGCCCGGGTCGAGTCCTGCGCCTTCAGCGGCAACGGCGAAGCCGGGATCATGCTGGTCGACGGCTCGGAGTCGAACACCGTCACCGGGAACACGGTCCTCTCCAACGTGACCTACGGCATCGACATCGAGAACTCCAACCAGAACCGGATCCTGGGGAACGAGATGAGCGTCCAGGCCTTCGGCGTCGGGATCTTCTTCTCCACGGAGAACCACGTCGAGGGTAACGCCCTATCCTCCAACGGCAGTTACGGTCTCGCCGTGAATTCCGGCGGCCGCCACTCGATCCTCGGCAACCGCTTCATCGGCAATTCCACGAACCTCTACCTCTACAGCGCCACGACCGGAAATCTCGTCATGCGAAACCGGATCCTGACGGCCGTCACGTCCGGCGTCAGGATCGAGAACGCCGACACGAACACCGTGACGCAGAACGACATCATCAGCAACGAGACGGGTGTTCTCCTGCTCGGCACGGCGCAGAACAACTTCGTGAAGCGCAACAACATCCAGGGCAACAGCACCCACAACCTGGCGAACCCGGGCGGAAGAAGCCAGTCGATCACGAGAAACTGGTGGGGCACGGTCGACTCGATCGTCATCGCCGCCAAGGTGCGCGACACGACGAACGCCTTCGTCCCCCACCGCCTCGGCCTCGTCGATACCGCCGCCGCCACCGACACGATCGCGCCGAAGTCGCCCGACACCCTGGCCGTCGTCGCCTCGACCGACACCACGCTGAGCCTGCAATGGGCGCCGTCGACCCTGGACGAGGAGGGGGCGGCGCAGACCGGTCTCATCGGATACCGGATCTACCGCGACACCCTCTCGAATCCCCCGACGCGCACGCTCGTCCATTCGGCGACCTTCGGTTCGCTCTCCTTCACCGATTCCAACCTCACTCCTTTCGCGACCTATTACTACCGCGTGACGGCGCGCGACGCGAACGGCGCATACGGTAACGAGGACTATTACGGCGACTCGGCGGCCTCGGGGCTCACCGTCCCGGACACGTCGGGCCCCAATACCTGGTATGTGAACGACACCTCGACCTCGGGCGATTCCTACACCTCCGTCCCCGGTTCGGACACGAATCACGGCCTTCTTCCCTCCTCGCCGCGACGCACCCTCGCCGGCGTCATGACGCTCCTCACTTCCGGCGACACCGTTCTCGTAGATGCGGGGTTCTACTACGAGACGGCGGCGATCACCGTGGACAGCATTGTGCTGGCCGGCGTGGACTCGAGCCCGACGGGGTCGGTCCTGAAATACCCCGGCGTCATCAACTCGAGCGTCAGGGTCCTCTCCGCGGACACCCGCGCGAACCTCACGATTCGCGACCTGAGGATCCAGAGGGGCTTCACGGGACTCGACTGGCTCGGCGTGACGAATTCGCGCCTCGAACGCGTGACCTCCGAATCCTGCGCCCAGTATGGATTCATCCTGACGAACGGTTCGGGCAACCGGATCGACACCTGCACGGCGCGGATGAACGCGAGCGACGGATTCCGCTTCTATTCGTCCGGGAGCCACGAGATCAATGCCTCGCTCTCGGACTCCAACGGCCAGTACGGCTTCCTCTGGTACACCTCCGCGAACGGCACGGCGCGCGCCAACGTGAGCCGCGGCAACCTGAACAACGGATTCCACGTGCAGTCGCTGGCCGGCGGAGTGATGGAACGCAACGTCAGCGCCGGCAACCGGGCTTCGGGATTCGCCCTGGTCAGCGCCTGGAGCTGCGTCTTCCGCCTGAACACCGCCGACTCGAACGCGGACTGGGCCTTCTCGATCGGGTCCTTCACGGGCCCCTGCACCTTCGAGAAGAACGTCCTGATCCCCTCGCCGTCCCGACCCGACTCCGGACTCCTGGCCGACACGAACTCGTCCCCCTCCTTCACCCGAGCCTGGTGGGGCACGACGGATTCGACGCTCGTCAGGCAGAGAATCCACGGTGCGGCCCGCGACTCGATCGCCTACATCCCCTACCGTCTCGGCGTTCCGGACACGACGCCGGGCGCCGACACGGTTGCACCCCGAGCTCCGGACACGGCGGCGGCGGCCAGCATCACGGAGACGTCGATTCGCGTCTCCTGGTCGGCCTCGACGGTTGACGAGGAGGATGCAACCCAGCAGGGCCTGACCGGCTACCGCATCTATCGTGACACCCAGGCGAACCCGAGCCTGCGCACGCTTGTGGGTTCGGTCGCCTCACCCGGCCTCGCCTTCACGGACTCCGGCCTTCCCTCCTACCAGACCTACTTCTACCGTGTCACGGCCTACGACGTGAACGGTCTTTACGGCAACGAGGCCTTCTGGCCCGAGACGGGCGCCGCCTCGCCGCCCGCCGACTCGACGCCGCCGTCCGCGCCGTCGCTCGTCTTCCCGGGCGCGGTCTACGACACCTCCTCGACCTCGATCCCCTTCTCCTGGACCGCGTCGACGGACACGGCGAGCGGCCTGGCCGGATATCGACTGCAGGTCGACACCTCGGGAGCGTTCACGACGCTTCTCGTCGACTCCTTCACGCCGGTCCTCTCCGCCACGCGTTCCCTGAACCCGGGCGACACCTACTACTGGCGCGTCGTCGCCGTGGACAGTTCCGGCAACACGGCGGCCACGGGAAGCCGGATGGTCCGGATCGACACCTCGGGCCCCTCGACACCGTCGCTCATCCTGCCCTCGGGCAACACCGACACGAACCAGGTGACGCTCACGTTCTCATGGACGGCCAGCACGGCGCCCCTCGGATTCGCCTATTATCGCCTGCAGATCGACACCGCGAACACCTTCGCCGCGCCGCTCGTCGACTCGACGACGCCCGCGACGATAGCGGCGCGGACGCTCGGAGCGAACGACACGTACTACTGGCGCGTCGTGGCGGTGGACACGGTATCGAATTCGGCTGCTTCCGCATCAAGGCTCCTCCGCATCGACACCGTGCCGCCGATCCCGCCCGGGATCTTCGCCCCCGCCGCAGGCACGGACACGTTCGCGACGCGACTGACCTTCTCGTGGGCCGTCGGCCTCGACACCCTCTCGGGCATCGCGAGCTACCGCCTGCAGGTGGACACATCGAACACCTTCGTCGCGCCGCTCCTCGACACGGCGACGACGGCGACGAGCCTCACGCCCGATACCTTCCCCGCGAACGACACCTACTACTGGCGCCCGGTCGTCTACGACTCGGCGGGCAACTCGGCGACCGTCGGATCCTTCCTCTTCCGCATCGACACGACGACGCCGGCGCCGCCTTCACTCCTGTCGCCCGTCCCGGGTCTCGAGACGAACGCGACGCAGATCTCCTTCTCCTGGACGGCCGCGAGCGACTCCATCAGCGGCCTCGCGCGCTACCGGCTCCAGGTCGACACGAACGGCACCTTTGCCGCGCCGGTCTCCGACACCCTGCTGTCGGCGACCTCCGTCACCCTGACCCTCGGAGCCGACAGCTATGCCTGGCGGGTCGCGGCGATCGACAGCGCGACGAACAGCGCCTTCTCCACGACCGCATCCTTCCGGATCGACACGAGCGGGCCGTCGGTCCCGGCGCTCACCGCCCCCACGGCCAACCTCGAAACGAACTCGGTCACGATCGCCTTCGCGTGGACCTCGGCGGCGGACTCGGGCACTCTCGCCGGCTACCGCCTGCAGATCGACACGGCCGGCACCTTCACG
>CAZWVM010000061.1:0-18146 GCA_964637705.1 uncultured bacterium
TCTTCCACCAGGACTACGCCTACTTCTCCTCCATCTCGACCCGCATGGCCCGCCACTTCGCGGGTTTCGCCGAGACGGTGCGCAAGGAGTGGATCCGGCCCGGGAATCCCTTCGTCGTGGAGATCGGCTCGAACGACGGGATCCTGCTCATCCACTTCAAGGAGGCCTGCATCCGCCATCTCGGCGTGGAACCCTCCTCCAACGTGGCCGCGGCCGCGCGGAAGAAGGGCATCAACACCGTCTGCCGCTTCTTCGACGAGGAGGCCGGGCGGGAGATCCGCCGCAAGCACGGGCCGGCCGACGCGCTCCTCGGCGCCAACGTCTTCTGCCACCTCCCGGAGATCCACTCCGTCATGCGCGGCATCGACGAGCTCCTGAAGGACGACGGGGTGCTCGTCGTCGAGGACCCGTGGCTCGGTGAGATCGTCGCGAAGACGGCCTACGACCAGATCTACGATGAACATGTCTTTTACTTCTCGCTTTCCGCTCTGGATCGCCTCTTCGCCCGTTACGGCATGGAGGTCGTCGACGCGGCTCCCCAGGACGTCCACGGGGGCTCGATGCGGTATGTCGTCGCGCGGAAGGGCGCGCGCCCCGTGCGCCCCTCCGTCGAGGCGCTGCGCCGGCGCGAGGCGGAGCTCGGGCTGGGCGAGGCCGCGACCTTCGAACGTTTCCGCGCCGCCGTTGAGCGCTCGCGCGACGCGCTGGTGGGAATTCTGTGCGAGGAGAAGGCGCGCGGGCGCCGCGTGACCGGCTACGGCGCGACCTCCAAGAGCACCACCGTCACGAATTACTGCGGCATCGGGCCGGACCTCGTGGAGTTCATCTCCGACACCACGCCGGGCAAGCAGGGGAAGTTCTCGCCCGGCGCCCACATCCCGGTCGTCCCCTACGAGCGCTTCGCCGAGCGTCCCCCGGACCGAGCCCTGCTCTTCGCGTGGAACCACGGGGAGGAGATCATGGCGCGCGAGGCGGGATTCACCGCCGCCGGCGGGCGCTTCATCCTCTACGTGCCTGACGTGAGGGTCCTCCCGTGATTCCCTGCGGGAATCCGGGGGCCCGGGTGCGCTCGCGCCGCGCCGAGATCGACGAGGCGCTGAAGCGCGTTCTCGACCGGGGCGTCTACATCCTCGGGCCCGAGGTCGCCGCGTTCGAGGAGGAATTCGCCTCCTGGCTCGGCGTGGAGCACGCCGTCGGCGTGGCCAACGGCACCGACGCGCTCGAACTGGCCCTGCGCGCCCTCGACATCGGGCCGGGCGACGAGGTCGTGACCGTCTCGCACACGGCCTCCGCGACCGTCGCGGCGATCGTCGCGTCGGGCGCCACGCCCGTCTTCGCGGATATCGAGCCCGCGACCTTCACGATGGACCCGCGGAGCGCGGAGGCGGCGATCACGCCGCGGACGAAGGCGATCGTGCCCGTGCACATCTACGGGCACTGCGCCGAGATGGGCGCGATCCGGGAACTGGCGCGGGGGCGGGGGCTGAAGATCGTCGAGGACTGCGCCCAGGCCCACGGGGCCCGGTGCGGCGCCCGCCCCGCCGGCTCGTTCGGCGACGCGGCCGCCTTCAGCTTCTACCCCACGAAGAATCTCGGCGCGCTCGGGGACGGGGGCGCGGTCGTCACGCCGGACCCGGCCGTCGCCGATCGCGTCCGCGCGCTTCGCGAGTACGGGTGGACGCGTGAGCGCATCTGCCGCGAGCCCGGGACCAATTCGCGGCTCGACGAGATCCAGGCCGCGGTCCTGCGCGTCGGGTTGGCGCGGCTCGACGCGGACAACGCGCGCCGCGCCGCCATCGCCGCGCGCTATGACGAGGAACTCGCGGGCCGGGGAATCGTCCTGCCCGCCGTGCGCGAGAGCTGTGGCCACGTCTACCATCTCTACGTGGTGCGCACCCCGGAGCGCGACCGGCTGGTCCACCACCTGCACGACTCGGGCGTCGGCGCGGCCATCCACTACGCCGTCCCGAATCACCACCATCCCGCCTTCCGCGCCTTCGCGCGCGGATCGCTCCCCGAGACCGACCGCGCGGCCGGCGAGATCCTCTCCCTGCCGCTCTACCCCGAGATGGCGGAGTCGGAGATCCTCGCCGTCATCGCGCGCGTCATCGAATTCCGCCCGGGCGCGAACCGGTGAAGGTCCTCGTCGCGGGCGGCGCGGGGTTCCTCGGCGCCCACCTCGTCCGCCACTGCCTCGGGCAGGGCGACGAGGTCGCCGTCCTGGATTCCCTCGAGCCCCGCCTCGGGTCCACCCTCGACGGGCTCGCGGAAGTCATGGGCCGGATCTCGTTTGTGAAGGGGAGCCTTCTCGACGAGGCGACGGTCGCGGCGGCGGTGCGGGACCGCGACGTGGTCTACAACTGCGCCGCCCAGTCGTCGCATCCCATCTCGCTCCGCGACCCGGTCTACTGCGCCGAGATCAACTGCATCGGCAACCTCCGGCTTCTCGAGGCCCTGCGGCGCGTGAACCCGGCCGCCGTCGTCGCCTACCCGTCGTCGTCCACCGTCGTCGGAAAGGCCGCCGGCGACGTCATCGACGAGGACCACGCCGAGAAACCGCTCGACGTCTATTCCGCCCACAAGGGCGTGGCCGAGAAATACTACCGCGTCTACCACCGCGTCCACGACCTCAAGACCGTCGTCATCCGCTTCGCGAACCTCTACGGGCCCTACGGCAAGGGCGCCCCGGATTTCGGCTTCGTGAACCACTTCATCCACGAGGCCTGGAACCGGCGCGCGATCCGGATCTTCGGCGACGGGGCGCAGACCCGCAACGTCATGCATGCGTCGGATGCCGCCGGGGTGTTGAGGATGGCGGCCCTCGACGAGCGCCTGCGAGGGGAGACCTGGTTCGCGGCGCACGACGAGCATCCCTCGGTGCGCGAGATCGCCGAGACGATCGTCCGCGTCCTCGGTCGCGGGCGCGTCGAGAACGTCGCGTGGCCGGAGGAGCGGAAGCGGATCGAGATCGAGAAGGTGCGGATCAATTCCGGGCGACTCCGGCTCCTGACCGGCTGGCGGCCGAGTCTTTCCTTCGAGGAGGGACTTGAACGGACGCGCGCGGTCCTGGAAGCCGCGCGGTGAAGGTCCTCGTCACCGGGGCCCTCGGTCACATCGGCTCAGCCTTCATCCGGTCGTTCGGAGCGGGGGACGAGGTCGCAATGCTCGATGACCTCTCGGCCCAGCGCTACTCGTCGCTCTTCGACCTGCCCGGGGGCGCCCGTTACCGCTTCGTGGAGGGCGACGTGCGCGTGGCGCCCCTGGAGGAGCTCGTCGCGGGGCAGGACGCCGTCGTCCACCTCGCCGCGATCACGAATGCGGAGGGGTCCGTCGAGATCGCCGATGAGGTGCGCGCGGTGAACATCGACGGAGCCCTGCGCGTCGCCGACGCCTGCGGGCGCCTCGGCGTGCCCTTTCTCTTTCCCTCCACGACGAGCGTCTACGGCACCCAGTCCGCCGTCGTCGCGGAGGATTGCCCGCGGGAGGACCTGGCGCCGCAGAGCCCCTACGCCGAGTCGAAGCTCGAGGCCGAGCGCCGGCTCGCCGAGCTGGCCGGCGCGGCCGGCCTGCGCTTCGTCGCCCTGAGACTCGGCACGATCTTCGGGCCCTCGCCGGGCATGAGGTTCCATACGGCCGTGAACAAGTTCATCTGGCAGGCGGTCAACGGCCTGCCGGTCACGGTCTGGCGGACCGCCCTGCACCAGAAGCGCCCTTACCTCGATCTCGGGGACGCCGTTCGCGCCCTGCGCTTCGTAATCGATCGGGATCTCTTCGACGGACGCGTCTACAACGTGGTGACCCTGAACGCCACCGTGAACGACATTCTCGATGCGATACGCGCCTGCGTGCCGGAACTGGAGACGACCCTCGTCGACGCGCGGATCATGAACCAGCTCTCGTACGAGGTCTCGGGCGAGAGGTTCCGCGCGGCCGGCTTCGCGCCCCGGGGAGACCTGGCGCGCGGCGTCGAGGAGACGGTGCGGCGTCTCGCGGGAATCCGGCGGTGAGCCTGCGGGGCTTCCTGCGGCGTTTCCGCCCGTCCGCGCCCCCTCCGCCCGGCTCGCTTCGCCTCCATCTCGGATGCGGCCGCGATCCGCGCCCCGGCTACGTCAACATCGACCGAGTGTCCGGACCGGGCGTCGACGTGGTCATGGACTTCGCCCGGATCGCGGAGGCCTACGCGCCGGAATCCGCCGCCGAGGTGCTCATGGTTCACTCGCTCGCCTACCTCGGGCTTGGCCCCGCCCGCGATCTCTTCCGCTCCGTCTTGCGCGTGCTCGCTCCCGGCGGTCGCTTCGTCGTCGAGACGCCCGACCTCGGCAAATGCTGTCGCCGGGCGCTCGAGTCCGAGGGTCGGGACGAGGACTACATCGAGGCCGTGCGAGGGCTCTACGCCTTCGACCTCGACCAGGTCCGGCGCCGAGAGATCTACCCGCCCTACGCCTTCGGGTGGTCCGCGTGGCACCTGAGGAGGGAACTCGAGGAGGCCGGGTTCGTGCGCGTGGTGGAGAAGGATCCCGAGACGCACGGGCCGCGGCCGTGGCGGGATCTGCGCATGGAGGCCGAAAAGCCGTGAGGGCACTCGTCGTCACCGAGGCGGGGGAGGCCTGGCCCAGCGGCTACGTGCGGGCGCTCATCTACCGCGACCTCTTCCGGCGCGCGGGCATCGAGGCGGAATTCGTCCACCGCCGCTCGGAGCGGCTGGTACGGGTGCTGGAGCGTCCGGTCGCCGGGGGGAAGAACCCCTTCTCGTCGGGGGCGCGGCGCGGCGCCGAGTTCCTCAACCGCGTCGCGACGCACTACGGCAACGCCGAGACGCTGCGGCTCGCCGAGCGGTGCGACGTCGTCTATCTTCAGAAGGTCCTGTCCTGGCCCGTCGTCGAGGCCCTGCGGCGCAAGGTGAAGGCCCGCCTCGTCTACGACCTCAACGACGCCGTCTGGATGCCCTCCTTCGGGCCGGAGATGAAGGAGGACGTCGATCGCATCCTCGCCGCGGTCGACGCCGTGACGTGCGACAACCCGTACGGCCTTGATTACGCGCGGCGCTTCAACTCCGCCTGCTTTCTCGTGCCCGATCCGTGCCAGGTCGAAGCGTTCGACGCGATCCGCGCCGACGCGGCGCGGACCGAGCCGCCCGTCGCGCTCGGGTGGATCGGGAGCGAGGGGACATGCGGTCACCTCAAGAGGATCCAGGGGCCCCTGGAGCGCCTCTTCGCGACGCGTTTCGACGTGACCCTGCGCGTCGTGGGCGCTTCGCGCTCAGCCGTCTCATTCCTGCGGGCCGGCGGCGCCCGGGTCTCCGCGCTTTCGTCCTACTCGCGCGAGGCCATGATGCGCGAGGCGCTCGGCATGCACATCGGCCTCTTCCCGCTCTACGACACGGAGGAGGCGCGCGTGCGCGGCGTCCTGAAGGCCGCGGTCTATATGAGCGCGGGGGCGTGCGTCGTGGCTTCGCCCGTCGGGCAGAACCGCGATCTCATCCGTCACGGCGTGAACGGCTTTCTCGCGGAGAGCGACGAGGAGTATCTCGACTGCCTGGAGGCGCTCGTCGACGACGCGGGGTTGCGCGCGCGCATCGCCGCGGCCGGGCTCGAGACGGTGCGCGCCGAGTTCTCGCTGGAACGCTGCTTCGCCCGACTCCTCGAGGCCCTGCGCGCCCCGGGAGCGGCGACCTGAGCGCGGAAGGCACCGCGGCGTCCGTGCCGGCCCCGCCGGCGGCGCGCGGCGCCGCCCGGAGCGCCGCCGTCGTCACGGTCTGCCTGGCCGGCGCCCAGGTCCTCGGCTTCATCCTCCAGGCGCTTGCCGCCGCGCTCTTCGGCGCCGGGCCGGAGATGGACGCGCTCGTCGCCGCCCAGACCCTGCCGCAGTACATCATCGCGGTTCTCCTCGGCGGCGTCGCCTTCGCCATCGTCCCCGTCTTCGCCGAGCGGCGCGCGGCCGGGCGGGAGGACGAGGCGTGGAGGACGGCGAGCGATCTCGTGAACGCCGGCATGGTTCTTCTCCTCGCGCTCGCGGCGCTCGGCATGCTCTTCGCGCGACCGCTCCTCCTCGTTGCGGCGCCCGGGCTCGACGCGGAGCGCCTGGAACTCGCCGTCCGCCTTTCGTACTGGACCTGGCCGGTCCTGGCTGTTTCCGGCTGCGTCACCATCCTGACCGCGCTTCACCAGGCCTCTCAGAGCTTCACGAGGCCCGCCGCGGCCCCCCTCGCCGGGTCCCTGCTCGCGATCGTCATGCTCCCGCCGCTTGCCGCGCCCTTCGGGATCACGGCCCTCGCCGCCGCCTACGTCGCCAGCCTCCTCCTGCAAGCGCTCCTGCTCCTGCCGCTCCTCTCCGGCGGGCGTTGCCGGCTCGGCTTCGACGCCCGCAACCCCGGCCTGCGCCGCGTCCTCGCGCTCCTCGCGCCGCTCGTCCTCTCCGGCGTTCTCGTGCGCGCGACGCCGGTCGTGGATCGATTCATCGCCTCGGAATTCGAGGCCGGGAGCCTGGCGCGGCTCGGCTACGCCTTCCGCCTCATCTCCGTGGCCGCGCTTTTCATCTCCTCGGGTCTCGCCTCCGTCCTCTTCCCCCGGATGGCCATCGAGGAGGGGGCGGGCGACCGCGCGGCGCTTCGGCGCACGATCGCGACCGGCCTCCGCGCGATCTGGCTGGCGGTGGCTCCGGCCCTGGCCCTCGGGATCGCGCTCGCCCCCGATCTCGTCGCGGTGCTCTTCGAGCGCGGGCGTTTCACGCCCGAGGACACCGCGATCGTGGCGCGGCTTCTGCGCATCTACCTGCCGGCGCTCGTCGGGATGTGCCTCGCGGAGATCACGGGTCGAACGATGTACGCGCTTTCCGATACCCGGACGCCCGCCGTCGTCGGCTCCCTCGAGGCGCTGGTGTATGCCCTCTACGCGCCCTGGCTCGGCCGGCGCTTCGGGCTCGACGGCGTCGCCGCAGCTTTCGTCGTCTTCTATTCGGTCTCCCTGGCCTGGCAGTGGGTCGTGGTGCGGCGCCGGCTCGGGTCCTTCGCGGAGAACGCCCTCGCGCGATCCTTCGCCACGACCGCCGCGGCCGCCGTTCTCGCGGGGTTCGCTGCCCGGCAGGCCGGCCTCCTCCTCGCCTGCCCCTGGTCGGGGCTCGTCGTCGCGGGCGGGGGAGGTCTCCTTCTCTACGCGCTCCTGCTCCTGCTCCTGCGCTCGCCGGATGCGGGCGGGGCCTGGAACCGCATCGCGGCGATTCGAAAGGGGAGAGCATCGTGAAGGTTCTCTACGTCTCCGAGGGTTATCTCGACCGTCCCGACGGCAGCACCGTGCACATCAAGGGGCTGATCGGCGGGCTGGGAGCGGCCGGCGTCGAGGTGAAGGCGATCCTGAGGAAGGACGACGGCACGGGCGCGCTCGAGGTGCCGGAGATCGAGATCCCGGGGCTCGGCACCGTGATGTCCCAGAAGCGGATGGAGACGGCCGTCTTCGAGATCGCGCGGAGATGGAAGCCGGACGTGATCCTGGGCCGCGTGGAATACCAGACCCTGGCCGCGCCGCGCGTCGCCGAGCTCCTCCGCCTGCCGCTCGTCGCGGACCTGAACGGCGACCTCGCCTTCCAGTTGCGCGACCGGCCATGGCAGCAGCGCGTGCTCTGCCGGTTCTCCGAGCGGCGGTTCCTCTACCGCGCTCGCTCGATCGTCGTCACCTCGGCCGGCGTCGCGGAGGCGGTCGCGGCGAGAACCGGGATCGCGCGGTCGAAGTTCCGCGTCCTGCCGATGGGCATCGACGAGCGGTTCTTCGAGGCCCCGTCACTCGAGGAGGCGCGCGCGCGGCTGGGGCTCGATCCCGCCTCGCGCATCGCGCTCTTCATCGGGCACATCAACCGCTGGCAGGGGCTCGAGGATTTGCTGGCGGCGGCGGAGCACCTGCGGACGACCGGGATCCGGATCGTCGGGGACGGCCCGGCGCGAGCCGAGTATGAGCAGGCGGCGCGAGGATTACCCTTGACCTTCGCCGGACCGGCACCCTTGGAGCGCGTGCCCCTCCTCCTCGCCGCCGCGGACGTGCTCCTTCAGCCCCGCCGCCACCCGGATCACAAGGGCATGCCGACGCGCGTCGCGGAATACCTGGCCTCGGGCCGGCCGCTCCTGGCCGCGACGACGCACGAGACGGAGAGGGAACTGGCCGGGCAAGGCTGCCTCGTGGCCGCGGACTATGCCGATCCCCGATCGACGGCGCTGGCTATCGAGCGGCTGGCAGCGGGCGACGACGAAGGCCGCGCCGCCGCCCTGAAGGGCCGCGCCCACGCTGCGGAACGGCTCACGTGGAAGGCAATCGGCGAGGAACTGCGGGGGATCCTAACCGCCTCCTGACGAGATGAGCACGATCTCCGGGCGGCAGAGAAAGCGGACGTCCAGGTGCCAGGTGCCGAGGCCCGAGGAGACGAGGAGCGGTCCGCCGGGCAGCTCGTAGCGGCCGAGCTGGTAGGGTCTCACGTTCGGCGGAAGGAGGATCGCACCGAGGAGGGGAAGACGGACCTGGCCGCCGTGGGAGTGGCCCGAGAGCGCGAGGGCGTAGGACCGCCCCTCGAGGAGGTCCATTCCGCGCGGTTCGTGGATGCAGAGGATCCGCGCGAACGAATCCGTTCCGTTGAAGCCCGCATCGACGTTCGGTCTTCCCGAGTAATAGTCGTCCAACCCGATGATGGCGCATCCGCCCAGCGCGACCCAGCTGTCCTTGAGCAACCGCCCGCCGGTTCGCCTCAGGCCGGAATCGAGGAGATTCTCGTCGATGCCGCCCCAGTACTCGTGGTTCCCGAGGACGGCGTAGAGCGGCGCGTCGAGTCCCGAGAGGATCTCGAGCGCGCCCGCGAGCCGCTCCGGCCTCTCGACGAGATCGCCCCCGTGAAGAACCATGTCCGGATTCAAGACGTCGATCTCCGCGACGATGCGACGGAGGTAGTCCGTGTCGCCGCGGTAATGGAGGTCGGAGATGAAGACGAGACGGCGGTCGCCGAGTTCGGGCAAGGTGACGCGACGGATATCGAGCCAGGTCGCCTCGATGAAGAAGCCGTAGGCCGCGCAGGCGGCGCCGGCCAGAAGAAGCCATCGAGCGCCGAGTCCCAGTCGCCCCGCGAGTCCCTTCACGGCTCCGGGGCCCGCACCCAGGCCCGGTAGGACGGATCGTCCTCGATCTCGACCCATCCCGAGTCGGTTGCCGTCGCCTCGGCGACGCCCCGCGGTACCGCTCCGCGCTGCATGACGACCACGGTCACGCCGAACTGCCGCGCCGCAACGCGCCACGCCTCGGAGTCCGCTTCGATCGCGCTGATCCGGCGAAAGACCTCCTCGCCGTGCACCTCGAGCCGCGTGTCACGCACCACGCGCGCGCCCGGCACCCGCGCGAGCAGGTAGCCGCCGATGTTGAGGTCGTTCCAGATCGTCTCCTCGCGCCCCGATGCCGCCAGGCGCGCCGCCGTCCGCACGGGGTAGAAATACGGCACGAACCTCGTGCCGACGCGCCGGGGATCGAAGTTGCGCACGAACCACGCGCCGCTCACGACATCGGCCAGGAGCATGACGAGGGTGAAGAAGACGAGCGCCCGGCCGGCGGCCCGCGGGGCCGGCTTCGCCGCGCATCTCTTTCGCGCGTCGCGCGCCGCCTCCGCGAGAATCGGCAAGGCGCCGATCGCGCCGAGAAGGATGCCGCGGTGGGAAAGGAGCCCGAGCGGCACCAGGGCGAGCGCGACGAGGCTCGACGGCCCCGGCGCCCGCAGCGCGATGACGGCCGCCAACGCGGCCGCGGCGAGGGCGAAGAAGACCTTCGTCGCGAACGGGATGAGCGGCGCGGCGAGCGGCGAGCCCAGTTCCGCGATGGCGACGCCGCCGATCGACGGATCGAGAAGCCGGCCGCCGACGACCAACGGGAAGAGGGACCCCGCGAAGAGATACGGGTTGGCGATCGTGGCGAGGGCGGCGCACGCGATCCGGGCCGCTTCGCCTTTCAACGCGGCCGGCCCGGGCGCCGCGCGTCCACGTCCCCGGTCCAGGCAGCGCCCCAACCACGCCGCGCCCCAACTCGCCAGCCCGACCGCGAAGAGGGAGTGGATATTCGCCCAGAGCGCGAAGCCGGGAACCCACCACCACGAGACCGGCCCGCGCCGGATCGAACCGAGAAGCAGCGCAAGCAAGAGTGCCGTCACGAATTCCGGCCTCGGGTGGAACCGCGACCATCCGGCCGCGACGACGACGAGGAGGATCAGCGGGCGGAAGCCGCCGCCATCCCGCCCGGCCGCCCGCGCGAGCGCCGGGACGAGGAGCGCCGCGATGAAGGCCTTGGCGAGAGTCAGGGCGTAGGCGCCGCCCAGGCGGTCGAGGAACCAGGCGCCGAGATCGAAGAGCCACGAGAGAAGGATCCAGGGCCGGCCCGGCTCGAAGAACGAGTAGGGATCCGCGTGCGGCACGCGGCCGTTCTCGACGATCCACCGCCCCGCCGCGATCCGCCAGCCGATGTCCGTGTCGAGGATCCAGGTGAGACCGAGCATGAAGGCGAGGAGAAGGACGCCGGCCTCGAGCAGGCGGTCGACGCGGGCGAGAGACGAATCGGGGGCCGCTCTATCCTCGCTCATGCGGCGGAGCCGGTCAGGATCCGCTCGACCGGAACTTCTTCCACCGGGCGAGGTCGAGGGAGGAGTCGCGCGGGATCGGCTCCTTCAGGTCCGCCAGCTTCACGCCCCGGGCGTCCGGCCGCGTCCGGCGGGCGTATTCGAGCATCGTCACCGGCTCGCCGCCCAGGTTGATGACGCCGGTGACGGTCGACTTCGCCAACTCCAGGATCTGCGGCGCCGCGTCCTCCACATACTGCTTGCTCGTCACCTTGTCCTCCGCCGCGCGGTCGTACTGGCACGGGTTCGGCCCGAAGGTGGTGCGGATGATGAGCGAGCCGGGGACGAGCATCACCGCGGCCTCGCCGCCGAGCTTCGTCCAGGCGTAGAGGTTGGCCGGCTGGAGCGGCTCGTCCTCGCGGTGAGGGCCGGGCGTGTCCGTGTAGAGGTAGTCGGTGGAGATGTACACGAGGCGGATGCCGCGTTCGATGCAGGCCGCCGCGACGTTCGCGGTGCCCCCGATGTTCACGAGCACCGCTTCCGCGGGATTCGCGTTCACCTCGTGCGATATCGTCATCGCCGCGGCGTGGATGACGGTCGCGGGCCGGGTCTTCTCGAGCGCTCTCCGGACGCCCGCCAGGTCCGCGATGTTCATATCGGCGCGTGTCGGGGCATCGATCGAAGGCTCGAGCGCGAGGAGATGGCGGCCGAGAAGTCCGGAGCCGCCGGTCAGGAGGATGGAGGCACTCATGGCGATGGACGAGACGATAGTCTCAATTCGCGGGCAAGTAAAGAAACGAGGGATCGCCGGTCACTTCTGACCCCTGGCCATGAAGGACTTCCGAAAAAGCTCTGGATTTCACGAGCGCACCGGCACTATAGTGAAGAGCCCTGAAACGCACCCCCCAATATCGCCCCGGGGCTCAGCGGTCATCCGCTCGGTTTCCATACTAGGAATCATGTTCCGGGTTCTCTCGGAACCCATTCGGGAGGTAACACAGTGCGCGCTCTCACCCTCAATTGCGGATCGTCCTCGGTCAAGTTCTCGCTCTTCGAGACGTCACGCGCCATGATCGCCGCCGGCGGCGACGATCTCAAGGTGCGCGGCATGATCGAGAGGATCGGTCAGAAACCCGCCTTCGGCATGGTACAGCTGCCGTCCGGCGAGAAAATCCGCGAAACGGTGGACGCGCCGAACCACGAGGCCGCGATCAAGATCTGCTACGACATGACCCTGAAGGCCGTCTCGGGCGACATCCACGCCATCGGCCACCGCGTCGTCCACGGCGGCCCGGACCTCTCCCGTTCGCGCCTCATCGACGACGAGGTCGAGAGTCAGATCGAGGGGTCCCTCGACCTGGCCCCCCTGCACAACCCGCACAACCTCGCCGGCATCCGCGCGGCGCGGCGCCTCCTCCCGTCCCTGCCCTCCGTCGCGGTCTTCGACACGGGGTTTCACCGCACGATTCCGCCCGTCGCCTCCACCTACGCCCTGCCCGCCGACCTCATGCGCAAGCACAGCATCCACCGCTACGGTTTCCACGGCCTCTCTCACCGCTTCATCACCTACCGCATCGAGTGCCTGCTCGGCAAGCCGCGCGAGACCCTGCGCATCATCTCGTGCCACATGGGCAATGGCTGTTCCGTCACGGCGATCGAGGAGGGGCGCAGCGTCGACACATCGATGGGCCTTACGCCCTGCGAAGGTCTCGTCATGGGCACGCGCCCCGGCGACATCGATCCGGGCGCGCTGTTGCGCCTGATGGAGAAGGAAGGCATGACCGTCGGCGAGGCGGAGATCCTCCTCAACCGCCGTTCGGGTCTCCTCGGCATCTCCGGCGTCTCCAATGACTTCCGCGAGATCCTCGCGGCGCGCGCCCGCGGCAACGAGATGGCGTCTCTCGCCATCGACGTCTTCTGCTACCGGCTCCGCAAGTACATGGGCTCCTACATCGCCGTGCTCGGCCACGTCGACGCCATCGCCTTCACGGGCGGCATCGGCGAGATGGTGCCGGAGGTGCGCGCCCGTTCCCTCGCCGGCCTCAACTGCCTCGGCGTTCACGTCGATGGCTGCGCCAACGAGAAGATGGTCGGGCAGGAGGGACTCATCTCCTCGCCCGATTCCAAGGTCCCGGTCTGGGTCATCCCCGCCAACGAGGAACTCGTCATCGCGCGCGACACGGTGCGTTGCGTCGAGGACGCGGGCCGCACCGTCTGGGCCGAGGAGAAGAAGTAGCCCCGGTCGCGTTAATCGGGGATAATTCCGGTATGTGCCTGGCCGTTCCCGCTTGCATCGTCAGCCGCTCCGGAGACGACGCCGTCGTCGAGATCCAGGGCGTCGCGCGCCAGGCGTCGCTCGCTCTCATTCCCGAGGCGGAGGTCGGTGACTGGGTTCTCCTTCACGCCGGTTTCGCCATCGAGCGGCTCGACGAGTCGGCGGCGCGCGAGACGATGAAACTCCTGGAGGAGGTGCAGGCCGCCGCCGGCGCCCCCGTTCCGCCTCGACCCGGGACCGCATGATCCCGCGCGAGGATCCCTCCGCGCCCTTTCGCTCAACCCCCGCCGCGCGCGCCCTGCTCGCGGAGATCGAGGCCCTGGTGAAGGCCGCGAGCGGCCCGGTTCGCTTCATGGAGGTCTGCGGCACGCACACCATGTCCGCGGCCCGCGCCGGACTCCACTCCCTGCTGCCGCCCGGCCTGCGCCTCTCCTCCGGCCCCGGCTGCCCCGTCTGCGTGACCGGCCCGGGATACATCGCGGCGGCTTGCGACCTGGCGCGGCGGCACGGCGTCGCGGTCGCGACCTTCGGTGATCTCGTCCGCGTCCCGGGCGCGGGACGGTCGCTGGAGGACGAGCGCGCGGAGGGTGCGGACGTGCGCGTCGTGTACGGCCCCCTCGACGCCCTGGCCCTGGCCCGCGCCGAACCGGATCGCGAGATCGTCTTCCTCGGCGTCGGCTTCGAGACGACCGCGCCGACCGTGGCCGCCACCATCCTCGCCGCCCGCCGCGAGGGGCTCCGGAACTTCTCCGTCCTCTGCGCCCACAAGACGATGCCCGCGGCGATGCGCGCCATCCTCGAATCCGCCGACGTCTCGATCCGGGGATTTCTCTGTCCCGGGCATGTCACCGTGATCACCGGGCCCGATCTCTACGCCTTCATCCCGCGCGAGTATCGCGTGCCCTGCGTCATCGCCGGTTTCGAGCCGGTCGAGATCCTCCTCGGCATCCGGGCGCTTCTCCGCCAGGTCGTCGAGAACCGGGCCGCGGTCGAGAACGCATACGGCCGCGCGGTCACGGCGACCGGCAACGCCCGGGCGCGCGCGGTGATGGAGGAAGTCTTCGAACCGAGCGACGAGGAGTGGCGCGGGATCGGGATGATCCCCGGGTCCGGTCTCGCCGTGAGGGAGGCGTTCGCCGGGTTCGACGCGCGGAGGAAGCTGGGCGTCGAGTGGCCGGACGTGCCGCCGCCGGAGAATTGCCTCTGCGGGGAGATCCTGCGCGGGGCCGCGGAACCGGCCGACTGCCCGCTCTTCGGCACGCTCTGCACACCCGCATCCCCCGTCGGCGCCTGCATGGTCTCCTCCGAGGGCGCCTGCGCGGCCGCTCACCGCTACGGGGTCGCCCCGTGAGCGGGAAGATCCTGCGCGCCCACGGGGGCGGGGGCACGGCCATGTCGGAGCTCCTCGAGAAGCACGTCTTTCCGCGGCTCGCGAACGACCGCCTCGGCGCGCGCGCCGATGCGGCGGTCTGGGGCGAGGCGGTACCGGAGGGCGCGCGGCTCGCCATGACCACCGATGCCTACGTCGTCTCGCCGCTCTTCTTCCCCGGCGCGGATCTCGGCCGCCTCGCCGTCTGCGGCACCGTCAACGATCTCGCCGTCTGCGGCGCGCGCCCCGTCGCGCTCTCCCTGGCCCTGATCCTGGAAGAGGGATTTCCGACCGGGGACCTCGACCGCCTCATGGACTCCGTCGCCGCCGCCGCGAGGGAGGCGGGCGTCGAGGTCGTCACGGGAGACACGAAAGTCGTGGAGCGCGGCGCGGGCAACGGGTGCTACGCCGTCATGGCGGGCGTCGGCATCGTGCCGCCCGGCCGCTCGCTCGACGTGCGCTCGATCGCGCCCGGTGACGCCATCCTCCTCTCGGCGCCGGTCGCCGACCACGGCGTCGCCGTGATGGCCGCGCGCAACGGGATCGACCTGCGCGGCGAGGTGCGCTCCGACGCCGCCCCCCTCGCCTCGCTCGTCGAGTCGCTCCTCGAGGCCGCGCCCGGAACCCGCTTCCTCCGCGATGCCACGCGCGGGGGCGTCTCCGCCGTTCTCAGCGAGACCGCGGCCACCGCGGGACGGCCGGTCGAGATCGAGGAGACGGCGGTCAGGGTGCGGCCCGCGACCGCCGCCGCGCTCTCGCTCCTCGGGCTCGATCCCCTCGCCGTCGCGAACGAGGGCGTCATCGTCGCGGTCGTGCCGGACGCCGAGGCCGCCGCGGCGCTCCGCGCGATGCGCGGCCACGAGCGCGGCCGCGAGGCGGCGCGCATCGGCACGGTGGGGGAGGACGCCCCGGCGCGCGTCGTCGTTCGCACCGCGATCGGCGGCCGCCGCATCCTCGTCCCGCCCTACGGCGAGGAATTGCCGAGGATCTGCTGAGTGAGCGGAGTCAGGAGCGAGGTGTGAGGCGTGAGGAGTGAGAATCAGGAATCCTCGCGGCTGACTCCTCGCGCCACCTTTCTCGCCTGCGGCGCGGATCTGAAGGGAGGGTTCGCCGTCGCGCGCGGTGAGAAAGTCGATGTCTTCAAGGGCTTCGGCGATCTCGCGGATCCGGACGCCTTCGACGCCTGGTCCTCGTCGATCGAGGGCGCCCTGGTCGGCCGAAAACCGTCGATCGTCGCGGTGGACGCTCATCCTCTCTATCTTTCCCACCGTCATGGTCTCGAGCTCGCCGGGCGAACCGGCGCGCGCCTCGTCGAGATCCAGCACCACCACGCGCACGCGGAGGCGGTCCTCGAGTCCACGTCGGTGCCCGAGGGGGAGGCGGCGCTCGCTCTCGTTCTCGACGGCACGGGTTACGGCCTCGATGGCGGTATCTGGGGTTGCGAGTTCCTGCACCTGCCGAGTGATGGAACCTTCGAGCGGCTGGGTTCCCTTCGCGCCGTGCCCTGCCCCGGCGGCGACGTCGTCGCGAGGGAGCCATGGCGCATGGCGGTCGGCTGGCTCTTCGACCGGGAGGGGGCTCTCGAGGGGATCCGCGGGGAGGTTGGCGCGGCCGCCTTCGACGCGGTGAAGTCGCTGGCGGGATCCGGAACACCGGTCCTCACCTCCTCGGCCGGCCGCCTCTTCGACGCGGCCGCGGCGATCCTCGGCCTGGGCCTGCGGGTGGATCACGAGGCCGAGGCGGCGATGCGTCTCGAGGCGGCCGCCGCCTCGTGGGGCGGAGAAGTCTCGCCGTTGCCGTTCGCGCTCCCGGGGAACAGGCTCGATCTCTCCGCCGCTCTCGCCTCGCTCGACCTCGAAATGCGTCGCGGTGTCGAGGTGTCGCTCCTCGCCGCCCGGTTCCACGCGACACTCGTCGAGGGATTGGCGGCTCTCGTCGAGGCCGTTCGCCCGCCCGGCGTCAAGCGCATCGTGCTCGCCGGCGGCTGCTTCCTCAACCGGATCCTGCGCGCGAACCTGCCCCGGCGCCTCGAGACGCTCGGCCTCGTGTCGCTCCTGCCGCCCCCCGAATGCTGCACCGACGCCCTGATCGCGCGGGGGCAGATCCGCGCGGCGCGGGCGCGCCTCGCCGCTTCGGGCTCATGATCCCGCGCCGTCCGCACGCCCTTCTCCTTGCGCTCACCGCGATCGCCCTCGCGCTCCTCGCCACCTCGCGGCATGGCCCCGGCTTCAGCTACGACGGCGTTCGATACATCGCGGCCGCGCGGAACCTCGTGGAGGGGAGAGGCTTCAGCGACGTGACGGGCGCACCTTTGACCCTCTGGCCGCCGCTCTTCTCCGCTCTCATCGCGCTGCCGTTCGGCGCCGGCGTCGATCCGCTCGAGGCGGCGCGCTGGCTGAACGCGCTGGCCTTCGCCGCCGTCATCCTCCTCGTATTCCGGATCCTCGAACCCGTGATGCGATGGAAGGCGCTGGCGCTCCTCTTCGGCGCCGGTCTTCTCGTCTCGCGCTCGATGATCGAGCGCGCCGCGATGGTGCACTCGGAGATGATCTTCACGGCCGGGCTCCTGCTCTTCGTCGCGGTGATGGCGCGGCACCGGGTCCTGCCCTCGACGTTGACGGCAGCGGGCGCGGCCGCCTGCGCCGGCCTCGCGTTTCTCACCCGATACGTGGGCGCGATCCTCGTGCCGGCCGGCGTCCTTCTCCTCGCGACGACGCCATTCGTCCCGTGGCGCCGCCGCCTGAAGCACCTCGCCGTCCATCTCCTCGTCGCGGGCGCGCCCATCGCGCTCTGGTGCGGCCGGAACTGGACGATCTCGGGGACGCTCCTCGGTCCGCGCTACGAATCGCCGTTCGGATTCCACGACAACCTCGCGCACTCCGCCGACATCCTCACGCGCTGGATCCTGCCCGGGCTCATGCCCTACCCCCTGCGCGTCATCGCCGGAGCGGTCGTCGCCGCGGCGATCCTCCTGCTTCTCGCCAGGACGCTCCGCTCTCCGGGCGGTCCGGCCGCCCGCTCCGCTCCCTTCCTGCCGCGCACGGCGCTCGTCCTCGCGACGCTTTCGGCGGCGGGCTTCTACGCCCTCGCCGTCTTCGCCTCCGTCAACGCCATCGCTCTCGATCCCGTGGACGACCGCTACTACATGCCGCTCCTGCCCCTCGCCGCGATCCTCGCGGCCCTGGCCCTGGACGAGGCGGCGGTTCGGGGCCGTTTCGCGCGCCGCGCCGTCCCCATCCTGGTGGCGCTCGGGCTGATCGTGCCCGCGTCGGGGGCGGCCCGGTTCCTGGCGCGATCCATCGAGGGAGGGATCGGCGACTACGCGAGCGACGGGTGGCGGACGTCGCCGCTCATGGAGCGCCTTGCGACGAGGCCGGCGCGGAATCTCTTTTCGAACGATCCGGACGCGGTGTACATCCACGCGGCTCTCAGGGCACGGTCGACCCCGCTTTCGACGGAGGACCCGGCGCTCGTCCCGCCCGGCGCCCACGTCGCGTGGTTCGACCTCTCGACGCGGCGCCACATCCGTTCCGAGGCCGAGGTCGTCGCGGCGGCCGGACTGGTGCTCGATGAGGCTTTTCCCGACGGAAGGATCTACGTCGTGCCCTGAAAAGAAAACGCCGCGGACGTCCCCGGGGACGACCGCGGCGCGGGTGCGCTCGGCTGCGAAGCCGGCCTACTCCTTCTTCTCCTTCGCCTCCTCGCGGCGCTTCTTCGCCTCCGCGATGACCTTGTCCGCCAGGAACGCCGGGACCTCCTCGAAGTGGTCCACCGCCATCGTGTAGTAGCCCGTGCCCTGGGTCATGGAACGGAGGTCGCCCGAGTAGCCGTACATCTCCTGCTGCGGAACCGTCGCCTTGATGACCTGGAACTCGCCCACCACGTCGATGCCGACGATGCGGCCGCGGCGCTGGTTCAGGTTCCCCGTCACGTCGC
>CAZWVM010000062.1:0-18059 GCA_964637705.1 uncultured bacterium
TTGAGCTCCAAGGTCATCTTCGCATATTCCGTCGGAGCTCCGAGGCCGTATATGCATGAAATAGAGGCTACGACGATAGTGTCAGGACGGGTCAGGAGCGAGGTGGTGGCCGAGAGGCGGAGGCGATCGATCCGTTCGTTGATCATCGAGTCCTTGTCGATGTAGGTGTCGGTTTGAGGGATGTAGGCCTCGGGCTGGTAGTAGTCGTAGTAGCTGACGAAATACTCGACGGCGTTCTCGGGAAAGAAGGAGCGGAACTCGGCGAAGAGCTGGGCGCAGAGGGTCTTGTTGGGCGAGAGGACGAGGGCCGGGCGCTGGAGGCGCTCGATCACCTTGGCCATGGTGAAGGTTTTGCCGCTGCCGGTGACTCCGAGGAGCGTGAGGCGATCCTCCCCGGCCGAAAGGCCGCCGCAGAGCGTCTCGATCGCTTCGGTCTGGTCTCCCGAGGGTGTGAACGGCGCGTGGAGCTTGAAGGACATGCGAAGACGATAGCCCAGTATCCGAGGTTTCTCAATGAACAATGAAAAATGGTAAATGAAAAATGCATCTTTTACCTCTACTCTTCCCCCCATGGATCCGATCGTCATCAGCCTCATCCTCGCCTGGTTCATCCAGATGGGTGTCCACGAGGGCGCGCACGCCTACGCGGCCCACGCATGCGGCGACGACACGGCCCACCTCATGGGAAAGCGGAGCTTCGACCCGTTCCGGCACATCGAGTGGCGGAACCTGAACTCGATCCTCCTCTCCGTGGTTCTGCCCGTCTACACGGCGATGCAGGGGCACATCCCGATGGGCATGGCCTGGGTGCCGGTGAATCCCCTGAGGTTCCGGAAGATGAGGCGCGATCACGCCCTCGTCTCGGCGGCCGGGCCGCTCTCGAACTTCGCGCTGGCGGCGGCGCTCCTGACCCTGCATTACGGCATCGCCTTCCTGCCGGCGGCCGAGGCCGTTCTCGCCGTCGACCAGCTCCTGTCGGCCGTCTACGTCACTTCGCTCGTCTACGGCGTCTTCAACGCGATTCCCCTGCCGCCCCTGGACGGGTCGCGAGTGCTCTACTACTTCCTGCCGCCCTCCCTGCGCGCCCTCATGGACGACATCGAGCCCTACGGCTTCTGGATCCTCATCCTCTTCTTCGCGTTCGGCCGGGCGGGGGTCATCATCGAACCCTTCCTCGACCTCGGCCTCGCCCTCTGGTGAAGGAGGCGAAGGAGGCGGTGTCAGGCAATGACATCCTTACGCATGGTAACGAGCCAAAGACTCGAATGCGGGTTTTTGAAACCGCATGTGTTTGATCGCAATCGTCTCGTGTAAGAATGTAATTGCCTGACACCCCATTCGTCCCCCGTTCATCTTGAGACCACTTGCGACTTGATATATATACCGAGCCTATGACGAAGACCCTTCCCCATCTGCTTCTTCTGCTTTGGCTCGGAGCCGGAACCCTGGCCTGCGGCTCGAATGTGCCGCCGTCAAACGTTCCTGATACCGGAATTCCCTCCGCCGAGAAGCAAGGCGCCGTTCATGTGCTCAGGACAGCGCAAGGATTTCAGCTAATGCGAAACGGCAGTCCCTATTTCATCGAGGGAGCGGGCGTCAAGACCGAGTCGGAAGCGGACAGATACCTTTCGCGTCTCGTTGAGGCGGGCGGCAACTCGGTCCGGACCTGGGGGATCACGGGAGATATGAAGCCATTCCTGGACCGGGCCCACGCGCGCGGGCTGTCCGTCTCGCTCGGCCTATGGCTGCTCCACGAGGACGACGGAATCAATTACCTGGACACCGCCGCGGTCCGCCGTCAATTCGAGACGACCCGCAAGGCGGTGCTTGCCTACAAGGATCACCCGGCCCTGCTGCTCTGGGGAGTGGGCAATGAAGTCGAGATGGGCGGGGCCAGGCCGGAATTGTGGCAAGCCATCAACGAGGTGGCGGCCATGATTCACCAGCTTGACCCGAATCATCCCACCATGGCCGTGGTGGCGGATATCGACGCGAACAAGATCGACGATCTCAAGCGATACTGCCCGGAAATCGATATCCTCGGCGTGAATTCGTATGGTGGAATCGGCACATTGCCGGAGCGACTCGCGGATTACGGCTGGGACAAACCCTACATCGTGACCGAGTTCGGGACGAACGGCGACTGGCAGGCCGACAGAACGCCATGGGATGCGCCGATCATGCCGTCCAGCACGGAACGGGCCGCCCTGTATCGCGAGGGGTATCGGCGCGCGGTCGCCGATCAGCCGAACTTATGCCTGGGTTCGTATGTTTTCTTCTGGGCCGCGGAGAAGGATTTGACCGCCCTCGCCTGGTTCAACCTGTTCCTGGCCGATGGTTGCGCCCTGGACGCCGTGCAGGTGATGGAAGAGGCCTGGACCGGCGTGACGCCGGCAAACCAATGCCCGTCCATTCTCGGCCTTTCCTCGACGGCCGGTGAATCCGCTCTCCGACCCGGCGCAAGATTCAGGGTGCGGGTAACGGCCCGTGCCAATGACGGTGACACCCTGGCCTATACCTGGCTCATTGCCCGCGACAATCAAGGCAGGCTGACCCCGTGTCCGGACGGCAACGTCTCGACGTCCGATGCGACTCCGGGCGCCGTCACGGTCCTCGCCCCACGTCAGCCGGGCGATTATCGCTTGATGGCCTTTGTATCGGACGGCACGGGTTACGCCGCCACGGCCAACCTCCCCTTCAGCGTGCGTCCTTCCCCTTAGGGTGAGAAGTGCGCGTCAGGCATCTACATCGCTTCTTGCAGGCCCAAAGAACACCGAACGGTTGATCGCCGATTCCGCGGGAGATGTCCGCGATACGGCAAAGCAGCCATAGGACCACCCGGCACCGCCTCCTAGAACTTCGCGTTGCCCGGGGTGCGGGGGAACGGGATGACGTCGCGGATGTTCTGCATGCCGGTGACGAACTGCATGAGGCGCTCGAAGCCGAGGCCGAAGCCCGCGTGCGGCACGGTGCCATACTTCCTCAGCTCGATATACCACGCGTAGTCCTCTTCCTTCATGCGGCACTCGGCGATGCGCTGCTTCAAGAGATCGAGCCGATGCTCGCGCTGGCTGCCGCCGATGATCTCGCCGATCCGCGGCACGAGGATATCCATGGCGCGAACCGTCTTCCCGTCGTCGTTGCAGTACATGTAGAAGGGCTTGATGGAGCGCGGGTAGTCGATGACGACGACCGGGCCCTTGAAGACCTCCTCGGTGAGGTATCGCTCGTGCTCGGCCTGGAGATTCTTCCCCCACGCGACCGGGAACTCCCAGGTCTTCCCGCTCTTCTCGAGGATCGAGACGGCCTCGGTGTAGGGCAGGAGCCGGAAGTCCTTCTCGATGACCTCCTTCAGGTTCGCGACCACGGTCTTGTCGACGAACTGCTCGAAGAAGCGCATCTCCTCAGGGTGATGATCCAGCGCATAGGACGCCAGGAACTTGATGAAGTCGGTCGCGACGGCGCGGTCCTTGTCGAGGTCGCAGAAGGACATCTCCGGCTCGATCATCCAGAACTCCGCCAGGTGGCGCGGCGTGTTGGAGTTCTCGGCGCGGAAGGTCGGGCCGAAGGTGTAGATGTCCCCGATCGCGGTCGCGTAGATCTCCCCTTCCAATTGCCCGCTGACGGTGAGATAGGAGGCGCTCTTGAAGAAGTCCTGCTGGTAATCGACGGCGCCGTCAGCCTTCGGGACGTCCGCGAGGTCCAAGGTCGTCACCTTGAACATCTCGCCCGCGCCCTCGCAGTCCGAGGCCGTGATGATCGGGGTGTGGACGTAGAAGAACCCGCGCTCGTGGAAGAAGCGGTGCACGGCGTAGGAAAGCCCGTGACGGAGGCGCGCGATCGCGCCGAAGGTGTTCGAGCGCGGCCTCAGGTGCGCGATCTCGCGCAGGTATTCGAAGCTGTGGCGCTTCTTCTGGAGGGGGTAGGAATCGTCGCAGGCACCGACGACCGCGACGGAGGAGGCCTTGATCTCGATCGGCTGGCCCGGGGCGGGCGAGGGCACCACCTCGCCCTCGATCGTGACCGAGGCTCCGGTCGCGAGGTGGAGGATCTCCGAGGTGTAGTTCGGAAGTTCCCCGGCCGCGATGACCTGGATGCCCTTCAGGGTCGAACCGTCGTTCACCTCGATGAAGGAGAATCCGCCCTTGGAGTCCCGGCGGGTGCGGACCCAGCCCTGGACGGTGACGAGGCGACCGACGGGCGAGGTGTCGAAGAGCGTGCGTACCTTCAAGCGTTCATTCATGGCGTCCTCCTCAGAAGAGGTAGATCTGGTGCGAGTCGGGGTTCTTGCCGAAGAAGGTGATGTCGTCGACCTTCTCGATGACCGGGCCGCGCAACAGCGCGTAGAGCGCCCGCTCGATCCCGACCCCTCCGCCGAAGGTGTCGGGGAAGAGCCCTCGTCCCTGCTCGTCCTTCATGCCGGCCGCAAGGAGGAAGGGCGCGTACCCGCCGATCCGGTCGATGTTCTCGACGTTGCCGCCGCGGATGCGCGGAGGCTCGGGGATGATGCGGTTGTCCACGAGCCGGGCGACGATGGGATCGAAGAGCCACTCGCGGATCCCCCCGGAGAGGATCTCGAGGGCCGGCGTCTGCTTCCGATCCTTGCGGAGAAGGCTCTTGGCGCAGATGTCGTAGTTGAAGATGGTCGCGGAGGAGATGGACTCGGGCTTGACGCGCGAGCCGTCGCGGTTGAGGTAGGGATAGACGAGGTCGTAGTTCTCGCGGAGGAGCCCGCGGATCCAGAAGAACTGGGAGTCGGTCGCTTCACCCGCCCCGACCTCGTAGTTCCTGTCGCCGTGCCGGGCCTTCGCCTCGTCGCACCGGAAGACCGGGAAGGGCCGCTTCGGGACCTCCAGCGCCACCCCGAGCGCCGCGAGGTTCTCCTCGTTGCGGTTCGCGATCGCGGTCATGGCATGGACAATCATCCGCTCGAAGAAGGCCAGGGCGTTATCGAGGTCCTCGCGGAGAATCGCCGTGACCTTCTCGGGGGCGTCGTAATACTCGTCGAGCGTGATCCCGCGGCCCCGCTTGACCTCGATGTCCATCTGGCTGAAATCGATCAGGTACTTGCCCCTCTGCTTCATGTTCGGATGCTCGATCTCGAGCCGGATGTTCGGGGAATCGACGTAGACGCCCTTCACCTTCGGGTTGAAGCAGGAGAGGAACTTGCAGTAGATCATGCTGTGCGTGGTGACATACGGCTGCCCCTTGTAGCTGATCGAGGGGGTGTGCTCGACGTCGTGCGCGAGCGGGTCGGTGATGATGCTCATGAGGACGCGCTCGATGTTCGTCAGGCCCTCCGCGACAAGATGCTCGGACATCGCATTGACGAAGGTGGTGCGGATCGCGAGCGCGTGGTGCACGGCGTCGCCGCACCACTTTCCGAGGTAGTTCTCGCGGATGTATTCCTCGAGGCTCGAGCCGCCCTGCTTCAAGGCGGCCTGGTAACCGAAGAGATTCTGGGCGATCCGGGCGGTCTTTTCGTCGGGCATGGCTTCGTGCTCCTCGTCTTCGAGTCTTCCTCGTTCGGCGGAACGGGTGGTCAATATTAGCCGCCGGGCCAGTGACAGTCTCCCATAATCCCGCCATGAGCTCGAAATCCAACGCGGTGAGCACGGGAAGCGGACGAGTGGGGCGGGTGGCTTCGTCGAAAGTGGGAATGTGGGAGACTGACACCATGAGCGGGGGCTATCATGCCGGCATGACGACTTCACCTTATCCCCTGGGTGCTCACCCGATTCAGGGCGGCGCCACGTTCAGAGTCTGGGCCCCGCTCGCGAAGACCGTCGACCTGAAGCTGACCGCCGGATCGGGCGCTCCGCGGACGATCACGATGAAGAGGCACGGCGACTTCTTCGAAGCCGTCGTCGAGGGCGCCGGTCCCGGGACGCAGTATCTCTACGTCATCGACGGCGAACGGGAGCGGCCGGACCCCCGGTCGCGACGCCAACCGCTCGGTGTCCACGGCCCCTCCGAGGTCGTCGATCCCGCCGCGCATGCCTGGACCGATGCCGGGTGGAAAGGGTTGCCGCTCGAGGACCTCATCATCTACGAGCTTCACATCGGGACCTTCACTCCGGAGGGCACCTTCGACGCGGCGATCGGCAAACTCGACTACCTCAAGGATCTCGGCGTCAACACGATCGAACTGATGCCGGTCTCCGCGTTTCCCGGCACGAGGAACTGGGGCTACGACGGCGTCCATTACTTCGCGCCCCAGGACTCCTACGGCGGACCCGGCGGCCTGAAACGCCTCGTCGACGCGGCTCACGCGATGGGTTTCGCCGTCTTCATGGACGTCGTCTACAACCATCTGGGGCCCGAGGGAAATTACCTCCGCGAATTCGGCCCCTACTTCACCGACCGCTACAAGACGCCCTGGGGCGACGCCCTGAACTACGACGGCGAGAACTCCGCCGAGGTGCGCCGCTGGGCGATCGACAACGCGGTGTACTGGGTCGAGGAATTCCACATGGACGGCCTGCGACTCGACGCCGTCTTCGCGATCTTCGACATGAGCGATCCGCACGTGCTCGCGGAGATCGCCGCCGAGGTCCAGGCGGCCGGGGAAAAGGCCGGACGGAGCGCCTACGTGACCGCCGAGAGCCCCTTGAACGACGCGCGGCTCGTGCGCCCCCGCCCCGAGGGGTGCGGGCTCGACGCGCACTGGAACGACGACTACCACCACGCGGTCCGGACCGCGATGACCGGCGACAACCGCGGGTACCTTTCGCCCTTCGGGCGGATGGACGACATCCGCAAGGCCGTCGCCATCGGATACGTGCGGCCGGGGGAGGATTACCGCACCCACCAGCCGATCGAGGAACCGGGCGAGGCGGGCGATCCCCTGCCGGCGGCACGCTCGCTCGACCTGCCGGGGCAGAGGATCATCTCCTTCATCCAGAACCACGACCAGGTGGCGAACATCTCGGCGGGCAAGCGCCTGCCCGAGGTCGTCGGTCTCGACGGCGCCCGCGCCGCGGCCCTGCTTCTCTTCGCGACGCCGTCGATTCCGCTTCTCTTCATGGGCGAGGAATACGCCGAACCGAACCGTTTCCTCTTCTTCGTCGATTTCGGCGACGAGTACCTGCGCGACGTCGTGCGCGGGGGGCGCGCGCGGGAGATGGCGGGCATGTGCGTCCAGACGCTCACCGAGGCCCTGGAGGACGACGCGACGGACCCGCGGACCTTCGAGCGTTCGAGGCTCGGCTGGAACCTCTCCGAACCCCGGCGCGCCGCGATGCTCCGCCTCTACAAGGACTTGATCGCGCTGCGCAGGCGAACCCCCGCCCTCGGGGAACTTCGCAAGGACCTCTCATCCTGCGTCGTCGACGAGTCGAAGAAGACCGTCCTCGTATTGCGAGGACACCCCTCCGCGAAGCCGGTTCTTCTCGCCGCCAACCTCGGCCCGGCGCCCGCGACGGTGGACGTGCCGGGCGCGACGAGCGGCTTCCGGCCGAAGACGGGCTGGGAGAGGATCCTCTTCTCCGAGGACCCCCTGTACGGCGGCCGCGGCGCGGATCTCGTGCCCGACGCGTGGGCGCCCGGCTCGGAGATCGTCTTTCCGCCGCGCAGCGCGGCGCTCTACATCGGGGGCTGAGCGGCTACTTCAGGCGGTCCAGCACCCTCAGGAGACCGTCGAGGATCGTCCACGGGTGAGGCGGGCAGCCCGGGACGAAGAGGTCCACCTTCAACCGCCCCGTGACGCCGTTTCCCGACTCGGGCAGATCGATGAAGGGACCGCCGGAGATCGCGCAGGCGCCGACGGCTATGACGATTTTCGGGGGCGGTATCCCTTCCCAGGTCTTCTCCAGGGCGAGCTCCATGTTCCTCGTGACCGGGCCCGTGACGAGGATGCCGTCGGCGTGCCGCGGGGAGGCGACGAACTGGATGCCGAAGCGCGAGAGGTCGAAGACGAGGGTGTTGAGGACGTTCGTGTCGACTTCGCAACCGTTGCATCCCCCGGCGGAGACCTGTCGGAGCTTCAGGGAGCGGCCGAAGAGCGCCCGCGTCTTCTCATCCAGCGCGTGCGCCAGTTCCAACTCGCCTCCGGCCGTCACGAGCGATTCGCGGGCCGAGGCCGAGAGCCTGTAATCCCGCGTGAAGCGCATGACGCGGTGCGGGCATGCCTCGGTGCAGACCGTGCAGAAGAGACAGCGGCCCAGGTCGATTGTGAGCCCGCCCTCGGCGCGGACGATCGCGCCCGTCGGGCAGGCCTTTTCGCATTCGCGGCAGGAGGGCGGACAGGCTCGGGCATCGAACTCGGGACGGCCGCGGAACCGTTCCGGCAATTCCGGCTCGACGCGGGGATAGTCGCTCGTTCGGTATTTCTGCTTCAGGCGCGTCATGAGGACCTTCAACATGGCGGCCTCCTCACAGGTCGAACCCGCAGTACGAGAGGTTGAAGCTCTTGTTGCAGAGCGGGAAGTCCGAGATCTGCTGGTCGCGGAGAGCGAGGGCGAGGCCGAACCAGTTGTGGAAGGACGGGTCGACGATCTTGTAGCGCTCGAACCGTCCGCGCTCGTCCGTCAGGGCGGCGTGACAAACCTCGCCCCGCCAACCCTCGACGAGGGTTGCCGCGAAGAGATCCGGGCGGGGCGCATGCACAGGGCCCCGAATCGCGCCGGCGGGCAGGTTCGCCAGTTGTTCGCGAACGAAGGCGATCGAGCGCTGGACCTCGAGCCGGCGCACGTAGGCGCGTCCGAAGACGTCGCCCTCGGTCCAGGTCGAGACGGGAATCTGCACGAAACGGTAATGACCCGCCGGGAACTCGTAGCGCGCGTCGCGCTCCAGTCCCGTCGCCCGCGCCGGCGGACCGACGAGCCCGGCGGCGACCGCGTCCGCGGCCTTCACCTCGCCCGTTTCCTCGAAGCGGGCCACGACCGAGGGCGTCGTGAAGAGCAGTTCGAGGGCGGATTCCGTGTCGCCCGCCACGGGCTCGAGTATCTCGAGCAACCGCCCGGCGAGATCCTCGTCGATCTCGAAGGAAACGCCGCCGGGGCGCACGAGGCTCCGCCCGAGCCGGTTTCCGCAGATCCGGGCCGTCATGTTCAGATAGTCGCCGCGGATGCGGCCGCAATAGGAGGCGGTCGGAAGAAAGGCGACGTCGCCCGCCAGGGCCCCGAGGTCCCCGACGTGGTTGGCGAGCCGTTCCAACTCCAGGGCGACCGCGCGTATCGCGTCGGCGCGGGCCGGCACCGGCCGCCCCGAAAGTCCCTCGGCCAGCTGGGCATGAGCCATGGCGTGAGCGACGCTGGAGTCGCCCGCCGCAGTCTCCATGAACGCGATCGTGCGGAGGTCCGGTCCGCCGATGAGCGCGCGCTCGATCCCGCGGTGCTGGTAGCCGAGGGCGATCTCGAGGTGAAAAACCCGTTCGCCATGGCACTGGAAGCGGAAGTGCCCGGGCTCGATGATCCCGGCGTGAACCGGGCCCACCGCGACCTCGTGAACCTCATCGCCCTCGACCCGGAAGAAATCCGCCACCGCCGGGTCCGGCCTCTCCCCCCCTCTCCACGGCGCGTTGAATCTCACCGGTTTCATCCAGGGATGCCCCTCGAACTCGATTCCGAAATCCTCCGCGAGTTCGCGCTCGAACATGTGGACCGCGGGCAGATCGGGCGTCAGGGAGGGTTCAACGGGGCCGAGCCGGGTTCTGACGACGCCGAGGTCTCCCCTGTCGCCGCGGGCGACGACGATGTAGAGGTCCGTATCTTCGCCCTTGGGGACGCCGAGGCAGGCCGCGATGCGTCCGCCCGCCGCGCACTCCTCGACGAGGATCGAGCGCGCCTCATCCCAGGACGCGCAGGAAAGATCGGATCGGCGGATCGCGGAACCGTTCTCGAACCGGCGGATCATGGCGGGGAGACTCCTTCGACGACCCGGCAGGCTTCGCGGCAGAGCTCCGAGAGCGGACCGGGCATCCAGAGCCCGAGGAGAAGGACGAGGAGGGCGAGGACGAGCGGGGGAATGACCGCGGAACGCGGCTCATGGCGGCGGGCCGGATCACCCGGCGGCCGGCCCTGTGCCATCGAGAGGACCAGGGGCGCCATGCCGCAGAAGACGACGAGGAGAAGGAGGAGCACCACGGTTGCCAGGGTCCAGGCGCCCGACTCCGCGGCCGACTTCAGGATCAGGAACTTGCTGAAGAAGGTGCCGAAGGGCGGGCACCCCGTGATGGAGAGAAACCCGGCGATCCATAGCGCGGCGGTCCAGGGCACGATCGTCGAGAGACCGCGGATCGCCGCGATGCGCTTCGTCTTCACCGCTTCGAGAATGTTGCCCGCGGACATGAAGAGCACGGCCTTCGTGAGAGAATGGTTGAGGGCGTGGAAGAAGGCGGCGAAGAGGCCGAGACCGCCGAGGCCCGCGCCGACCGCCAGGAGCCCCACATGCTCGATGCTCGAGTAGGCGAGCAGCCGCTTCGCGTCCGACTGGCGGATGATGAAGACGGCGGCGACGGCGAGGGAGAGGAGCCCGAAGCCGAGGAGGATCTCCCGGCCGAAATCCCCGAGTCCCGCCGCGACGAGCAGGGCCTGCACGCGCAGGAGCGCGAGGAAGGCGCAGTTGAGGAGCGCGCCGGAAAGGAGCGCGGAGACCGAGGAGGGGGCCTCGCTGTGCGCATCGGGGAGCCAGGTGTGCAGGGGGGCGAGACCCATCTTCGTGCCGTAACCGACGAAGAAGAAGATGGCGGCGACCTTGAGCCAGAGCGGATCGAGCCGCGTCGCGCGGGCGAGGAGGTCGGAGAAGCCGAGTCCCTGCCCGGCCAGCCCGCTCGCGGAGGAGGCGGCGACGAGGAGGAAGTTCCCGAGGAGAGCGAGCGCGATCCCGATGGAGCAGACGAGAAGATACTTCCACGTGGCCTCCAGCGAATGCCTGTGGCGATGGAAGTAGATCAGGGGCGCCGAGGCCAGGGTCGTCGCCTCGATCGCGATCCAGAGCAGGCCGAAGTGGCGGCTCGTCACGACGAGCGTCATGGAGGCGAGGAAGAGCAGGAAACAGCCGGTGAAGACGGCCTCGGGGGCGTTGACCAGGATCAGGCCGCTCTCCTCCTCGCGGCGCTCGCCCGGGACTTCCCTCGAGAGGAATCCCGCGGCATGGACCGAGGTCGCGGCGGCGAGGAGGCTGGTGATCGAGAGGAAGAGAAGGCCCGGCGCGTCGAGCGCGAGCCATCCTCCCACGGGTTCGGGCGCGTGGAACCACGCGGTCCCGGTCAGGAGAAGGTGGATCGAGGCGCCGGCGACGAGGAGCGAGCGGCGACCGACGGTGACGGGCGTGAAGAAAGAGGCGATTCCGAAGAGCGCAGGCACGAGGAGCAGGGCGAGGATCATGGCGTCAGGGACCCGCACGCACGCCACGACGTCCTGTTGCCGAGCGGTTTCCGAGGCCGGACCACGACATGGAGGTCCCGCGGGCCGGCCGAGGCCTCGGAGCCGCGCAGGACGCGCGGCGAGAATGAGCGAGGCGACAGGAGGTCGTGGCGACGTACCACGTTCACGACCGCGCCTCGTCCCGAAGGAGCGTCATCCGGTCGGTGTCGATGTGGTCGAACTCCCGGCTGATGTGGAAGATCGCGATGCCCATGACGAAGACGGCGACAAAGAGGTCGAGGAGCATCCCGACCTCCACGATGAACGGGTCCTCGTTCGCCAGAGCGAGCCCGAAGGAGTAGATGCCGTTCTCGAGCACGAGGTACCCGATCACCTGCGAGATCGCCTTGCGCCGCGAGAGGAGCAGGAAGAGCCCGCAGAAGATGGTGAAGAAGGAGACCGGGACCAGGAGGGGCGAGGGAAAGGCCGAGGGCAGGGGGAGCCGGCTGTCGAGCCAGAGCGAGAAACCCAGCGCCGCCGTACCCGCCACGAGCGAGAGGGTGTAGCCGAGGAAGGGCTCGACCTCGCGCCTCACGCCCGCGTCGCGCAGGGTCCGCATGAGAAGCCACGGGAAGACGATCGCCTTCAAGAGGATCGTCGCGGCCGCGAGGATCAGCTCGCGGTCGGTGAGGTCGCCGATCCCGACGATGACGGGGAGCGCCGAGAGGACGAGCCCCTGGAAGGCGAGCGTGCGGATCGCCATCGCGATCCGGCTCGATCCCAGGAGGGCGAGGTTGGAGAGGACGAGAAGAATCATGACCGTGTCGATGCCGCTCCTCATCGCGTCACCGGACCAGGAGCCCCAGCGCGATGACGGCGAGGACCGAGGCGGCCACGAGGAACTGCTGGATGCGGATGAGGCGCAGGCGGGCCATCGAGGACTCGATTACGCCGACGACGACCGCGACTGCGAAGGGGCCCGCGACCGCGCAGAGAATGTCGAGGGCGGGAAGCCCGGAACGGACGGGCAGGAGGAGTCCTCCCAGGATCGCCCCGAGGATCCAGAACTTCAGGGCCGCGGCGTACTCGATGAAGGCGAGGTCCGGTCCGCCGTGATCGAGCACCATCACCTCGTGGATCATCGTCAATTCCAGGTGCGTGTTCGGATCGTCGACGGGGACGCGCGCGTTCTCCGCCAGGAAGACGATGAAGAGCGCGGCGGCCGGCAGGAGCACGAGGGGCGGCGCGGCCATGATGTGGCTCCAATCGTGCGACGACAGGATGGCGCTCAGGGAGAGTTCGCCTCTCGCCCGAACCAGGACCGCGAGAGAGAGGAAGAAGGCGGGCTCGACGAGGGCCGAGAAGAAGACCTCCCGGCTCGCACCCATCCCCTCGAAGCTCGATCCCGTGTCCAACGCCGCGAGCGCGGTGAAGAGGCGCGCGATCCCGAGGAGGCAGGCCAGCGCGACGAAATCGCCCGGAAACGAAACGAGCGCGGGGAAGGGACCGAGGGGCGCGAGAAGCAGGGCGACGAGGATCGCCGCGAGGGAGACGCAGGGACCGGCGACGATGAGCCAGGTCGACGTGCGGCTGTAGACCGCCCCCTTCCGGAGGAGCTTGGAGAGGTCGAGGTAGGGTTGGAGAAGCGACGGCCCTCGGCGGCCCGCGAAGAAGGCCTTGACCCTGTTCACGACGCCGATGAGGAGCGGGGCGAGAACGAGGGCGGCGGCGAACGGCACGAGACGGTCCATCAGGCGGCCTTCCAGACGAGGAGGACGACGAGGGTCAGCGTGATGTAGAGGATGTAGAGCTGGACTCTCCCTTCCTGCAATCGCTGCAGGGGCGTGAGGAGCCTCGGCACGCGGAGAAAGAGCGGTTCGAAGAACCGCTGCTTCACGGCGTCCCCGATTTCCGTCGCCATCGATGCGGCGGCCGGGAAGAACCCGCGCGGCGGTTCGAGACGGCGTTTCGGCTTGAGCCAGGGTCGGAAGAGGCTCGAGAAGGCCCACGGCTGCGAGAACGAAGAGGCCGTGTATTGCATACGGACATGGGGGCGGGCGTACCCGCAGTCCCATGTCCCGGTTTCACCGGCGCTCCGACCCGAGAGGAGGATCCACCGGAGAAAGACGGTGAGCGACAGGAAGACGAGGAGAAGGCCGCCGGCCATCGAGACGTAGCGCAGGAGCTGCGAGGCGCCGACGAGCCCGCGCGTCGTCGACGGGATGTCCGGTGACGCCAGGTCGAGAACGACCGGCACCAGGAGATCGAGAAATTCCGGCGCGAGGAGGCCGGTGGCCAGGCTGAGCGAGCCGAGGGAGACGATCGGTATCAATAGCGTCGACGAGGCCTCGCGGGCCTCCGCGGCCGCCGATCCCCGCGGTTCCCCCAAAAAGACCATCCCGAAGCCGCGCACGAATGAGGCGGCGGCGAGCCCGCTCGTGAGCGCGAGGCTTCCGATCACGGCGCAGGCCGCGACGGTCATGACGCTCGAGGATCCCGAAAGAGCCAGGAAGGCGGCAAGCAGGAGCAGAAACTCGGCGACGAAGCCGTTGAAGGGCGGGAGTCCGCAGGCGGCGACGGCCCCGGCGAGGAACCCCGCGCCCGTCAGGGGCATCCGCTTGAGCAACCCCCCCATGGACTCGATGTCCCTCCGTCCCGTGGCGTGGACGACGGAACCCGCCGAGAGGAAGAGAAGGGCCTTGGTGATCGCGTGGTTCAGGACGTGGAGCAGGGCGGCCGAGAAGCCGAGGACGGCAAGGGATGGGTTGCCGAGGCTCTTGCCCGCCAGGCCGAGCCCGAGGCCTGTGAAGATGATGCCGACGTTCTCCACGCTGCAGTAAGCGAGGAGACGCTTGAGATCGCGCTGGGCGGAGGCGGAGAGCGCGCCCCAGGTCGACGAAAGGATTCCGACCGTCAGCAGGACGAGCGCCCACCCCAGGGGCGGCGTGGGAAAGACGGAGAGGAAACGGACGAGCCCGTAGACGCCCATCTTGATCATGACTCCCGACATCAGGGCCGAGACGTGGCTCGGAGCGGCCGGGTGGGCTTCCGGAAGCCAGACGTGAACCGGGACGACCCCGGCCTTGATGCCGAAGCCGGCAAGCGCGCAGAGAAAGGCGGCCGCCGCGAACGGGGACATCGGGTCGTCGGCGAGGACGCTCGAGCCCGAGGCGAGGAAGAGCATGATGATGAGGGAAGCGCAGAACTGCCCGGCGACGAGGTACGTGAGCCCGGCGCGGCGCGCCTCGTCGGAGTCGCGGTCGAGAACGACGAGAAAGTAGGCCGCGAGGGACATCACTTCCCAGCTGACGATGAAGAGCAGGACGTTCCCGGAGAGGACGACCAGGGTCATGCCGAGGATGAGCAGCGCGAGGAAAGGCCAGGCGGCGCGCGGGAGGCGCCTCGCATCGGTATCGGCGCGCCAGTAGGCCGTTCCGTAGACCGCTGCGAAGGGCGCGAGGAGCGCAACCGGGAGAAGGAACCACGCGGAGAGAGGATCGAGCAAAAGGCGGAACTCGCCGCCCGGCACCTTCCACGGGGCGACGAACTCGCCGGTCAATCCGAGGCCGAGGGCGCCGACCGCGGCGAAGAGGAGGCAGAATCCGGCGAGGAGGATCGCGGAGGCGGCGGCCGCGCCGCCGCGGGCGCGGGGCAGAAGGAGCGGCAGGACGACGGCGGCCGCGAGAAGCGCAAGGGCGGCGAGGAGAAGAGTCACCGCGCCATTCCCCTCTTCTCCTGGTCGCGCTTCTCCACCGTCGCCTCGATCTCGCGGGCGCGCCCCAGCAGTTCCTCTCTCAGACCCTCCCTCCGCACCAATTCCTTGAAGCCGGGATCGCGCAGGAGGTAGGCGAGCCGCGAGAGGAGATGGAGGTGGGCACGCACCGTGGGGCTGATGAGAGTGAAGAGGGCCTTCACGGGCTTTCCGTCGAGGGAGCCGAAGTCGACGGGACTCTCGAGAAAGGAGAGGTTGATCTGGGGCGTCTCGACATGAAGGACAATGGGATTCCTCACGTGAGGTATCGCGATGCCGTCGCCGATTCCGGTGGATGAGAGTTCCTCGCGCGCCAACAGGACGCTCAGGAGAAAGGACCGGTCCACTTCCACGGGCAGTCTCAGGTGCTCCACGACCGAGGCGAGCACGGCGGCCTTGTTGGCTCCCTCGATCCGGTACTGGATCCCTCCCTCCTTCAGGGCCTCGGCCACGGTCGGCATGGACGAGGATCCCTCGGGCTCGCGGTAGATGTCGGGCGAAACGGGCATGCGCCGAGACGTCGCCCACTCGAGGATCTCCGCCCGGTTGAAACGGACCTGGTCGTTGACGCGGTAGGCGGGCAGGGCCCCCTGCTGAACCCAACGATAGACCGTCTTGTCGGAGACGTTGAGGAGGCGTGCGACATCCTTGACGAGTAGGTTCATCATTCTCGCAGTCTATCCATTTGTCTCGGATCATCGCAAACCTTGTTTTTCGTTATCAACAGCGCCTGCGAACTGAAGGAGAATCTTAGACGCGGAAGCTCGAGTTGAATCCGATCCGTTGATTCAGTAAAATCAGGCCGAGATGCCTTTCAGGCTGGATGAAATGCTTCGGTCCGCTTTCCTCACCCTCTTGATAGCTCTACCCGCCCACTCGATCGTCATCGACGGCAACGCCGCAGACTGGGGAGAGACGGAACCCGCCGACTTCGGTCTTTATCACGCCTCCATGATCACCAACGGCGAATTCGCCTGGTCCGATCCCCTTTCCGACGAGAGAACCGATTTCGCATCCCCGGACGCCCGGGTCGACCTGAGGGAGTTGCGCATCCGGGCGGACACGGACTACCTCTACTTCCTGGCGCGTTTCCGCGACATCACGGCGGTAGCGGGCGACGGTGTGACGCAGGTCCACGTGGCCGTCGACACGGACCGCGTGAACGCCTCGGGAACGCCCGATTTCCCGCGGTCCCTCGACCTGCAGACGGACGACGACGCGGAATGGGAATTCGCGATCTTCACGCGCTTCGGTTCGGGCGGGGCGACCGTCGGCGTCGTGAACCAGACCGGCGCCCTCGTCGGTTCACCGGAGGATTCCCAGTCCATCAGCGCGGCGAACGACGTCGTTGAATTCCGCGTCCGGCACACCTCTTTCCTGCGCTGGCCCTCGACGCTGCGCTTCACCGTCTGCGTCTCGCGCTCCGACGCCTCCGACACGGTTTCGAACCTCTCCGGCGTTCCCGACGCGCTCGACGGCCTGACCGATTTCGGCGGCGTGCAGAACCAGGCGAGTTGGAACGAGTTCCAGGACGGGATCTGCCAGTTCCATATCGACCTTCGCTTCGAGACGGGAGGCGTCATGCGCACCCACGCCTCCTCGTTCCGCGTCAATCCCTACCTCCAGGACGTGACGAAGTCCTCCATCCGGGTCTGCTTCGAACTCGACGCGCCTGATTCCGCCACGATCGAGTTCGGCACGACCCCGGCCCTCGGTTCCTCGGTCACGGACATGGACGCGAAGACGTTCCACCACGTCCTGATCTCCGGCCTTTCGACGAACGAAACCTACTATTACAAGGCGACGGCGGGTGGAGCGGTCTCGGCCGTGACGACCTTCCGGACCCAGGTTCATGACACGGCGAGCTTCACCTTCGCCTCAATCTCCGATCCCCAGCTGGGCTCCCCCAGCCACGACGCGGTCCTGAACCGCGTCCGGGACAACAATCCGGGAACGATCCTCATCTGCGGCGGCGACCTGACCGGCGACGGGCGATACTCCTCCAACTGGGACAACGCCTTCTTCTCCGGCGCCATGGAGGACGTTCTGGACAACGTCCCGATCTACTCGATCTACGGCAACCACGAGCAGTCCGGCTCGGGCGCCACGTATGACACCGCCGCGACGAGCTTCTTCAACAACTACTTCGTGCTTCCGCAGGGAACGCCCCTGCCGAACGGAAACGAGTTCTGGTGGTCGAAGGACTACGGTTGCATCCATTTCGTCGGGCTCAACCTGAACACGGACTTCTCGCCCGGATCGGCGCAGTACGCCTGGCTCGAGAACGACCTCCGCTCCCACGACACTCAGACATGGCGCATCGTGATCCTGCACCAGGACCCCTACTCCTCGGGCTACCACGCGCCGGAGCAGATCCCGACGGACGTCAAGACCCACCTCGTGCCGCTCTTCCAGACCTATGACGTGCGTTGGCTCATCACGGGGCACGAGCATTCCTACGAGCGAAGCCGCTACGGGAACCTCAACGACATCCGCGCGGCGGGCGCCTCCCAGGAGAAGGCGATCAACGTCTACTCCAACCCCTATCAGCAATACGCCGAGGCGACCTACTGCTACGCGCTCTGGGACGTGAACGTGCCGAACCGGACGCTCACGGTCAGGGCCTACCGCGAGGACGGATCGCTGATCGAGAGCTTCACGGATACGGCGACGTCCTACGGGGGTGCGCCGACGCGGACCGCCGACGGGTCCCTCGCGGAATGGCCCGCCGGTGACCGGATGGAGGAGGAGTCGAACGACACCTTCTGGATCGGCTTCGACGATACCTACGTCTACATCGGGTACCAGAGTCGTAACTGGGACGACGCATCGGGCGGGAGCGGCGACGGTTTCATCTACTTCGACACGAATCCGGGGTCCGGCGCGGGCGCGTCGGTCTCGCTGGACTGGAACGGCACGCACAACTTCGGGCCCCGGTTCCGTCCCGGCGCGGTCTTCGCGATCGAGGACGCGGACTACACGAACGGCCGGACCTGGTCCGG
>CAZWVM010000063.1:0-17880 GCA_964637705.1 uncultured bacterium
TCCGGCCCACCAGTTCGTTCGTCGTGATGTCCAGGACGAAGATGGAGGTGTCGCGCACGGAGAGGATCTGGAGGATCGAATGCACGGAGATGTGCAGGACCTCGTTGTAGTCGAGGGAGCCCGAGATCTTCCGGGCGAAATCCAGGAGCGCGAGGAACTCCGAGGGCGTGATCGGGTTCTCCTCCTCGCGGCGCGCGTGCTCCGTCTCGAGTTGCCGGATCCGCGCCTCCATCTCCTTGCGCACGTCGGCAAGGGCCTCGGTATGCTCACCCATGAATCGATCGTCGATCTGGTTCGCGAACGTCAACCCGAGGCCGCCGACCACGATGATGAGAAGCACCACGACGGTGATCGTGATCCAGCGGATGCGCTGGATCCGCGCCTCGAGGTCGTCCACGACGCCCACGCGCAGGCCTCCGAAGCGGATCGTGCCGGTCGTGATGGGCATGGAGTAATCGACGATGGGGGGATCGAAGCTGTCGAGCCGCCACGCGGTGCGCCGCTCGATGCGGGGCAGGTGGCCGGCGGGCATCTCCGGAACCGCCGTCGCCGCCTGCTGGTCGCCCGTCAACGCCTCTCGCGCGCTCGCGCTCAGTTCCTTCTCGTCCACGCCCGTCATCGAGGACGTCTGCCCCAGGGGGACGGGACGCCGCCGGATCGACTGGCGGACAATGCCCGCCCGAACGGCGTCCTTCTCCGGGTCACCGATCGAACCGTGAAAGACTTCCGTCATCACCTTGCCGTCGGCGTCCTGGATGATGATATACCTCAGCCCGCTCTGCTGCAGGGCCGCCAGGGACTGCTCCAGGGTCGTCCTGAGCGCCGCCAAGTCGTTGGTGATGATCGCCTTCTGGTTCGCCAGGCCCAACAGCGTCGGCATGTCACCCGTCCGCCGCTCGTGCTCCTCGTTGATCGTCGGCTCCACGTAGACCTTCTCGACCGCATACAGGGTGGCAAGGGCGGAGATGGCGGCGATGAAAACGACGAGGAGGACGCGGGGGCGGGAACTGAACTTCATGCGCGAAGGCTTGGCCATTCGTTTCACTAATCCCGTGGAAATCTAGCATCCGGCGCCGCCGGGATCAAGTTAATCACCCGCGCCCTTGATCCCCGAAGGTTGAATCGCCACCGAGGCAGGGAGACACGGAGAGAGTCCTGCTACCCCTTCTCGAGGCGGGGTCAATGAAGTTTTCCACTTTCACCCACCGACTCCCGCAGTCAACGAGGATTTGACATGACCAGGAACCCGATCCGGCTTCACTTTGAGCTCAATACGATTTCCATGATCTCTGCATCACAGATTGCGTTGATTCGATCCCTGATCTTCTCGGTGTTCTCCGTGCCTCGAGCCCGCCGGAGCGGACGCTTCGGCGGGCGGGTGGTGAAAGAACACCGATTCCGGGGATTCAGGCCGCCCGGCCCGCGATGAACATCGCGTCGCCGTAGGAGAAAAAACGGAAATCCTCCTCCACGGCGCGTCGATACGCCGTGAAGACGAGATCCCCCGCGAAGGCGTGAACGAGCATGAGGAGAGAGGATCCGGGGAGGTGGAAATTCGTCACGAGCGCGTCCACCACCCTCCAGGGATGTCCCGGGCGGATGAAGATGTCGGTCTCCCCTGCCGAAAGGCCCGTCCGGGCATGGCTTTCGAGCGCCCGGACCGCGGTCGTACCCACCGCGACGACGCGGGCGCCGGCGGGTCGCCGCGCGATGGCCTCGAGCGTCGCGGCCGGGATCTCGTAACGCTCCCGGTGAAGCCGCTCCTGCCCCTCGCGCACCGGCGAGAACGTGGCGTAACCGACGTCGAGGCGAACGCGCGCGATCGTCACGCCGCGCGCCGCGACGGCGTCGAGGAGGAGCGGCGTGAAGTGAAGCCCGGCGGTTGGCGCCGCGGCCGAGCCCCCCTCGCGCGCGTAGACCGTCTGGTATCGCTCCCGGTCGATCGGTTCGTCCTCGCGCCCCAGGTAGGGAGGCAGCGGGACGCGGCCGCACCGGGCGGCCACCGCCCCCGCGTCCTCCGCGCCGAAATCCAGGACCGCGGTCCCCTCCTCCGTCCGGGACTCCAGCCGCGCCGCGCCGCCCGCGAAACGAATCTCCTCGCCGTCCCGGAGACGCGAGAGCGGCCGGACGAGAGCCGGGACCCTCCGTCCCGCCGCGCGGAGCAGCAGGACCTCCACGCGGCCGCCGCTCGATCGGCGCCCCTCGAGCCGCGCGGGAAAGACGCGCGAGTCGTTGACGACGATCACGTCGCCGGCGCGCAACAATTCCGTGATCTCCTCGAACCTCCGCCCGGTCTCGATCGTTCCCGCCGACGGATCGACCACCATCAGGCGCGAGGCGTCACGCCGCTCGGCGGGATACCGCGCGATGAGACCCGGGGGGATCTCCATCTCGTACCGCGGATCGGTCACGGCGCCGCGAACCCGGCCGGCGAAACGATCGCACCGGGGTAGTACTTCTCGAGGATCTGCCGGTAGCCGAAGCCCGACTCCGCCATGCCGCGCGCGCCCCACTGGCAGAGCCCGACCCCGTGGCCCCAACCGCGCCCCGTGAAGACCACGCTCGCGCCCGACAACTCCACCTCGCACAGCAGGGACTTCAGCCGGTCCGGCCCCAGGGTCATGCGCAGACGGGGACCGTCGAATGAGCGCACCGCGGCGCCGCCCCGCCGGGCCCGCCCGGAGACGCGGAAGGAGGAAGCCCGCCCCGACTCGTCCCGGTCGACGATCTCGATCGCCGCCAGGCGCTCGAGGCCCGCGATGCGCGCGACCGTCCGCGCGGGCACGGCGACGCGCCACGCACTGTGAGGGGAGGTGCGGCAATCGGCGTCGGGCAGCGGCTGGAAGACGATCCGGTCCGCATCCTGCCAGGCCGTGTCGTCCGCGAGACGGCGGGCCGTCGCCGGCCAGGCGCTCGAGGCGCGCTCCGTCATGCCGCCGCACGCGGCGTGGAAGTAGGCCGGCAGGATCCGGCCGTTGACGGTCAGCGCCTCGCCCGCCGTCCCGTCGACAGCCTCGTTCGTCGTGTCCCTCTCGGCCGACATCCCGCGGTAGACCTGGTCGGAGACGGTCGCGGCGAGCACGACGTCGCCCGCGGGACGCGCCCCCGTCCCGAATCCCATCCGCCAGAGCGCGTAGGTGCGTGCGGCGACGGCCTGTGCCTTCAGGGCCTCCCGGGGCCACGCCGAGGGCATCTCCGACGGCACCACGCCCCTCAGGTAATCCTCGAGGCCGACGACGTTCTCGACCGAGACCTTCGCGCCGCGGACTCGCGTCACGCGGATCCGGCCGCGGTAGAGCCTTCGGTTCACGCGCACGGGCTCCGTGTCGGGCCCGAAGACCGCCGGCAGGGCCGACCGCGAAGTGAGCCGGACCTCCCGGCCGGCGTGCCGGATCGAGACGGACGGGAAGACGCCGAGGGAGACGCGGACGAGAACCTCCGCTCGCGCCGGGCGGGTCCCGAAACAGGCGAAAACCAGGGCGAGGAACACGAGAGAACGCCGCGCGGTATGTGCCGTCATGTCACGAAAGCCGGCGGAATGCCGCGCCGGGCGGATACCCGTCTACTTCGCGAACTCCCCGCGCTCCTCGCGCCGGCGGCAGGAGATGCAGGTCGGGGCGTGCGGCAGGGCCTCGAGCCGCTCGGGCTCGATCTTGCACCCGCAGCGGATGCACTGGCCGAAGGTGCCCTCGTCGAGCCGACGCAGCGCGTCCTGCACCTGCTTCAACTGCTCGGCCTCCGTGTTCTTGATCTCGCGGTTGATCATGCCGACCTCATGCTGCGAGGCGACGTCCGCGATGTCACCCACGTTGGCGGCGTCGGAGGCGGCGCCATCGTCGAGAAGATCCCCGAGGCGGGACTTGAGCTTGGCCAGGTCCTTCTGCAGTCTCTCGCGGATGCGCGAGAGGTTGATCTTGACGGCGGGCGTCTTCGGGGCGGGCTTCTTCTTCGCCGCCTTCGCCGCGGGCCGGGAGGCCGCGCTCTTGCGGGCCGCCGGTTTCGCGACCTTCTTCGCCGTCTTCTTCACTGCGGTTGTCTTCTTCGCCATGTCCGTCCCTGCCTCAATGTTGATGCGCCCGCGCCGGCGTCCACGAGGGACGACACGGCGGGAAACGAGCGGCTTTTCTACACCGATTCCACGGGCTTGAAAAGCGAAAAAGAGCAGTCGCCCGAAATCCTCAATTTCCTTGACCCCGGACCGGGTCCTGCTATCGTGTCTCCCCGTCCCGGCTCGCGCCGGGCCCGCGCCGCACCGCGCCGCGGGAACCGCGCCCCGGCGCGGCGAAACGCAAGTGAAGGAGCAATCACGATGGCGAAAAGGCATCCCGATGCGCTGAAGAAGGCGCGCCAGGCGATCAAGCGGAACCAGCGAAACCGGTCGGCCCTGGCCGCGGTCAAGACCCTCAGGAAGAACGCGGAGACGGCGGCGACGCCGGAGGCGAAGGCCGAAGCCCTCAAGAAGGCCGTGAGCGCCATCGCCAAGGCCGCCCGCAAGAAGATCATGCACCGCAACAAGGCGGCGCGCATCATCTCGCGCCTCTCGAAGAAGTCCGCGGCGAAGAAGTAGTCCTCTCCCCGCCCGGCGGAGACCCCGCCGGGCGACCCGGCCCGCGCGGTCCGCGCCGCGGTCGTCAGAGATCCAGCAGTTTCAGCGTCGCAAGCTCGATGCGCGCCGAGGCCTGGTCGATCGGCTTGCTCTTCAGGGCCAGGTCCAGCTCCAGGAGCGTCTCCAGGGCCCGGTCGATCCGCTCGGCCGGCCATCGCCGCGCGTGGACCTCGATCGAGGGTCTCCGGAACGCCGGAATCTCCTCGCCCTGCGCGAGCGCGGCGATGTCCGAGAGCTTCCCGAAGAGAATGCTCACCGCCCGTATCCCGTCGCGCCCCGAATCGGTCGCGCGCGCCGCCAGCGCCACCGCCCTCGAGTCGCCGGCCAGCACCGACTCGGCCCACTCCGTCGCCGCGCGCTCCCGGTGATCCGAAAGAAGCTCGTCCACCGTCCGCCGCGTGATCGGGCCCTCCGCGGCCATGCCGAGCTTGGCGATCTCCGAGGCCAGTTCCTCCGGGTCGAGCCCGACCCGCTCCACGACGGCCGGCACCGCATCGGAGGCGATCTTCACGCCGCGCCGCGCCGCGTGCTCCAGGACCCACCGCACGGCCTCCGTCTCGGTCGAGGGCGCATAGCAATACACCGCCGCCCGCTTCTCGAGGAACCAAACCACGATCTCGTTCGCGGCGAGTTGGCGCGCGGGCAGGGGCTTCTGCATCTTCAGGACGAGAAGCGTATTCCCGTCGAGGTCTTTCAGCCGCTCGAGAAGCCCGGGATAGCGTTTCTCGTCGAGGAGGGGCTCCGCCTCGGAGACGATGACGACCTGGCAGCCGCCGAAAAGAGGGAGGGACTGGAGCGCGTCCATGACCTCGCGGGGCTCGCACTCGGCCGCCGAGAGCCGGATGCGGCCGGCGCCCGGCGTCTCCTCCCCGGCCATTTCCGTGACGATCCTGCGCTCCAGTTCGCGGATCGCGACCGCGTCGGAACCGGCGAGCAGGAAGGCCCGCGGCGGATTCTTCCGGAAGAAGGACTCCTCGGCCTGGGCGCGCCGCGGAAAGCGCGGAAGCGACGACGGCGCCCGGGCGCTCAGCGCCGCGTCACCTCGCCCGGCTGGATGCCGGACTGGTGGTTGGGATCGGTGAAGAGAAGATCGTCGGCCGTGTATTGCCTCTGCTCGAAGATGTAATACAGGATGTCGCGCGCCAGCTCGTCGGCCGCCTTGAAGATCGCCGATTCCTCGGTCTCGGGAGGCGAGGCGAGCAGCGAGTAGGAGGTGACGCCGTCGATGTCCTCGATCGTCCAGACCGTGCGGCCCGCCTGGCGATCCTCCAGGGAGACCCGGCAGAGGATGCGGATCTTGTACTGGACGATGCGGTTCGTCTGGTCCCATGAGATCGGGATCTGCTGGTAGCGGACGATCTCGCCGCGGATCACGCCGTCGGCCTCCTCGACCCGGGGCGTCACCGCCAGCTTGCTCGAGGCCATGAACTCGTGGAGCACGCGCTGCGTCACGTCGAGCTCCAGCCCCGCCCGCTCGGTGCGATTCGTGAAGGTCGGGATGGCGACGGAGCGCATCGCGGCCGGAAGCGAGACCTGGGGATCCTGGCAGTCGGCGGCCATCATCAGCGGCGCGCAGGCCACGAACAGCGTGATCATCCATCGACGGGCATTCCGCATCTCGTTCCCTCCCCGAGAGTTCTCGGCTCCCTGTATATCGCCTCGAGAGGTTTTTTCCAAGCGTCAATTCCTCATCCTGTGGATGAAGGGCCCGGCGAAATCTGCTATGATCGAGACCTGACAAGGAGCCCTTCGCATGCCTCTCGTCGTTCTTTACATCCTCCTCGGCGTCGCCGTCGGAGCTTTCAGCGGCCTCCTGGGAATCGGGGGAGGCGTCGTCCTCATTCCCGCCCTCATCTTCCTCTTCAAGATGACCCAGCACCAGGCCCAGGGAACGACGATGGCCATGCTCGTCCCCCCCATCGGACTTCTCGCGGCCTGGACCTATTACAAGGCGGGCCACGTGAATCTCGTCGCCGCCGCCGCGCTCTGCGCCGGTTTCGTGCTCGGCTCCTACTACGGGGCGAAGTGGGCCGTGAACCTCCCGGGGGTCTGGCTCCACAGGGTCTTTGGCGGAGTGCTCATCGCCATCGGCATCAAGATGATCTTCACGAGGTGACCGGCCCGCGCCGGGTTGGGCCGGACGGCGCGCGGGGCAGGCGTCACTCGATCGCGGGATGGATCCTCAGGGGAAACCCGAATCGGCGCCCGGCGGCGAGAAAGATCCGCCGGTCCCTCGGACCGGGCACGCCGAAGCGGGACGGAGGCGACGCCGGCGGTTCCCCGCCCGCGGGAAGCGCGCCGAGGAGCAGGTCGACGGCGCGGTCGTGGAGCTCGTGGTAGGCGGCACAGAGCGTCTTCCCTCCCGCCGCGATGCGCACCTGCGCCAGGACCGGTCCGTGGTCGTACTCCTCGTCCATCACGTGGATCGTCACGCCGATCTCGTGCTCTCCGTTGAGCATCGCCCAGAAGACGGGATAGGCCCCGGCGTAGGAGGGCAGGAGCCCGCAGTGCTTGTTGAGAAAGGTGCCCCGCGAAAGAGTGGCGGGCGTCAGCCGCGCCGATGCATGGTAGAAGACGACGGGGCTCCCGTTCCCGAGTATCTCCGCCAGCTCGGGCCCGTTCATGCGGGGCACGACGTCCAGGGGCAGGCCGAAGCGACGCGCGACCTTCGCGACGGAATAGAAGCGGGTCGGGCAGGCGAGGTCCAGGGCTGTCGCCGCGACCCGCGCGCCGCCGGCGGCGGCGAGGAAGACCGGGCCCCAGGCGCCCCGCGCCGCGCACGCCGACCGCCACCGTTCGGCAGGTGTCCGACCGCGGCGGCGGACCACGATGCGCTCGAGGCGGCCGCCTTGCGCCAGCCGCGCCAGCAGATGAGGCAGGTAGAAGGTCTCCTCGTCGACAACCGCGATCCACGGCCGCGCGCGAAGCCGCTCCAGCGTCAGCTGATCTTCACGCGCCACGCGCCGGGCCCCGCCTCCTTCGCGTCACGCCCCGCGCTTCTCGATCCTGGCCAGCTCGTCCTTCAGGGTGACGGTGCGGTTGAAGGCCGGCTTGCCGGGCGAGGAGAGGCGGGAATCGACGCAGAAGTAGCCCTGTCGGAGGAACTGGAAGAGGTCGCCGGGGACGGCCGCGGCCAGCGACGGCTCGAGACGGCAGCCGGAGAGGGTCACGAGGGAATCGGGATTGATGTTCGCGCGGAAGTCCACGCCCTCGGGCACGTCGTACGGGTTCTCCTTCGTGAAGAGCGGCGAGAAGAGCCTCACGTCGGCCTCGACCGCGTGGCGGGCCGAGACCCAGTGCAGGGTGCTCTTCACCTTCCGGCCGTCCGGCGTGTTCCCCCCGCGTGTCGCCGGGTCGTAGGTGCAGCGCAATTCGACGACGCGGCCGGTCCCGTCCTTCACGGCCTCCTCGCAGCGGATCACGTAGGCGTGCTTCAGCCGGACCTCGCGGCCCGGCGCGAGGCGGAAGAAATGCTTCGGGGGATCCTCCCGGAAATCGTCCTCCTCGACGAAGATCTCGCGCGAGAACGGCACGCGCCGGGTTCCCGCCGCCGGGTCCTCCGGGTTGTTCTCCGCCTCGAACTCCTCGACCTGCTCCCCGGGGTAGTTCGTGAGCACGATCTTGAGAGGCCTCAGGACCGCCATCGCGCGCCGCGCGCGGCGGTTCAGGTCCTCTCGCACGCAGTGCTCGAGCAAGGCCATCTCCACCGTGCTGTTGGTCTTGGCCACGCCGATTTTCTCGCAGAAGGTCCGGATCGCCTCGGGCGTGAAACCGCGCCGACGCAGTCCGCAGAGCGTGGGCATGCGGGGATCGTCCCAGCCGTCCATCGCCCCGCTCTCGACGAGAGAGAGCAGGAACCGCTTGCTCATGACGGTGTTGGTGAGGTTCAGGCGGGCGAACTCGTATTGCCGGGGTCGCGCGACGGCCCGCTCCGGCTTCACGCCGAGCGACTGCAGCGTCTCGACGAACCAGTCGTAGAGGGCCCGGTTGTTCTCGAATTCCAGCGTGCAGATCGAGTGCGTGATCCCCTCGATCCAGTCGCTCTGCCCGTGGGCCCAGTCGTAGGTCGCGTACAGGCACCAGGCGTCGCCGGTGCGGTGATGCGTGGCGCGCAGGATCCGGTACATCACGGGGTCGCGAAGGACGATGTAGGGCGAGGACATGTCGATCTTCGCGCGCAGCGTCCGGCTGCCGTCCGGGAATTCGCCCGCCCGCATGCGGCGGAAGAGATCGAGGTTCTCAGCCGGGGAGCGGCCGCGGAAGGCGCTCTCCGTGCCCGGCCGCGTCAGGGTGCCCCGCGTCCGGCTCACCTCCTCCGCCGGGAGGTCGCAGACGTAGGCCTTCCCCGCCTCGATCATCAGCTCGGCCCAACGGTAGAGTTGTTCGAAATAGTCGGAAGCGTAGTAGAGGTGCTCGCCCCAGTCGAAACCGAGCCAGCGGATGTCCTCCTGGATCGCCTCGACGTACTCGGTCTCCTCCTTGGAGGGATTCGTGTCGTCGAAGCGGAGGTGGCACGCGCCCCCGTACTGCCTCGCGACACCGAAGTTCAGGCAGATGGATTTCGCGTGGCCGATGTGGAGGTATCCGTTGGGCTCCGGGGGAAAGCGCGTCGCGACCCGCGATCCGTGCGTCCCGAGCCGCAGGTCGTTCTCCACGGCCTCGCGGACGAAATCGCGCGCGGTCTCGGGGGCGTTCTTCGATTCGGGCGTCGTCATGGAGTCCATGATACCGGGCGGGGCTCAGGCTTCAAGGATCAAGGGGGGGAACGCGCGAAAAGGGCGAACCACGAGAGAGCGTCTCCCGCGGTCCGCCCTGCCTGGTCAGTTCTTCGTCAGGTAGCGCGTCTTCTTACAAACCCATCGAGTCGACAATGCGGTTGGCGATTTCCTCGACCACCTGGTCGGTGATCAAGGTCCCGTTCTGCAGTTTCTCCTTCGCGGCAGCCACCTTGTCCTCTCGGACTTCCTGGGCTTCCCGGGCGGCCTTCGTCACCGCCTCGCGAAGAACTGACAGACGACGGGAATCGGAAATCTCCACGCGATCGTTGCGCTCGGACTTCCGTTCTGCGGCCTCCGTGCCGGACTCTCGGCGGATCTGGTTGGAGTAGACAGACTGGATATTGGTGAAGGTGCCAATCTTGTCGATAACCATGACCCGAACCTCCTTTTCTACTTCCTATTATCGGTCGTCCGAGGGGATGACTTTAGCTCTTTTTGGAGTTACGGACAATCAATTTCACATTTCTATTCATTTCATTTCCTTCAACTTGCGGAGATTGTTCGCTTCTTTTCGCATTGTCTCGGCCGCCTCCGCAAGCTTGATCCCATCCGCCCCCGCCTCCTGCGCCGCCGCGAGAAGCCTCGCACCCTGGGCGTCCCACCGCGCCAGGATCTCGTCGAGAACCGCCGCATCAACCCCCGGCTTTGCTTCGCTTTTCTTCACCAGCGCCGCGGCGTCGTCGACAAGCTTGTCGTAGTTCTGCCGGAGATCGTCGTAGGGTTCGGCCGCGACATAAGTTCCGAGGAGCGCCGCGAGAAGACAGGCGACGGGAATCGCGGAGAAGACCCACTGGTGCTCGCTGTACATCATGACGACGGCGGCGCCGAGGATCCCGAGGAAGAATCCCCCGACGGCGGACATCACGTACGACGGTTCCGAGATCTTCTCATTCATCGAGCATCCTCCCGAGCATCTTGTTCACCAGGGGCGGGTTCGCCTTGCCGCCCGACTTCTTCATGACCGCTCCCACCAGAAATCCGATCGCGTTCTTCTTCCCCTCCCTGTACTGGGCGGCCGGCCCGGGATTCTCCGCGATGACGGCGCGCACGATCTCCTCCAGCGCCGACTCGTCCGTGATCTGCAGGAGTCCCTTCCTCTTCACGATCTCGCCCGGAGCCTCGCCGCTCTCCATCATCTCCGGCAGGATCTCCTTCGCGATCTTCCCGCTGATCGTGCCGTCGTCGATCAGCTTCACGAGCGCGGCCAGCGCGTCCGGCGCGACGCGGGCCGCGGCGGGATCCGCGTCGCCGAGCGCCTTGAGGAAATCCGTGAGCACCCAGTTCGCGATCGTCTTCGCCCCCGCCGGATGCGCGGCGACGGCCGCCTCGAAGAACTCCGCCAGGGAACGCCGCGCCGTGAGGATCCCGGCGTCGCGTTCCGAGAGCCCGAGCGACTCGACGTAGCGCCTCGCCCGCGTCTCCGGCATCTCCGGCAGGCGCGCCCGCACCTCCGCCACGAACTCCGGCGGCAGGCGGAAGCTCACGAGGTCCGGGTCGGGGAAGTATCGATAATCGTGCGACTCCTCCTTCCCTCTCATGCTCCGCGTCACGCCGCGGTCGAAGTCCCAGAGCCGCGTCTCCTGTCGAATCCTCTCCCCGTCCTCGACGCAGGCTTCCTGCCGCGCGATCTCGTGCCTCAGCGCCTCGCGCACCGCCTTGAAGGAGTTGAGGTTCTTCACCTCGACCTTGACGCCGAGCTTCGTCTCGCCCCGCGGGCGCACCGAGACGTTCGCGTCGCAGCGCAGGCTCCCCTCCTCCATGTTGCAGTCCGAGACCCCGCCGTATTCGAGGATCCGCTTGAGCGTCGAGAGATACTCGTAGGCCTCGTCCGGCGTGCGGAGATCCGGCTCCGAGACGATCTCGATCAGGGGCGTCCCGGCGCGATTGAGGTCCACGCGGGTGTAGGTTGATTCGTCGAGGTTCTCGGCCGTGTGCAGGAGCTTGCCCGCGTCCTCCTCCATGTGGATCCGGGTGAGACCGATGAAACGGCCGTTGGAAAGCGCGATCCCGCCTCCCTTGGAGAGAGGGAGATCGAACTGGGAGATCTGGTAGGCCTTCGGGAGATCGGGGTAGAAGTAGTTCTTGCGGTCGAACTTCATGCGCGGCGCGATGCTCCCGCCCAGGGCCAGGGCCGCTAGCGTCGCCAGCTCCAGGGCATGACGGTTGAGGACCGGGAGCGCGCCGGGGAGCCCGAGGCAGACCGGGCAGACATTCGTGTTCGGATCGGAGCCGAAGCGGTTCGGGCAGGCGCAGAAGATCTTCGTCCGGGTCAGGAGCTGGACGTGGACCTCGAGACCGATCACGGCCTCCAAGGCGGTCGTCCCTCCCGCGACGACGGGGCCGCTCACGGCGGTTGGGCCGCTCACGGCGGCTGGGCCGCTCACGGCGGTTGGGCCGCTCACGGCGGCTGGGCCGCTCACGGCGGCTGGGCCGCTCACGGCTCGAACCCCGCGGGCTGGCGCTCGTGCCAGTCCGTGAGCCTCTGGTAGGCGTCGGCCGCCCCGAGGATCGTCGACTCCGCGAAGGGCTTGCCGATGAGTTGCAGCCCGATCGGCAAGGGCGGCGCGCCCGTCGAGAAGCCGCAAGGGATGGAGACCGCCGGGAGCCCGGCGAGATTCACGGAGATCGTGTAGATGTCCTGCAGGTACATCGTCAGCGGATCCTCGGTCTTCTCGCCGAAGCGGAAGGCGGGGGTGGGCGAAGTCGGCGTCGCGATGACGTCGACCGATGCAAAGGCCTCGAGGAAATCGCGCTGGATCAGAGTCCTCACCTCGAGAGCCTTCTTGTAGTAGGCGTCGTAGTAACCGGCCGAGAGGGCGTAGGTGCCGAGCATGATGCGTCGCTTCACCTCCGCGCCGAACCCGGCCCCGCGCGTCGCGCGGTAGGTCGGCACGAGCGCGCCGTCGTCCTTGCGGAGACCGTAGCGGATGCCGTCGAAGCGGGAGAGGTTGGAGGAGGCCTCGGCGGTCGCGACGAGGTAGTAGACCGCGATCGCATGCTCCGTGTGGGGAAGCGAGATCTCCTCGAGACGCGCGCCGGCGGACTCGAGGGTTCCGAGCGCGGACCGCACCGCGGCCTCGACCTCCGCATCGAGCCCCTTCGCGAAATACTCGCGCGGCACGCCGACGCGCAGGCCCTTCACCTCGCCGGTCAGCGCCGCCGAGAAATCCTCGACCGGCACGTTCGCCGAGGTGGAATCGTGGGCGTCGTGGCCGGCGATCGCGCCGAGGATCAGGGCCGCGTCCCGGGCGTCATGCGCGACGGGACCGATCTGGTCGAGAGAGGAGGCGTAGGCGACGAGGCCGTAGCGCGAGACGCGGCCGTAGGTCGGCTTGAGACCCGTCACGCCGCAGAAGGAGGCGGGCTGGCGGATCGAGCCGCCGGTGTCGGAACCGAGCGCGGCCGGCACCAGCCCCGCGGCGACGGCCGCGGCCGCGCCCCCGGAGGATCCGCCCGGCACGTGTTCGAGCGACCACGGATTGCGGCAGGGGCCAAAGCCCGAGTTCTCGTTGGAGGATCCCATGGCGAACTCGTCCATGTTCAGCTTCCCCGGGATCCAGGCGCCCGCGGCGAGCAGTTTCTCGACCGCGGTCGCGTTGTAGGGCGCGCGGTAGCCCTCGAGGATTCTCGAGGCGCAGGTCGTGGGCATCCCGACGGTCGTCATGTTGTCCTTCACCGCGACGGGCAGGCCGTGAAGCGGCGCCGGGGCCGGCGCGGACGGGGCGGCCTCGTTCAGGTGGAGAAAGGCCCCGAGCCGTTCGTTGAGGCGCGCGGCGCGGTCGGCGCAGGACCGCGCGACCTCGACGGCCGTGAAGTCGCCGCGCTCGAGACCGGCGATGAGCGCGTGGAGGGTCCGGGGATGGCTCATACGATCCGGGGCGCGACGAAGCAGCCGTCCTCCGACTGCGGCGCCTCCGCGAGAACGATGTCGCGGTCGAGGCTCTCGCCGGGCTCGTCGGGGCGCCAGACGTCGACGAGGTCCAGGACGTGCGTCGTCGGCGGCACGTCCTTCGTATCGATCGCGCGGATCGAGTCGGCGTAGTCGAGGACGCGGGAGAGGTCGGCGGCGTACCGCGCGGCCTCCTCGTCGGTCACCGCGAGGCGCGCGAGCGCCGCGATCCGGCGGACTTCATCGATGGTGATGGACATGAGGGGATGATAGGTGTGGGAACCATGGATGGCAAGAAAGGCGTGAAGACGCGCGGTATCGGCCGGCGCCGATCCCGGGCCGAAGCGTTCCAGCGGTGGCATGCCCGACGGGGAGGAATAAGGCCCGATGCCGTTCTCGCGTGATGGGCCGATCGTGCGCGTCTAAAGTCCGAATTGGCGACCCAGTTCGAAGAGATCCTCGGCGTCGATCGTCCCGTCCTGCCCGTTCCGGCCGATGTCATAGAGGGTGTCGTATTGAGCCGGAACACGGTAACGCGGCACGATCGCCAGCACGTCGGCTGTCGTCACGAGCGAGTCCCCCGAGAAGTCCGCCGTGAGCCGGCTGGTGCGGCCTCGCACGATCGTCGAATACCAGCTTTCGTTGATCCGGGGCGAGGCGTTGTCCAGGGCCGTCACGCGGTAGTAATAGTCCGTGTCGAAGGTGGCCGAGGAATCCCAGAAGGTGATCGCCGTCGTCTCCGCGAGAAGCACGCACCAATCCGTCGTGTCGGCCGCGCGGGAGCGATAGAGGCGGTAGGCCGCCACCGAGGTCTCGCCGGAGTGACCGTCCTCGTTGGCGACGGGAGCCGTCCAGGACAGAGTGATGCGACCGTGGGCGGTGTCCACGGCGAGAACCGGCGCCTCGGGCGCCACCGTGTCGCGCCCGGCGGCCGTGTCGATCTCCGAGAGACGGAACGGCGTATAGGCGATCTTCGCGCGCCCCGAGCCCCAGATGCGGGCCGCGATGCGGGACGAGTCGGTCGTCCCGAACCAGTCGCGGTTCAGCGTCGCTCCGGAGGCCACGGTCGAGTAGACGAGCGAATCCGGGCGGGACGTCGAACCGCGAAGGTTGTTGCGCTCGAACGTGACCGACTCGGTCGATCCCCCGAGCGCCAGGGCGTAGCCCGCGTTGCCGGCGATCTCGTTCGCGACAACGGTGTTCTGCCGGCCGCCGCTGATGGAGATGCCGTGGGTGGCGTGCGAATCGACGAGATTCCGCGCGACCAGCGTTCCCGTGCACGAGGCGATGTAGAGCCCGGCCGCCGCCGAGGATCCGCTCGTCCGGACGACGTTCGAAAGAACCTGGTTCGCCGTGCCGTCGCTCAGGGCGATCCCTTCGCGACCGTTCGAGGAGACCGTGCAGAAGCGAACCACGTTCCGCGCGCCCTCGATGTAGATGCCCCCGAGCCGGTTCCCCCTCACCACCTGGCTCTCGATGGTGTTGTCCCGGCAGTTCGATGTCATGTGGATCCCGTTGTCCCAGCAGGTCTCCACGCCGTTTCCCCTCACGACGTTTCCCGCGCCGTTGGACATGTAGAGACCGTAGAGGAGATTCGTGGTGCGGATCGTGTTCTCCGCGACATGGTTGGAGTCGCTGTTCACGAAGGAGAGGGCCGAGTAGTCCGAGTTCCGGACGAGGTTCCGGGTGAAGTCGTTGCTGTCGGCCTCCGAAACGAAGACCCCGTAGTAGTCCGCGTTCGTGATTTCGTTCGAGTCGATGACGTTGCCGTACGAGGTCCCCTCGAGGCGCACGTTCTCCATCCGTCCGCACGAGTCGATGGCGTTGTCGCGGATCGTATTGGTGTCGGAACAACTCAGCCAGAGGCCCGTGCCGCCGGCGTTGTGAATTCGGCAGGAGAGGATCGAGGAGCGGTGCGTGTTGTAGAGGCGGATGCCCTGCGAATCCCGCGCCGCGTTCCGGATCTCCACGGCGCGGACCAGCATGTTGACCCGCGAATCGAGAGCGATCACGTGCCCGCCCGCGCCGCCGCGGTCCAGGATCGAGGCGCCGACGCCCATGCCGACCAGGGCGACGCTGTCCACGGCCGAGGCGAAAGTCTCCGCGTAGACGCCCGAATCGAGGTAGACCGTGTCGCCGGCGGTGAGATGCGGCAGGACCGCGGCGAGGGTCCGCCTCGGCGTTGCGGCCGACAGCCCGTTGTTCGCGTCGCTCCCGACCGCGGAGGTGAAACTGTCGCCGGCGGTCGACGTGTCGTTCACGTACCAGGCGTTCGCGCCGGAGGTATCGGGCGCGGACGAGACGACGTCCACCAGGTAGACCGGCGTCTCGGGAATGTCGATCGTGACCGCTCCGCCCGCGACCGCGAGCGTCGTGCTCTCGAAGGCGAAGTTCTGGTTCGGCGCCGCCAGGATCCTCGTCACGGTCGAGCCCGCAAGACCCGTGATCGTGACGTTCGAGTGCGTCCCCGTCGCCTCCTTGCTCCAGAGCACGTGGACAAACGTATCGCCGATCCGGAAGCGATATCCGTAGACGTTGGACGGCACCGAGTCCGTCGTCACGGAATCGTGGTAGTCGATGAGCGATGCCATCTTCTTGAAGGCGAAGTAGTTCTGCCGCTTCGCGCCCGTCGAATCGACGAGCGCCATCCACTGCAGGTTCGCCGTCGAATCCATCGGAGCCGTGATCTCGGCGTAGAAGATCCGCTCGAACTTTCCCGTCGCCATCCCCCACACGGTCGTCTGCACCAGCCATCGGGCGTTCGCGTCCTGGGAGGCCGCCATCTGGTTCGGCGGGTTCGCCCCCAGATGGTCGTAGAAGGCGTATTCCGTCGCCCAGACGGGCTTGCCCGAGAGTCCGCAGGAGGCGAGGTGGGCGGGGAAGTTCACCGAGTAGAAGGAATCGCTCGGGTGGAGCGCCTGGTCGAGAGGCGAGTAGGTGTGGAAGGAGATGACCTGAATGGAGTCGGCGCCGATGCGGGCGACGAGAGAATCGGCCGCCTCGCGCGAGAAGGGATTGTAGACGAGCGTGCAGGTCGCGCAGGCGGCCTTCATCGCCACGACCGCCGACTCCATCATCCGGGCGAAGGAGTCGTGACCCAGCCCCGAAAACTCCGGGTTCGTGGTGCCGTACTCGTTGAAGAACTCCCAGTGCTTGATGGGGTAGACGAGCCCGGGCATGTCGTTCACGCCGTCGCCGTCGTAACGCTCCACGAACTGCGCCACCGCGCTCGCGAACTGCGCCGGGGTGATCCAGACGTTGTTCTTGCGGGGGCTGAGGATTCCGAGCGCGACGACGCCCGAGTCCTGGTAGTCGCGCAACTCGCTGTCGAAGAAGACGGGCGAGGCCCAGTTCGAGTCGGTGATATTGGTGGGCAGGCGCGCCCAGTGGCTTCCGAGGTCCGGCGCGTAGTCCTTGACCCCGGAGATCGCGGCGGCGCCCATGCGGGATGCGACGGCGGAGTCATAGGAGACGGCGGCCAAACCCGGCGCGGCCAGCAGAACGACGAGATGAGCCGCCGCCCATGCGGCACTGAAGACCGATCGGACTCCCCTGCGCTCTCTCACGATCACCCGAAGCCATATTATCGCGGAGCGGTCAAGACGCCACGTGGAATTCAGTCTATTTTCTTACCCTGTGCATGGAGGAGATAGTTCGACTTCATATCCATCCCCCTGTGGTTTATCGACCGACGTGAGCGACGGTCTTCTCGGCCAACCTGAGGAACGCGCGGATCGTCTTGTCGAGGTGAGGCTCGGGCGTGTTCTCCTCCTTGCAGTGGGACAAGCCCGGCGAACTCTGGGCGAACATCATGACCGTCGGCATCAGGGGAACCATCTCCGCCGCGTCGTGCAGGGGGCCGGACGGCAGGAACGGCGCGTCGCCCGTCATCTCCTTCACGGATTGGGCGCAGAACTCGAGGAGCGTCGGGTCGAAGAGTCGCGGCTCGATTTGCCAGAGCGTCTGCCATTCCACCGAGGTCTTGTTCCTTTTCGCCGAGGCCTTCGAGGCCTTCTTCGCGGCGGCGAGCATCCGTGCGAGAACCTTCGCGTCGAGGGCGCGCATGTCGAGCGATATCTCGCACGCCCCCGGGCAGGCCGTGACGATGCACGGCTCCACCTTCACGACGCCGCAGGTCGCGACAACGCGGGTCTTCGGAGTCGGCCCCGAGAACTTCAGGGCGATCTCGCGGCAGGCGAGCGCGAACTCGGCGGCCGAGAGGAAGGCGTCACGTCGAAGCGGAACGGGCGTCGAGCCGGAATGCGCGGCCTGCCCCTTGAACCGGATGAAGTGGCGCTCCACGCCGACGGTGCCAAGGACCACGCCCGCCGGCTTCTTCATCGACTCGAGCACCGGTCCCTGCTCGATGTGCAGTTCGAGATAGGCGGCGCCCTTCTGCGCGCGCAGGTGCTTGCCGGCCGCGAGCATCGTCTCGAGCTTCACGCCGTTCTCATTCAGGGCGTCGGGCATCGAGACTCCGGCACGGTCCTTGAGGTGCGCCAGTTCCTTCTTCGGATTCAGCGAGCCGCTCGCGGAGGACGAACCCACGAGCGAGCGGCCGAAGCGGGCCCCTTCCTCGTCCGCCCAGTCCACGACGTGGATCGTCG
>CAZWVM010000064.1:0-13305 GCA_964637705.1 uncultured bacterium
ACGCCGTCTTCGTCGGTCATCCGCTCCTCGACCTGCCCGCGCCCGCGCCGGACCCGGAGTTCGCCGGGGGAAAGACGGTCGCGATCCTTCCCGGCTCGCGGCGGAACGAAATCCGGCGGCACATGCCCGTGCTCGCGCGGGTCGCGCGGGACCTGGCCGCTCGCGGCTGGCGACCCGTGATCTCGCTGGCGGACCCGCGGCACGTGGAGCTCTTCGGCGAGGCCCCGTGCGAGCTGTATTCGGGCGACGCGCGAACGCTGCTCGCCTCCAGCGCCCGCGCGGTCGTGAAGTCGGGCACATCGACCCTGGAGGCCGCGCTCCTCGGCGTGCCCTTCGTCTCCATCTACCGCCTCTCCTGGGTCTCCTACGCTCTCGGCCGCCTCCTCGTCTCGACCCGTCGCTTCGCCATGCCGAACATCCTCCTGCGGCAGGACCTCGTGCCGGAACTGATCCAGCGGCAAGCGAGCGCGGAGCGGATCGTCCGGGAACTGCTGGCGCTGGACGGGGCGACGATGAAGGGGCAGTTCGCGGGGTTGCGCGAGATCCTGGGCGGCAAGGGCAGCGCGCGCCGGACCGCGGAACTCTGCCGCGAACTGCTCTCGTCCTGACGGGCGCGCCGTGATCCGCCGAACGACCGCGCGATTCCGGCCCGCGCTTTCCCCCATCCTCCTCTCGACCGCCGCCATGATCGCCGTCGTCGTCACCAACGGCGTCTCGCTCGTGACGCTGCAGCCGATCATCGACCAGATCTTCGTGGCCCCGGGCGAGCGCGTTTCCTTCCCCGTGCCCGGGATCGGGGGCACGGTCGGCGGAACGAAGACCGAACTGCTCTTCTGGCTCACGGCCTTCTTCGTCGCGACGCGCGTCGTCTACTGCGCGGCGCTCTACGTCCAGCGCTTCCTGATGATGCTCGCGGGGGAAATCATGGTGAACCGCCTGCGGGTCGATCTGTACGACCACCTGCTCGTTCTCTCGCCGTCGTGGTACGCCCGCAAGCGCAGCGGCGAGACGATCTCCAACCTGACCGCCGACCTCGGCCTCGTCCAGCACCTCGCCTCGACCGTGACCGCGGACCTCGTGCGCCGTCCCTTCGAGATCGTCTTTCTCGTCGGTTTGCTCGTGTGGTTCGATCCCCTGCTCGCCGGCGCCTCCCTGCTCGTCGCTCCCTTCGTCGTCGGGATCGTCCGCGTCCTGGGGAAGTCGATCCGGAAGCGCTCGGCGCGGATGCAGGAGGGCATGGCGGACATCGCGGCCCGGCTCGCGGAGACGGTTGGCGGGATCCGGATCGTGCAGGCCTTCGCGGCGGAGGAGACGATGAAGGCGCGATTCCGCCGCGCGGCGGCGGAATACCTGGAGCGGGCGCGGCGGGCGTACCTCGCGACGGCCGCGGCGACGCCGGCGACGGAGTTCGTGACGGCGCTGGCGATCGCGGCGATCATCCTGTACGGCGGCGGCACCGTCATCGCCGGCCGGCTCACGCCCGGCTCCTTCTTCGCCTTCATGGCGATCCTCATGGCCACCTACCAGCCCGTGAAGACGCTGGTGAACGCGCTCTCGGAGGCGAGTCGCGCGGCGGCCGCGCTCGACCGCGTCTACGCGGTCCTCGACACCGTTCCCTCCATCGTCTCGCGCGCGAACCGGCCCGCGGAGTTCCGCCACGAGCTGAGCCTGGAGAAGGTGACCTTCTCCTACGACGCGGTTCCGAAGGCCGAGGGCGGAAGCGAGGCGGCGCTCGTCGACATCACTCTTTCGATCCGTCGCGGCGAAACGGTGGCGCTCGTCGGGCCGTCCGGCGCCGGCAAGTCGACGCTCCTGTCGCTCCTCACCCGCTTCCACGATCCCGTCGCCGGCCGCATCACGCTCGACGGCATCGACCTCCGGGATCTCGATCTCGTCTCGCTCCGGCGCCTGACCGGGCTCGTGACGCAGGAGACCTTCCTCTTCAACGATTCCATCGAGGCGAATATCGCGTTGGGGAGGTCCGGGGCGACGCGGGCGGAAATCGAGGCGGCGGCGGAGGCGGCGCACATCCTGGACTTCGTGCGGCGCCTGCCCGACGGCTTCGAGACGGTCGTGGGGGAGCGCGGCACGCGCCTCTCGGGCGGCGAGAAGCAGCGCATCGCCATCGCCCGGTCGCTGCTCGTCGATCCGCCCATACTCCTCCTGGACGAGGCGACGAGCTCCCTGGACAGCGAGAGCGAGAAACACGTGCAGGCCGCGATCGAGCGCCTCATCGAGGGGCGCACGACGCTCGTCATCGCGCACCGGTTGAGCACCGTGCAGCGGGCGGACCGGATCGTCGTCCTGGACCGGGGCCGGATCGTCGAGGAGGGGCGTCACGCCGATCTCCTCGCGCGGAACGGGCTTTACGCCCGCCTCCACGCGATCCAGTTCCAGTCCTAGACCCATGGCCCTGCGCGACGACCCGGACCGGCTCTTCCGCTCGAAGCTCCTCCAGGCCGCCTGCGCGCCGCTCTCAGCCCTCTACGGCCTCGGGCTCGCCCTGCGCCCCGCGCCGAGTCCCGAGCCGACGGGCCGCAAGGTCGTCTCCATCGGGAATCTCCACGTCGGCGGAACGGGCAAGACGCCCGTCGTCATCGCGCTCGCCGCGGCGCTCCGCGACGCGGGCCGCAAGGTCGCCGTCGTCTCGCGGGGCTACCGCGGCCGCCTGAGCGGCGAAGGAGCGGCCGTCGCGCCGGGGAGCCGCGCCGCCGACGTCGGCGACGAGCCGCTCGAGATCGCCCGGGCGCTCGGCGACGTCCCCGTTCACATCGGCGCGGACCGGCTCGAAGCCTGCCGCCGCGCGGGAAGCGAGGCCGATGTGCTGATCCTGGACGATGGGTTCCAGCACGCCCGGGTCGCACGCGACATCGACGTCGTCGTGATCCCGGCCGCCGCGAAGCCCTCGCGGCAGAGGCTCCTGCCGTGGGGCCGCCTCCGCGAACCCATCGCCGCGCTGGCGCGTTGCCACGCCATCGTGCGCGTCCGGGAGTTCGGCGACGACGACGCCGAGGTTTCGACGGAGTGGCGGCATCACACCGACGCGCCGGTCTTCTTCGCGCGGCGCGTCGTCGCGGGCGTCGTGCCCTATCCCGGCACGGTTGTCGCGACGGCCCTGCTCGGGGGCAAGGTCGTGGCCCTCTCCGGGATCGCCAACCCCCGACGCTTCCACCGGGCGATCGAGTCCGCCGGGGCGCGAGTCGTGGAGGAGATCGTCCGGCCGGACCACCACGTCTTCACGGACGGGGACCTCGCGCTCGTCGCGCGGCTCGTGGAGGCCCACGACGGGCTGGCCGTGATGACGGCGAAGGACGCCGCGCGCCTCGACGGCCGCCCCCTCCCCTTCCCGGCCGCCGTGCTCACGACCGCCGTCGAGTGCCCGGGGCTCGTCGACTTCGTGAAGGCGCGGCTGTGAGCGGCGACCCCTTTTCGCGCCGCGCCCGGCACCTCCTCGAGTATCTCGCCCTGCGCGCCGTCGTCGGCTCTCTCTCTCTCCCCCCGCGGCCCGTGCGGCGCCGCCTCGGCCGCGCCCTCGGGCTCCTCGTCCACGCCCTCGGCGTGCGGCGGCGGACCGTGCGCGAGAACCTCGGGACGGCGTTTCCGGAACGGACCGTCGCGGAGAGGGACGGTATCGCGCGCGCCTGCTTCGCCCACTTCGGCGAGCTGATCGTCGACACCTTCGACATCCTGTCCTGGACCGACGAGCAGTTCCGGGAACGCGTCACTCTCGTCGGGAAAGAGCACATCGAGGCGGCGCTCGCGCGCGGACGCGGCGTCATCGTCGCGACGCACCACTTCGGTGCGTATGACGTCTGCATCCCTCGGCTCAGGGTCGAGGGCTACGAGTTCACCGCCGTCTACAAGAAGGCCCACAATCCGCACGTCGACGCCTACATGCGCCGACTCAGGACGATCCGCGGGGCCCGCGTCGCTGAGAGCGGGATCGGGATCCGGCACGTCTTCTCGGCCCTGAAGCGGAACGAACTCGTGGCGATCCTCGCGGACCAGGACGCGGGCGAGGGCGGGCTCTTCATCCCCTTCTTCGGCCGCCCCGCCTCGACCCTCGACGGCCTCGGCGAGTTCGCACGACGCACCGGCGCCTCGATCGTCCTGGTCTCGGTCTATAGCGAGAACGGGGCCTACCGCGCCGTCTTCGAGCCGCTTTCCTCCTCCGGCACCGTCGAGGAGATCATGACATTTTACAACCGGCGGGTGGAGGAGATCGTGCGAGCCCGCCCCGAGCAGTATTTCTGGCTGCACCGGCGCTGGAAGACGCCGCCGCCGTGAGGCTCGAGCGGATCCTCGTCGCCTCGGAGAACCCGGGGAAGGCGCGCGAACTCCACGAGATCTTCTCCGCGCTCTTCCCGGGCGTCGCGGTCCTGCGGCCCTCCGAGCTCGGACTCACGATCGCTTATCCCGAGGAGGGCGGGGACTACGTGGAGAACGCGAAGGCGAAGGCGCGCGCGGCGGCCGATCAGTCGGGGTTCCCGGCCGTGGCGGACGATTCGGGCCTGGAGGTGGAGGCGCTGGGATGGGAGCCGGGGCCGCGATCCGCGCGCTACGCTCCGACCGAGAAGGAGCGCAACGCGAAGCTCGTCGCGGCGCTCGCGGGCTTCCCCCGCCCCGGGGAGCGGCGCGCGCGTTACCGATGCGCCGCGGTCCTCTGCCTGCCCGGCGGCGAGACATTCCACGCCGACGCCTGGTGGTGGGGGCGGATCCTCGAGGCGCCGCGCGGCGAGGGCGGATTCGGCTACGATCCCCTCTTCTGGGACGACGAGGCGGGCATGACGGCGGCGGAGATGCCTGCCGAGGAGAAGGCCCGGCGGAGCCACCGGGGGCAGGCCCTGAGGGCGCTGGCCGGGATGGTGCGCGGATAACGGTGTCAGGCATACGCACTTACGCATTTGTTGCGGGAATGCTATGATCATCGCCGACTCCCGGAAAAACTTCGGTTCACGACGAACGGGCGAATGCGTAAGTGCGTATGCCTGACACCGGGAAGAGAAGAGGGAGGACACGATGCTGAAGCGAATCGACCCGACGACGACCGCGGCCTGGAAATCCCTGGCCGCCCACCAGCCGGAGATGGCGAAGGCCTCGCTGCGCGAGCTCTTCCGTACCGATCCGGGCCGTTTCGACGCGCTCTCCTTCACCTTCGAGGAGATCCTCGTCGACGTCTCGAAAAACCTCGTCACGGCCGAGACGATGAAATGCCTCTGCGGACTCGCGCGCGAGACGGCTCTCGCGGAGGCGATCGAGAGCTTCTTCTCGGGAGAGCGGATCAACGAGACGGAGAACCGGGCCGTCCTGCACACCGCGCTCCGCAACCGGTCGAACGCGCCCGTCGTCGTCGACGGCCGCGACGTGATGCCGGACGTGAACGCGGTGCTCGACCGGATGAAGTCCTTCTCCGATCGCGTGATCTCGGGCGCGTGGAAGGGCTGGACGGGGAAGCCCATCCGCGACATCGTGAACATCGGGATCGGCGGTTCGGACCTCGGCCCGGTGATGGTGACGGAGGCCCTGCGGCCCTACATCCGGCCGAACATCGAGGTCCACTTCGTCTCCAACGTCGATGGCACGCACATCGCGGAGACGCTGAAGAGGGTGGAGCCGGAGACGACGCTCTTCCTCGTGGCCTCCAAGACCTTCACCACGCAGGAGACGATGGCGAACGCGCGCACGGCGCGGCAGTGGTTCCTGGCGGCGGCGCATGACCCGGCCCACGTCGCGAAGCACTTCGCGGCGCTCTCCACGAATCGCGCCGAGGTGGAGAAGTTCGGGATCGCGGCGGAGAACATGTTCCCCTTCTGGGACTGGGTCGGCGGCCGTTACTCGCTCTGGTCCGCCATCGGGCTCTCGATCGCCTGCGCCGTGGGTTTCGAGAACTTCGAGGCCCTGCTCGCGGGCGCCCACGCGATGGACCGGCACTTCCGCGAGACGCCGTTCGAGAGGAACATCCCGGTGACTTTGGCCCTGCTCGGGATCTGGTACAACAACTTCTTCGGGGCTCAGAGCCACGCGATCCTCCCCTACGACCAGTATCTCCACCGCTTCGCGGCCTATTTCCAGCAGGGCGACATGGAATCGAACGGCAAGTCGGTGGGGCGCGACGGGAAGCCTGTCTCCCACCAGACCGGCCCGATCATCTGGGGCGAGCCGGGCACGAACGGTCAGCACGCCTTCTACCAGCTGATCCACCAGGGCACCAAGCTCATCCCCTGCGACTTCCTCGCACCGGCCGTCAGCCACAACCCGATCGGCGACCACCACCGCATGCTCCTCTCGAACTTCTTCGCCCAGACCGAGGCCCTGATGAACGGGAAGACGGAAGCGGAGGTGAGGGAGGAACTGAAGCGCGAGGGCAAGAGCGGCGAGACCCTGGAGCGATTGGTGCCCTTCAAGGTCTTCGCGGGCAACCGCCCCACGAACTCCATCCTCTTCAAGAAGCTCACCCCCCGCACCCTGGGCTCGCTCATCGCGATGTACGAGCAGAAGATCTTCGTGCAGGGCGTCGTCTGGAACGTCTTCAGCTTCGACCAGTGGGGTGTGGAGCTGGGGAAGCAACTGGCGAACCGGATCCTGCCGGAGCTGGAGGGCGAGGAGCCGGTCACCTCGCACGATTCCTCGACCAACGGCCTGATCAACGCCTGGAAACGCCAGAGGACTTGACGATAGAGGACTCAAACGGTATGATTTGCCACCCTGTCGGGGACGGGGTTCAATTCACATTCAGGAGGAACGGGGCATGAAGTCGACGACGGAGAACCTGGCGACGGCGTTCGCGGGCGAAAGCCAGGCGAACAGGAAGTACACGGCCTTCGGCCGTCAGGCGGAGAAGGACGGCTTCCCGAAGGTGGCGAAGCTCTTCAGGACGATCGCGGAGGCGGAGACGATCCACGCGCTCGGGCATCTCGCCGCGATGGGCGGCATCGGGACCACGGCCGAGAACCTCAAGGAAGCGATGGGCGGGGAGACGTACGAGTTCCAGGAGATGTATCCGCCGATGGTGGAGCAGGCCGAGAAGGACGGGCACGCCGCCAAGCGCATGTTCGGCTACGCGGTCAAGGCCGAGGCGGTCCACGCCCAGATCTACAAGCTGGCGCTGGAAGCCGTGCAGGCCGGGAAGGACATCTCGGTCGAGGATATCTACCTCTGCCCGATCTGCGGCCACATCGAATTGAAGAAGCCGTCGGGCAAGTGCGCGATCTGCGGCGTTCCCGCGGAGAAGTTCGTCACGATCAACTGAGTTCTGATCCGGCTCGAGGCGGGGCCCCACGGGGCTCCGCCTTTCTTTCGCGCGGCACGTCCCCGAGGATGCCGCGGGGGTCGGAGGGCGAAGCCGAGCCCGTTCAAGGGAGCCAAGGGCGAACCCGGGCTACCGGCGCCCCGCCCTCCCGATGTACTCGAGCAACTTGTCCCGCCCCTTGACCTCGCGGAACCCGATCCCGATGTCGCTGCCGTTGGTGACGCGCACGACCTCGCCGATCGCCTCGATCAGACCGTTGTCGGTGTGGATCTTCATGAAGATGTGGTCCTTGACCTTGAGACCGGACTTGTTGACCTTGAAGCCGAGCCCGCCCGCGCTCATGTTGTCGATGACCGTGGTGGTTCCGAGGGAGGTCTTCATGCGGGTGGCGAGGTTGACCGCGAAGTACTCGATGCGCAGGGCCGACTTGATGCGCAGGTAGTTTCTCTTCTCCTTGTTCGCCCGGAACCCGCCGGGGTAGACCTTGGTGCCCTCGAGCTTCAACCCCTGGGCGTCGCGGCGGTAGACGAGGCGCGGCGAGGGGTGCACGAGAAAATCCCGGAAGGTGGAGAGCGGCACCCAGGACTGGCTCTCGTCCTCCCAGATCATGGTGTCGGGCTCGATTCGGTTCTCCAGGCGCCAGAGCTTGATTTCCTGCATGGAAAGGGGGCCGTATTGCGCATCGGCCGAGAAGATGAAGTATTGCCGATCCTGGTCCTGCCGTCCGTCGTCATTCATGACCTGAACGTCACCCGCCCCCGAGAGAGATTCCGACGGGGGTACGTTCTCCTGTTCCGGATCGCCCGTCAAGTTCCTCGTCTCCGACTCTCGAAAAAGAAACGCCCCCGCGGTCGAAACCGCGGGGGCGCCGTACCGTGCCGAATCCGACGGTTTACTCGAAGTTGATCGAGTCGATGAGATAGGTCCCCTTGCGGACCGGGCAGGTCTGCATGTCGTAGACGGTGGTGAGCTCCGAGAGCCCCTGCAGGGACGGCAGGTCCTTGAACTCCGCGAGCGGAATCGAGATGTTCTGCCACTCGGAGGTGACCCCGGAAACGACGCGGCGGGCGACCTTCAGGGCCGCGCCCTCGCCGGTCTTCAGTTCGACGATGAAGGTCGGGGAGAACTGACCCTCGCCCTTGACGCGGATGACGAGGTTCTTGAACGGCGTCGCGTCGAATCCCTTCATCTTCATCCACGTGCCGCAGTAGCTGCCCTCCTTGGAGATGTCGTAGCTGATCTTCCAGCTGCCGCCCACGAGTTCCTCGAGGCAGGTCGCGGCGGGATCCGGGGCCGCGGAGGCCCATGAGCCGAACTCGCCGCCGAGGGCGCTGACGCGGTCCTGGGAGTCGAAGTTCGCGACCATGGTGCCGCCGGCGGCGGGCGCGGGGGCCGCGGCCGGCTCGGCGACCGGCGTCGCCGCGGGCGCGGGCGTCGCGATGGGAGCCGTGGGCGCGGGCGTGGAGCCTCCGCAGGCCACGGCCACGAGGGCCAGACAGCCGAACGCCACCAAACCGATGTTCCTCTTCATACGAAGATTCCTCCTGATGAGTCCCCCGCCGGTCTCCGGTTCGACGCGCCGCGGCCCGACTGCCGGCCTTCCGGCCGCGCGCAAGCTCATACCCATGCCACCCGTGCACATCCTAGTCGGCAGGTTCGAGGTCCGTCAACATCTTTTTTCAAATATTGCGAATATGAAAGCGGTTTCATACGGGGTTTCGAGCCCGCGGCAGTCCGGGCGACGGGGAACGCGGGCGGGGCATGCCGCCCCCCGGCGCCCCGGCGGTCGGGCCGCCCCGGTGGAAAAAATTTTCCATGATACGCGTTTTTTACTTGATGAAAGCGGTTTCATAGGGCTATGATGCCCCTGTTCCGGTGACGACCGGGGAAGGGAACGAACCATGGCAGGGGCGAAGAAGGCCGGCGCAGCGCCGGCTCACAAGGCGAGCATCTACGACGTGGCCCGCGCGGCCGAGGTCTCCGTCTCGACCGTCTCGCGCTTCCTCGCGGGATTCCGGGGCATCGCCCCGGCCACGCGCGGTCGCATCGATCGCGCCATCCGCCGCCTCGGCTTCCGCCCCTCCCCCCTCGCCCGCTCCCTCGCCTCCCGCTTCAAGAACTCCGTCGGCCTCGTCGTCTCGCCCGGGTCGCGCGCCTACTCCGACTTCTTCCTCTCCGAGATCCTCGCCGGCGTCACGGGCGAGGCGGGTCGCCGCGGATGGTCGGTCCACGTCACGATGCCCACGCACGAGCAGGACTCCCCTCTCCTCCTCGACCGCCACAGCGACCTCGTCGACGGCTCCCTCATCCTCGACGTCTCCCTCGACCTCGCCTGCGTCAAGGCTCTCATCGGCCGCGGACATCCCGCGGTGATCATCAACCACCACCATGCCTCCCTGCCCTCCGTCAGCGTCGACAACATCCAGGGCGCGCGCCTGGCCGCGCGCCACCTGGTCCGCCTCGGCCACCGCCGCATCGCCTGCATCACCGGGGCGGGAGCGGTCGGCGCGGAGAGAGCCCGGGGCTACCGCCAGGAGCTGCGCGCCTCGGGCCTCGCCCCGATGGGCGTGAGCGAGTGCGGCGTCTTCCTGCCGGAGCTTGCCCGGAGGGCCGCGCGCGACTTCCTGCGCGCCCCGCATCCTCCCACCGCGATTCTCGTCTCCTCCGACTGGATGGCGGCGGGCGTCCTGGCCGAGTTCTCCTCGGCCGGCATCGCCGTCCCCGGGGACGTCTCCGTCGTCGGCTTCGACGATGCGATCATCGCGGAAGCGACCCAGCCGCTCCTCACCACCGTGCGCCAGCCGCTCGCGGAACTCGGCGCCGCCGCCTTCTCGCTCCTGCACGCCCGCCTCACGGGCCTGGCGGGCGAAGGCGCGCGCAAGCTGGAACCCGAACTCGTCATAAGAAACAGCACGGCCGCGATCCCGGTTCGCCGGGCGCGGCGCGAAGAAACCCGAAGGGAGAAGATGGCATCATGAACGACGCGGGACGCTTCATCAAGGACGGGCGGAGCTTCGAGATCACGGGCCGGCCGCCGGCCCCCTGGTCGCATGTCCTCACCAACGGCGAATTCGGCTCGGTCTGGACCGAGCGCGGAGGCGTCTTCTGCTGGTGCGGCAACTCGGTGCTCGATCGCCTCACGCGCTGGGACCAGGACCTCGTCCTCAATCCCTCCCGCCGCTACGTCTATCTCCTCGACGAAACCGGCATCGTCCGGACGCTCACGCCCTCCCCGCTCTCCGGCGACGCCACGTGGCGCGTCGAATACGGCCCCGGCTTCGCGACATACGAGGGAACCTGCGCGAAGTACCGCACCCGCTTCGACGCGGTCGTTCTTCCCGGCATGAACGCCGAGGTATGGTATGCCGAGGTGACGCCGGTCGGCTCCGCGCCGAAGGAACTCCGGCTCGTCTCCGTCCAGGACGTCCTCATGGGCACCTGGCCCGACGTGCACCGCGAGTTCCACAAGCTCTTCATCCGCACCGCGATGAAGGAGGGCTCGCGCACGAAGCCCGGGGCGAAGACGCTGGTCTTCACCAAGGAGCTCGACACGCGGCCGGGCGTCAAGGAGCACTGGAACTGCGTCTTCCCCGGCGCCCTGGCCAACACCTCCTCGGGCGAAATCCGCGGCTTCGAGACGGACCGCCTCGCCTTCTACGGCTACGCCGGCTCCCTCGAGAACCCGGCCCGCCTCGCCGAGGCGCCACGCGCCGGTTCCACGGGCGCCTGGGGCGACGCGACCTCGATCCTCGACGTCGCCGCCCAGCCCGGCAAGGTCGTCGCTTTCGCGACCTCCTACGGTCCGTCGATCGACGAGGCCGTCGAGATCGGCCAGCAGGCGATGACGGTGACCCGCGAGGAGGCGATCACGTCGATCCAGAAGTTCTGGCGCGAGCAGGTCGGCGCGCTCTCGACCGAGACTCCCTCCAAGGACCTCGACCTCATGGCCTCCCACTGGCTCCGCTACCAGACGATCGCGGGACGCCTCATGGCCCGCTGCGGCCTCTACCAGGCCTCCGGCGCCTTCGGCTTCCGCGACCAGCTCCAGGACTGCATGATCTTCCTCCCCTACGCCACGGAGCGCACCCACGCCCAGCTCACGATGCACCTCGAGCACCAGTTCACCGAGGGCGACGTCCTGCACTGGTGGCACCCCCAGGTCGATGTCGGCCCCCGCGACAACTGCTCCGACGACTATCTCTGGCCGATCCTCGTCGCGGCCGAGCTGTACCGCGAAACCGGTTCCGCCGCCTTCCTCGACCAGCCCGTGAAGTTCATGAACGGGCCGGCCACGCCGGTCTGGGACCATCTCCGCCGCTCCGTCGACCGCGCCCTCTCCAAGCGCTCGAAGCGCAACCTGCCTCTCCTCGGCTCCTGCGACTGGAACGACGGCCTCTCCTCCGCCGGCGACAAGAACCTCGGCGAATCCGTCTGGGTGGGCCACTTCCAGCACCTGCTCTTCCTCGAGATGGCGGAGCTGGCGCGCGCCCGCGGCGAGGATCCCTCGCCCTTCATCGCCATGGCCTCGGAAATCAGGAAGGTCGTCAACGCCGAGGGTTGGGACGGCTCGTGGTTCATCCAGGGCACCAACGACGAGGGAGCGCTCATCGGCTCCTCGAAGTGCCGCGAGGGCCAGATCCACCTCAACGCGCAGACCTGGTCCGTCATCGGCCGCACCGCCGCGCTCGGCGAGCAGTCCGGGACCCGGGAGGACCAGGGCGAACTGAAATTCGGCGAGCGCGCCGTGCAGGCGATGGAGGCCGTGAAGAAGAGGCTCGTCGTCGAATGGGGCGTATTGCTCCTCACCCCGGCCTACGCGACGCCCGACTCCTCGATCGGCTACATCACGCGCTACGCCCCGGGTGCCCGCGAGAACGGCGGCGTCTACACGCACGGCGCCGTCTGGACCGCCCGCGCGGCCCGCATGCTCGGGGACAAGGAACTCCTCCGCCACGTCATCTTCTCCCTCCTGCCGCCGGTTCGAGGTCGCGACCCCCGCTACCGCGCGGAACCGTACGTGACGCCGGGCAACATCGACGGCCCGACGACGCCGACCCCGGGCAAGGGCGGCTGGACCTGGTACACCGGATCCTCCGGGTGGCTCGTACGCTGCATCTACGAGGATCTCCTCGGGATCCGCTCCGTGCCCGACGGCCTGGTCCTCCAGCCCAACGTCGACTCCGACTGGTCGAAGTTCACGGTCGAACGCCCCTGGCGCGGGAAGCGCCTGAAGCTCCAGTTCGAGCGCGGGGCGAAACCCGGGCTGACGGTCAACGGGCGCGATATCGCCGGGACGAAGCTCCCGTGGAGCGCGTTGGGAGCGGAAAAGGAGATCACGGTCAAGGTGATCTTCGCCTGATGCCGGGTCGGGAAGGGAATCGGACGGCGGGCATCGCCCTGGCCGCGCTCTGCTGGCTCTCGGCGTGCGGTCCCGCCGCACCGTCCGCCCTTCCCCCCGTCCTCCCGATCGCCGATTTCGACGATGGGCTGCCTCAAAACAACATCGGAGGAACGTTCGGCGTCTTTCTCGCGCGCGAGGAAAGCTCGAACCAGTCCTGTGTCATGGGTTTCGCGAGCGAGCCCCGGCACGGGGACCGGGGCTACTCGATGCAGTTGACCTACGACGTCGAGGACACGGAAGCGGCCTTCAACGGGCTCTGGATGAAGATGCAGAACCTCGACGCGACCTTCTACAACACGCTGGCCCTGCGCGTCGCCGGCGCGCCGGGGAACTGCTCGAGGCGGATCAAGGTCGAGATGAAGAATCCCCGGGATGGAGGAAGCGCGGTGATCGACGAGATCGGCACCGAGTTTCGCGAGTACCGGATTCCCTTCTCGGAATTCCGGGGGCTGACCGACGTGACCTGCCTCACCGAGATCGTCATCGTCTTCGACGACCGGACGGTAACGGACAAGACGGGGGTCCTCTACGTCGATGACATCCGGCTCGAGAGAAGCGAGGGCGTTGCGGGGACGCCCGCGTCGAGGACGCCCGCGTCGGGGACGCCCGCGTCGGGGACGCCCGCGTCGGGGACGCCCGCGTCGGGGACGCCCGC
>CAZWVM010000064.1:13405-17858 GCA_964637705.1 uncultured bacterium
GTCATGAAGCGCGTCCTCCTCGCCTTTCTCCTCGTCGCCGTCATCGCCGCCGGGGCCTGGTTCGCATGGAAACGCCTCGCGGCGCCGCCGCCGCCCGGCCCGGAACTCCTCGACCAGGTGCAGGAGGCGGCCTTCCGCTACTTCTGGGTCAACTGCGATCCCGCGAAGGGGCTCATCCTGGACCGCGCCAACAACGTCCAACCCTGTTCCCTCTCCTACGCCCCGTCATCGATCGCGGCCACGGGCTTCGGACTCGCGGCGCTCCCGGTCGGCGTGGAGCGGGGGTGGGTGAGCCGGGACAGCGCGCTCGCGCGGGCTCTCGCGACCCTTCGCGCGATGCGCGACGTCGCCCAGGCCACGAACGGCTTCTACTACCACTTCCTCGACGCGCGCTACGCCAAGCGGCACGGGCAGTGCGAGGTCTCCTCCATCGACACCGTCCTCTTCCTCGCCGGCGCTCTCACGGCCGGATCCTACTTCGGCGGCGAGGTGGAAACGATCGCGCGGCAGCTGTACGAGCGCGTGAACTGGCCCTGGATGCTCGACGGCGACTCCACCTTCTCGATGGGCTGGAAACCCGAGCGCGGTTTCCTCCCCGACCGGTGGCGCCACTACGACGAGTCCTCGCTCCTCTACCTCATGGCCATCGGTTCCCGCACGGCCCCGGTCCCGGCCGGGTGCTGGTCGGCGGTGAAGCGCGAGGCCGGTGAATACGAGGGGCACGTCGCCCTCGCCTCCGCTCCTCTCTTCACCCACCAATACAGCCATCTCTTCGTCGACTTCCGCAACACCAACGACGGGCAGACCGATTTCTGGGCCTCCTCGGTGGCGGCAACCCTGGCGAACCGGCAATTCTGCATCGAGAAATCGGACGAGTTCCGGACGTATGGCGAGAACTCCTGGGGGCTGACCGCCTGTGACGGTCCCATGGGCTACAAGGCCTACGGCGCCCCTCCCGGCCGCGCGATCCACGACGGCACGATCGCGCCGACGGCGGCGCTCGGCTCCTTCCAGTTCACCCCGGACCTCTCGTGGCAGGCGCTCCTCCACATGCGAACGATCCCCGGCCTCTGGGGACTCTACGGTTTCGCCGACGCGTACAACCTCGAGAAGCCCGACCGGCCCTGGATCGCGATGGACGCGATCGGGATCGACCAGGGCGCGATCCTCCTCTCGATCGAGAACGCCCGGTCGGGCCTCATCTGGCGGCTCTTCTCGTCGCGCCCCGAGATCCAGCGCGCGCTGGGGCTCTGCGGCTTCAAACCCGGGCCGCTCGCGTTGAGACCGTCCTTCCGCGTCGGACCGGGTTCCCTCCGCAACCTCGGGCAGAGGCCCGAACTCGCCGTGCCGCGGTTGCGCTTCGAACCGCTGATCGACGGCGCGATCGACGACGCGTGGAAGACGGCCGGAAGCATCCTCCTGGACGAGTCCTGCCGCGAATCGGGTTCGGCCGACGACGCCTCCGACGCCTCGGCGCGCGTCCGGGTCCTCTGGAACGAGAACGCGCTCTTCGTCCTGGCCGAGGTTTTCGACGAGGAGATCGTCGCGCGGCACGCGGGCGCGGAGATGCACCGCGACGACCTCGTCGAGATCTACATCGACCCCGAGTTCAACGCGCTCACCTGGGGCGGCTCGAAGGACTTCCAGATCGGGCTCGCCCCGAACGGATCCGCCTGGGCCTGGTTCCAGGGCGTGGACGCCCTGTCGGCCGGCGTCACGACGGCGGTCGCCCGGCCCACGGGCGGCTACACCATCGAGGCGCGGATCCCCTGGTCCTTCCTCGGCATCGCGCCCCGGGCGGGGAACGTCATCGGTTTCTGCCCGGCCCTGCACGACGTCGATTCGCGGGGCTCGATCGAGGCGAAGTTCAGCTGGTTCTTCCTCGATCCGGGGATTCATCTCGGACGGATGGTGCTGGCGGAGTGAAAAGAGAAGAATGGAACCACAAGAGATCACAGAGAATATTCATTTTCGAATTGAATATCTCGGGTTCTCTCTTGTGTAACTCTGTGGTGAAGCAAAGCGAAAAAGGAGTCATGACCTCATGAAGAAGCGCGGCGTGGCGGTGAAGGGCGGCAGGCTCGAGATCGGCGGAAAACCGCGGTTTCTCTACTCCGGCGAGATGCACTACTTCCGGATGGACCCGAAGGAATGGCCCGCCCTCCTCCGGAAGGCGAAGTCGCTCGGGATGAACGCGGTCTCCACGTACGTGCCGTGGCGGTGGCACGAGGTGGAGGCGCCCCGCGGCGCGCAGGGTGCGCGCTACGACTTTTCGGGCGCGACGGACCCGCGCCGCGACCTCGAGCGCTACATCGAACTCGTCCGGAAGTCCGGCCTCGATCTCATCCTGCGCCTCGGCCCGGTCTGCAACGGCGAGATGCGCTACGAGGGCCTGCCGGACCGGGTCGCGTGCGACCCCAAAGCCTGCAAGCAGCCTGAAGAGGCGCTCCACCACTCGACCGCGCCCGGCTACCTGGCGAAGGAATTCCTGAAGCAGTCGACCCACTGGCTGAAGGCCCTGCTCCCGATCGTCGTCAGGAACCAGGCGCCCCTCGGCGGGCCGGTGATCCTGGTGCAACTGGACAACGAGATCGGGATGGTCCACTGGATCTCCGGCCAGAAACTGGAGCCCGCCTCCTTCGCGAAGTATTTCGGCGCGCTCCGGGGGCTGGCCCGGAAGTCCGGCGTGACGGTGCCCCTCATCGCCAACATCCCCCAGTTCTACGACTACGACACGCGGGGCCGCGGGAACTGGGCCCCGCTGACGGCGCAGATGTTCGAGGAGTTCGAGGCGCGCGGCGTGAACCTCATGGGCGGGGCTTACCAGCCCCGGCGCCTGGACAACGACAACGTCCACGACATCCACCTGGCGACGGAGGCGGTGCGCTCGGTGCAGAAGGACTCGATCTCCTTCTGCGCCGAGACGCAGGTCGGGATGCTCTTCGACCGGCCCCGCATCTACCCCCGGGACGTGGACCTCCTCCTGCACGTCGCCTCGATGACCTCCCTGCGCGGCCTGAACCTCTACATGCTCGCCGGCGGCGAGAACCCGCCCGGGGTGGGCGAATTCGGAATCCGCCACGACTGGCAGGCCCCGATCTCGCCGGAGGGCGTGATCCGCGACCACGGCGACCCGATCCGCTCCTGGGGGAGGACGATCGGGAAGATCGAGCCCTACCTCGCCGCGGGCGATACGCACGCGCCGGTGGACCTGGCGGTGCCCTTCGAGTATTACCGCGACCCGAAGGGGCCGCGCCTCGCGGAGTGTTTCACCCATCTCTTCGACGCGACCGCCCGCCTGCTCTTCCTGGCCGGTTTCCCCCCGCGCTGGATCTGGCTGGGGCAGGGCGCGAACCGGAACCTCGTGAAGCGGCCCTTCCGCTCGAAGCACGTCTTCGTCTTTTCTCTCGAGGTGATGGATGCGGCGGCGCAGCGCGAGGTCGTCGCCCTCATCCGGGCCGGGCGCAAGGTGGTCATCGGGCCGGAACTCCCGGTGAAGGATGCGCGCGGGCGCGCCTGCACGATCCTCGCGGATTTCGTCGGCGCGAAGAGGATCGGCGGCAAGCCCGATTCCTCGCAGTCGCTGCTCTTCGGGGAGACGATCCTGAATCTCCGCAAGCCCTGCACCGTCTCGGTCAAGGACGCCTGGATCGTGGGAACCTGGGGCGATCTCCCGATCGCCTTCACCAGGCGCATCGGGCGCGGCCGCGTCACCTTCGTGGGACAATCGCTCTCGGACCGGCAGACGCAGCAGAAGGCGGCCTTCGAGCAACTGCTTGTGAAGGAAGGGCTTTCCCCCTTAGTATCCTTCCGTTCGGCTGCGGAGGACCAGCCCGTCGCCCTCGTGCGGCGGCTCGGGAAGAAGGCCCTCGTGCTCGTCGCGAACATGCACGAGACGGACTGGACGGGCGAGGTCGTCGTCGGCCGCGCCGCGAAGCGCCTCTCGATCCCCGGGCGATCGGCGCGACTCTTGGAACAGAGCGGAGGCCGTTTATGGCAAGCGTAATCTTCGACCGCATCAGGAAGCAGTATCCGAACGGTTTCAAGGCGATCCACGGGGCGAGCTTCGAGGTGCCGGACGGATCCTTCACCGTGCTCGTGGGTCCCTCGGGGTGCGGCAAGTCGACGCTCCTGCGCATGGTCGCGGGGCTGGAGCGGATCACGGAAGGCGAGATCCGGATCGACGGGCGGCGGGTGAACGAGGTCCCGCCGAAGGAGCGCGACATCGCCATGGTCTTCCAGGACTACGCGCTCTACCCGCACATGACGGTCGGCGAGAACATGGCCTATTCCCTGCGCCTGCGCGGCCTGCCGCGGGACGAGATCAAGAAGCGGGTCGAGTCGACGGCGGAGATCCTGGAGCTGGGACACGCCCTGTCGCGCAAGCCCGCCCAGCTTTCCGGCGGCCAGCGCCAGCGCGTGGCGGTCGGCCGCGCGATCGTCCGCAACCCGA
>CAZWVM010000065.1:0-17621 GCA_964637705.1 uncultured bacterium
AGGTTCGCCGTCTCGCACCAGGCGGCCATGCCCAGGTAGATGTAGGCGGACTCCAACTCGTAGGCGATCTGTTCGTTGATCTCGGTTCTCATCTTCTCGGACAACATGGTGACTCCTCCTGGTTATGAGTTAGGGGCCCCAGCCCCAAATCGTCATCAAATGGTACTCTTTCGGTGCCCCGAGGGCAAGTGATTGCGCTTTCCCGAGATTCCTCTGTGGAAAACCGACGCGCGATCCGATAGATTCACCCGGGGGCAGGTTGAGATAGCAAACGGTGATTCCGGAGTCGAACACGAGATCCTGCGAGCGGTATCGCGCGCGCGCCGAGCTTTCGGTCACGCTCTTTCCGGGCGCGACCGTCGCCGGGGGCGTGGCGGGAGGGCTTCTCGACGTCAACGAGCGCGGCGGCGTCGGATTGGCGGTCAGGCGCCAGGAGCGGTTCGAGCGGATGAACTGCAGGACCTTTCTCGAGCCCTGGACGCTCGTGCGCCTCACGTCGCGCGGCCCCGTGCACCTGCCGCTCCGTTTCCTGCAAGGCGTCGCCTGCGAGGTCGGCGGCCTCAGGACCGTGCGCTTCTCGGGGCACGCCGGCTCGCCGCCTTCGGCGCGGCCCTCCGAAGCGACGACCGCCAACGCCGGCCGCCGCCAGTCCCGCCGGCGCGCCGTCCCGGGCCTGCCGGCCCGCGTCACGCGCATCGACCGGCATTTTCTCGGGCACGTCCAGAACGTCGGCGACGACGGAGGCCTCGCGCTCTCCGTGGAACCCCACGAACTCGAGAAGGTCCGTTGGACCGATTTCTTCGCGACTGAAGGATCCTGGATCGAGGTGGAAGAACGGATCCTGCCGTGCCGATTCACGCGGATCGGGATCTCGCAGTCGAGGGCGGTCATCGCGATGAAGACGGACGGCCTCCTCGCGCCGGAATCCTCGACCCCCGACGAGTCCGCCACGTCGCCCCATCTCAGGGGGATTCCCGGCTTCTTTTCCTGAACCGGGCCGCCTTTTCAGATGACAGGAATCCCTCCCCCGCCTAATCTTCGGGCATGGCCGGCTCGGCGAAGAATAGCGTCGTCAACACCCGGATGATGGAGCGGTTCCGCTCGTCCAACCGGGTCTCCCTCCTCATCACGCCCCTCGGCTCCGACGTCTCGATCCAGGCCGAGATGATCGACGTCAACGAGTACGGAGGGCTGGGCGTCTTCGTCCCGGACCACACCGGCCTGGAACCCCTGACCCTCATGACCTTCCTGGGCGGCTGGAAGGTCCAGCGGCAGAGCAAGAAGGGCAAGATCGACTTCACGGTACGGATCTTCAGCGCTGTGCCGACGGTGCACAACGAGAAGAGCGGCGTTCGCTTCTCGGCGATGCCCATGAGCCGCAAGCACGATCCCGACGCCTCGAAGTTCTTCATCAGCACACGCCGGCGCGCCAAGCGCAGCGCCAGCGGCCCCCAGCAGGCGACGCTCCAGCGCAGGGGCACGCGGATGCGCGGTCGCGTCATGAACGTCGGCGACGACGACGGGATGGGCCTGGATCTCGATCCGAAGGACGTCCCCCTGGTCAAGTGGGGGGAGATTTTCAGCGAAGGATGGCAGATGGAGGTCCAGTCCTACAAGATCACCTGCATCATGCAGCGCCTCGGGTACCATGACGGCCGGATCTCGCTCGGCATCGTCGCGCCCGGCGTCACGCGGCTCCTGGGCGGGGGGTCGAATGCCGCGGCCATCGAGGCCACCAAGGGCGACAGCGCCCTTCTCAATCTCCTCGACAGCGTGATGAAGAAGAGGAAGTAGGATCGACTCGCTTTCTCGCCGGTCTGCTAGTCCCACTCCCTGACAGCTTCGTATCCGATGGACCTCACCAGCGCTTCGTCCGCCTCCAGGCCTTGCCCCGGCGTCGTGAGATACCCGTTGGTGAAGATCGAGGTCACGCACCGCAGGGCGTCGGCCTGCCGAGGCCCCAGGATCTTCTCTCGTCCGCCCGCGGCCCGGATGTCCACCGAGGGCAGGATCAGCCGCGCCAGGGCCAGGAGCCTGAGCGCTTCATCGGGTTCGAGGGGCTGGAGGCCCGAGAGCGGCGTGCCGGGCCGGGGATCCAGGAAGTTGATCGGCGCCGAATCGACCTCGAGGTCCCGGAGGGCGAGGAGGAAATCGACCCGGTCCTCGACCGACTCGCCCGCCCCCAGCACGCCGCCGCAGCAGATCTCGAGCCCCGCCTCCCGGGCGATCCTTATCGTCTCGACGCGGTCGATCCACCGATGGGTCGAGACGAGGGAGGGATAATACCGCTCCGACGTCTCGATGTTGTGGTTGTAGCGGTCCGCGCCCGCGGCCCGGATCCGCCGGGCCGAGTCGCGCGAAAGGAAACCGAGGGAGAGGCAGATCTTCATCGCCGGTAACTCCGCCTTGATCCTCTCGACGGCGGGACAGAGTCCGTCCAGGAGCGTCGGGGTTGCCTGACGCGTGGCCGTAACGATGCAGAACTTCCCGGCGCCCAATCGGTTCGCGGCCCGCGCCTCCTCCAGGAGCGTATCGCCCGCCTTGAGGGGAAACTCTTCGATCCCGGCCGCGTGACGGGAGGACTGGGAGCAGAAGGAACAATCCTCGGAGCAATGACCCGAGCGGGCATTGGTGAGGACGTGCAGGACGACCTTCTGCCCGAAATGACGCTCGCGGATCCCGCACGCCCGCTCGACCAACTCGGCGGTCGGGAGTGATGGATCCGCGAGAATCCCGAGTGCTTCACTTCGATCGAGAACGATCTCTTGTTCCATGATTCTCAGGCTTGTATACCACATTCGTAACGTCCGCAAGAGGAGACTCCGGCATCGAAAACGACCGCCCGCTCGAGGGCGATAGACCTTGACTTGGAGGGCTTCAGGAGGGTACAAAATTCGCACCGAAAAGGGATGATCCGGCCGGGTGACCACCCGGCCTTCAAATTCAGGGGCACAACGGTTGTTCCGAAAGTTTCCGTTCGGTTCAAGAGGCGGGAGGCGCGACGTGAAGAAGAAAGAGCTGTTGATGGAGAGCAAGGCCGAGTTGATCGAGAGGGCCCGGGAACTGGACCTCGAGGGCCGCTCGAAGATGACGAAGGAGGAACTGGCGGCGGAGATCGAGAAGGCCCTGACCCGGGTCGAGGCCGCCCGAGCGCGGCGCGCCCGTTCCGTCACCTCCGCCACGTCCCGTCATTCCGTCTCGACCAAGGCCCGTCGCGCCATCGAGGAGCGTTCCCGCCGTCGCCGGGAACTGGCCGAAAGCTCCCGCCCCGGTTCGGATGACGTCGAGGATTCGGGCGGGAGCGACGAGGGGCAGGGCAGGCTCAGGCCCTCCCGCGCCACGCGCCGCAGGGAGGCGCCCCCGGGCCTGGACGCCCTCGATCTCGACGGCGGTTCCGGTTCCTCGGGAGGCATGGCGCGCAAGGCGCCCAAGCCCGCTCCCGAGCCTTACATCTCCCGCGTCCCCGAGGATCGTCTCTCCGGCGGCCCTCTCCCCAAGAAATACAACAAGGACCGTTTCGTCCTGCTCACCCGCGACCCCCGCTGGCTCTTCGCCTACTGGGAGATCCTGCCGGGCACGGAGGAAAAGGTCATCCGCAAGGCCGCCGAGGATCTCGAGGGCGATGCCGTCAGGCGGATCCTGCGGATCTTCGACATGACGGAGGACGGCGAGGAGTCGTCCGGGATCATCGACATCCAGATCCACCCCGGCGCCCGCTCCTGGTATATCCACCTTCCGGTCGCGGGCCGCGCCTGGCGGGTCGAGATCGGGTTCATCGGCAAGTCCGGCCGTTTCTACCGCATCATGGGATCCAACGTCGCCAAGACCCCCCGCAAGAGCGTCTCGAAGGTGATCGACGAGCAGTATCGGACGCTCGACGACGAGTTCGACGAGATCTTCCGCCTCTCGGGCGGAGCGCTCGTGGAGAAGGCCGCCGCCGGTTTCGGCGGTTCGGCCGTGCCCTCCGCGAAGCGCCGTCGCGTGGAGGTCCCGGAGGAGGAGGCCGAGCGTTGGGCCTGGCCCTTCCCGACCTCCGGCGGGCTCTGGTCCGGCCTGCCCTATGCCTCCGGCATCCCGGCCGTTCCGCCGCCCCCGGAGACCAGGAAGGGCGACGACTTCTTCTTCTGGGTGAACTGCGAGCTGATCCTCTATGGAGGAACCCAGCCGACCGCGTCCGTCACGGTGCAGGGCCAGCCGATTCGCCTGCGCCCGGACGGCACCTTCACTCTCCGCTACGCGCTCCCCGACGGGAAGATCTCTCTCCCCGTCGTCGCAACGCGCGCCGACGGCAAGGAGAGGCGCAAGGCCAAGCCGATCGTCACGCGCAAGACCATCCGCTGAGGCGCTCATGAAGAAGAAGCCCCAGGGCTACCTTGCGCTGGTTCTCCACGCGCATCTTCCGTTCGTCCGCCACCCGGAGCACGAGGAGTTCCTGGAGGAGGACTGGCTCTACGAGGCGATCACGGAGACCTACATCCCTCTGTTGCACGTCTACGAGGGACTCATGCGGGACAAGGTTCCGTTCAAGATCACGATGTCGATCACGCCGCCCCTGGCGAACATGCTGGCGGACCCGCTCCTGCAGTCGCGCTACCAGAAGCACCTGGAGCGCCTGATCGAACTGGCGGAGAAGGAGATCGTCCGTACGCAGCATATGCCCCCGTTCGCGCGGACGGCGGTCATGTACCTCGAACGCTTCAAGCGCGCGCACCACACCTTTGTCGACCGCTACAAGCGCAACATCCTGACCGGGTTCAAGGCGGTGCAGGACGCGGGACATCTCGAGATCGTGACCTGCTGCGCCACGCACGGATTCCTGCCCCTGATGTACGTCAACCCGACGGCGGTCCGCGCGCAGATCCAGATCGCGGCCAAGTCCTACAAGAGGCACTTCGGCCGCGGGCCCCGCGGGATCTGGCTGGCGGAGTGCGGCTACTGGCCCGGACACGACCGCCACCTGCGCGAGGCCGGGATCCGCTTCACCTTCACCGACGCGCACGGCATCCTCTTCGGAACGCCGCGCCCCAAGTACGGCGTCTTCGCCCCGGTCATCACGAAGAACGGCGTGGCCGTCTTCGGGCGCGACATCGAGAGCTCCAAGCAGGTCTGGTCCGCCGACGAGGGCTACCCGGGCGACGTCAACTACCGTGAGTTCTACCGGGATCTCGGCTACGACGCCGAGTATGACTACATCCGTCCCTACATCCATCCGATGGGGTTCCGCATCAACACCGGCATCAAGTATTACCGTGTCACGGCGCGCGGCATCAGCCTCGACCGCAAGGAACCCTACGATCCCTGGCGCGCCCAGCACATGACCGAGCAGCACGCGGGCAACTTCATGTTCAACCGCGAGAAGCAGTGCGAGTACCTGAACGAGAAGATCGGAAAGCCGCCGATCATCCTTTCGCCCTACGACGCGGAGCTCTACGGCCACTGGTGGTACGAGGGCCCGGATTTCCTCAATCACCTGATGAGGAAGACCGCGCATTCGCACTCGATCGCGCTGACGACACCCTGGGAATACCTCGAGGAGTATCCCGAGCACCAGGTCCAGGAGCCGACATTCTCGTCCTGGGGCGACCAGGGCTACGCGGCGGTCTGGCTCGACGGGTGCAACGACTGGATCTATCGTCACTTCCACGAGTGCGAGGACCGGATGGTGGACCTGGCGACGGAACGGCCGGACGCGACGGGGCTGGAGAAGCGCGCCCTGAACCAGGCCGCCCGCGAACTGGTGCTCGCCCAGTCCTCCGACTGGGCCTTCATCATGAAGACCGGCACGATGGTCGAGTACGCGGTTCGCCGCGTCCGGGACCACATCACGCGGTTCCTGAAGCTGGATGCCGACATCCGCTCCGGGCAGATCGACCTGAACTGGCTCGAGGAGACGGAGCACCGGGACAACATCTTCCCGGAGATCGACTACCGGGTGTACATCCGGCGCCCGGAAGACGAGGACTGACCGCGCGGGCGCGGCCGTCGTCGCCATGACGAAACGTCCCCTCCTGGTCCTTTTCGCTCTCGCCCTGTCGGCACGCCTTCTCCTGCCCGCCGTCGGCTACGCCGGTCTCGTCAGCGACTCGGGCACCTACGTCGACGCGGGACGATCCCTCGCCGCCGGTCTCGGTTTCGCCGACGCGGAGGGCCGGCCCACGGCCTTTCGCCCGCCCACGTATCCCTTCTTCGTCGCCTTCTGCCTTCTGCTCTCGGGCGGCAGGCTCGCGGCCGTGCAGGTCGCGCAGGCGCTCCTCGCCTCGCTCCTTCCGCCGCTCGTTTTCGAGCTCGTGGAGAGGCGCGCCGGGAGGCGCCGCGCGTGGCTCGCGGGGCTTCTTCTCGCGCTCGATCCCGTGAGCGTGCCCTTCTCCGCCCTCATCCTCACCGAGGCCCTGGGATCGGTGCTTCTCGCCGCCTGGTACCTCGGGTGGCTCTCCGTTCTCCGGGCGAACCGCCTCCGGGACTACGCCGGATCCGGTCTCGTGGCCGGGATCCTCGTCTACCAGACGATGATCACCCAGCTCCTGCAACCCATCGCCCTGGTACTGCGCTGGCTGACGGGGCGCGGCGTCTGGAGGGGAGTCGCCCTCGGCGTCTGCCTCTTCGTCCTTCCTATGGCCGCCTGGACGATCCGTAACCGGGTGGTCCTGGGGGAGACGACGGCGGTTCGCTCCGGGGGGTTCGGGTTCCTTCTCTGGGCGACGATGAACTACGACTTTCCCCACCTCCTGAATCCCTACGATCCTCGTGGCGAGCACATCTTCACGCAGGAGACGCGGGTGGCGAGGCATTACACGCCAGCCGAGGCCCATCGCGTCTACACGAGGAAGGCCCTGGCCCGCTTTCGCGCCGAACCGCTCACGTGCGCCTGGCGCGTCGCGAAGGCTTCCTTCTGGTCCTGGACCGACGTGCCCGGGGCGATGAAGAGCCTGGACGAGATGAGCTGGGTGAAGACGCTCCTGAGGGCGTTGAACGCCGCGCTCCTCCTCGGGGCCCTTGCGGGCGTCCCGACGGCCGCGCGGACGCGGGAGGGGAGGCTGGCGATAGGGATTCTTCTCTACTTCGCGGTCTTTCACGCGGCGCTCTACCCGATACCTCGATATTTCGTTCCAATCCGCCCGTTCCTTGCGCTATTATGCGGCTTCGCGTTTCTCGCGCGCGGGGCGGTGAAGACGGAGCCCGCGGCTTGACGATGGAGGAGTTATGAGTCGGTATCAGGGGAAGACGATTCTCGTGACGGGGTCGGCGGGCTTCATCGGCAGCCACCTCTGCGACCGCCTGCTCGAAGCCGGAGCGCGTCGGGTCATCGGGCTGGACAACCTGGTGGCGGGTTCGCGTGTCAACATGGAGGGGGCGCTCCAGCAGAGCGCATTCGAGTTCGTGCAGGGCGACGTGCGCGATGCCGGGTTGATGAACCAGTTGATCGCCGACGTCGACGTCGTCTTTCACCTGGCCGCCTCCAAGCTCGTCGTCAGCCGCAACAACCCCCTGATCGACCTCGAGACCAACATCGTCGGCACCTTCAACATCCTCTCCGCGGCCCGCGGACGCAACGTGCGCGTCGTGTATGCCTCGACGGGCTCGACCCTGGGATCGAGCGAGAAGCCGATGGAGGAGGGACATGTCAAGAGGCCGACCACGCTGTACGGGATCTCCAAGGGGACGGCGGAGGAATACTGCCTCTTCTTCTCCCGCGAGTTCGGCCTGAAGACGACGATCATCCGCTACTTCCACGTCTACGGCCCGCGCCAGGATTACGACGGAGCCGCCGGCGTCATCAACATCTTCCTCTCCCGCGCCCTGCGCGGCCTGCCCCTCTACGTGCACGGCTCCGGCGAGCAGATCCGCTGCTTCACCTACGTTCTCGACGACGTCGCGGCCACGATGTTTCTGGGCGAACACGAGGAGACGGTGGGGGAGATCTACCACGTCGCCTCGACCGTGCGCATGAAGGTCGTCGACCTCGCGCGCGTCATCCGCGACAAGTACGGGGTGAAGGGCGTGGAGGTGGTTCACGACGAGGCACGGCCGGGCGAGAACCTGAGGCCGGTGCCGACAACGGAGAAGATCGAGGCCTTGGGATTCCAGGTTCACACCGAATTCGACGCGGGACTGGAGACCACCCGGCGGTGGATCGAAACCGACCTGAGGCGCCGCGGAATCCTCGCTTGATCGGAAATCTCAAGGTCATCGCGCTCGCGCCGGCCTTCAACGAGCCCCGAAAGATCGAGAAGGTCGTTTCCGGAATGCCCCGCGACGTCGTGGACGAGGTCGTGGTGGTGAACGACGGTTCCACGGACCGCACGCCCGAGGAGGCGGCCGCGGCGGGCGCGACCGTCATCAGCCACGAACGGCGCCGCGGGATCGGCCTCGCCATCCGCACCGGGTTCCGTTACGCCCTGGAGCAGAAGGCCGACATCGTCGTCGTGCTCGCCGGCAACGCCAAGGACAATCCCGCCGACATCCCCCGGCTCTGCGCGCCGATCGTCGAGGGAAAGGCGCTCTTCGTGCAGGGCTCCCGCTACCTCGAGGGGACGCGCTACGATCCGACCCTGAACACCCCCCTGCACCGCCGCGTCGTGACGCGTGTCTACCCGGTGCTCGTGCAGATCGCCGTCTTCCTGAGGACCCTGCGGTGGCGTCGCATCACGGAGTCCACAAGCGGGTTCCGTGCCATTCACTGCAGCGTCCTGGAGGACAAGCGGATCGACCTCGACCAACCCTGGCTTGTCGGACCCCTGGAATACTATCTCTACATCAAGATCCACATGCTCGGCGTTCCCTACGCCGAGGTCGCGACGAAGAAGATCTACCCGGCGGGCGTTCCCTACCACCAGTACACGAAAGTCCGTCCCGGACGCGACTGGATCCCGCGTCTCCTCCCGCTCCTCTACCTCACGCTCGGGATCAAGAAGTGAGGATCTCGCGCCGCGAAGCCCCCGTCCGAGGTGCCTCGCCGTGTGCGGGATAGCCGGTCTCTTCAGCGCCCGCGGCCCGGTCGAGGAGGCCGTGGTCCGATCGATGCAGGAGAGCATGATTCACCGCGGGCCCGACGGCGAGGGGTTCTTCTCGCGCGCGGGGCTCGCGATGGGCATGAGGCGGCTCGCGATCATCGATCGCGAGGGCGGCAGCCAGCCGGTCCATAACGAGGCGTGCGACGTCGCCGTCGTCTACAACGGCGAGATCTACAACCACCGGGAACTCCAGCGGGAACTCGAGGCGAAGGGGCACACGTTCAGGAGTTACGTGGACACGGAGGTGATTGTTCACCTCTACGAGGAGGAGGGGCCGGATTTCGTCAAGCGGCTGGACGGCATGTTCGCCTTCTCGCTCTGGGACGAGAAGAGAAAGACGCTCCTCCTCGCCCGCGACCGCTTCGGCGTCAAGCCGCTCTTCATCGCCGGCGACGGTGAGCGTCTCGCGTGGGCCTCGGAGCTGAACGCGTTGCTCTGCGATCCCTCCATCCCGCGCGACCTCGACTGGGAGGCGATGGAGGTCTATCTCGCGCTCTATTACATCCCTTCCCCGCGCACGATCTACCGCGCGATCCGGTGCCTGCCGCCGGCCCACGTGATGATCCTCGGCGACGGGCGCGTCGAGACGCGCCGCTACTGGTCGCCGCGATTCGGGGGGTGCGCGCTGGAAGGGGAGGAACTCTGCGAGGCGATCCGCGAACGGCTCGCGAAGGCGGTGAAGGGAACCCTGGAATCGGAGGTTCCGCTCGGGGTCTTCCTTTCCGGCGGGCTCGATTCCACCGCCATCGCGGGTTTCGCGACCGAGGCGCTCGGCCGCCTGCGCACCTTCACACTCGGATTCGACGCGGAGCGGAGCTACGACGAACGCCCCCTGGCCGAGAGCGTGGCGAAGCGTTACGGGACGGAGCACGTCCCGATCGTTCTGAAACCGTCGGAGGTCGCGCCGATCCTCGAGAATCTCGTCGGCGTCTACGGCCAGCCCTTCGGCGACTGGTCGGCGGTCGTCAATTACCGGATCGCAGAGGAGGCCGCTCGGACGACGACCGTGATCCTGCGCGGCGACGGCGGCGACGAGCTTTTCGGCGGGTATCCCACTCTCGTCGCGAGCCGTTTCGTTTCGCGCTATCTCGCCCTGCCCGCGCCCCTGCGCCATGCCGCGCGGCAGATCGTCGAGAGCCTGCCGGCTTCGGAGAAGTACATGTCGCTCGATTTCAAGCTGAAACGCTTCGTGGCCGGTATCCGGGAACCGGTCGAGGCGGCGCACCTGGGGTGGAAGGAGATCTTCAGCCGCGAGGAACGGGTGCGGATCTGCCCCGGGGTGCGGACAAACGAGGGCGAGATCTTCCGGTCAATCTCGGCTCCGCTGTTGGACGAGGTGCGCGGCGAGGAACTGCTCGACCGGTTGATGTACATCGACCTGAGGGTATTCCTGGAGGGGTGCGGCCTGATCACCTCGGACCACGTCGCCATGGCGCACACGATAGAGACCCGCGTCCCGTTTCTCACCAACGAGATCGCGGATTTCGCCCTCTCCATCCCGGCGCGGTGGAAGGTCAAGGGATTGACGACCAAGCACATTTTCCGCCGCGCCATGACCCGCATCCTGCCCAGAGAGCTCCTGGCCGCCCCGAAGCGCGGCTTCGTCATGCCCGGCGCTTCGTGGCTGAAGGGGCCGCTCAGGGATTTCGTCGAGGAGAATCTCCTCGAGGCTCCCGCGTGGATCGATCGCGACGCGGCGCGGGCGGTCTGGAACGCGCACCTTTCCGGCGGAAAGGACGCGACGCGCCCGATGAGCGCCCTGGTCAACCTGATCCTCTGGTCCCGAAAGGGGACACTCTGACACAATGACACAGCTCAGCTGTGTCATTGTGTCAGAGTGTCCCCTCCGTTCGGCTATCGGCGGATGAGGTGCATGCGGCGGCGGAGGAAGTCCCCGGTCGAGTTCGCGTAGGTCTCTTCGCAGGCCGGCCCCAATCCGGCGTTCTGGGCCATCGCCATCACGACTGTCTCGAGCCCCTGGATGCGCGTGGCGTCCATCACGGCGCGTTGGACCAGTTCGCGGAGAAGGTTCTCCATCTCGCGCGCATGCCGCCTGACGGCCTCGAGTTCGCCCTGGATCCTCGTCACGGACTCTTCTGATGCCACCGTGACCTTGCGCGGCGGCGCGGTTGAGGGGGACGCATGGGAGGAGGGGACCGCGGAGTATGCGGGAGCGGACCGTCCGTGAGCGGCAGTGGCTCCGTGCGCCGTTGTCATGACTTCCGGCGACTCGAGCTCACGGTAGACCTGGTCGAGACCCTGGCGGCGGATGGAAGCACGGGAGAAGACGGCCCGTGCCTTCGAGAAGTCGATCGCGCCCGACGCGAGTCCTTCCGCGATCTGCTCAAGCTTGCGGCGGTCCGTGCTGTTGTTCATCGCCTGAATGTAACCCCGCGCGCCGAGCAGTTCCCGTGCCCATTCGTGGATGTATTGCGGCCATTGAGTGACGCTCATGATCCGATTATCGGACGGGTGTCCGGTTTGCATGAGTGGTTTGAAGCCTGAGAAGCTGAAAGTTAGGTCGTGGGGGAAGCGCGGGAAGACCTTCGGTGCTATGATCACCGGCATGTTCTCGAAACGACTCACGCGGATCCTGCCGATCGTTCTTCTCCTTGTCGTCCTCGCCGCCGTCCTGACCTCGCGGCAGCAGCCCGCGGTTCGGCCGGGCGTGGCGCAGCGGGAACTCGCGACGATGGGGACCTTCCTGAGAATCACGGTCGTGCCGGACGGCCCATCCGCCGATGAGGCCATCGACGAGGCCTGTCGCGAGGTTCAGCGCCTGAACGACGAGTATTCCTCATACGATTCGCGCAGCCTCCTTTCCCGCGTCAACGCGGCCGGTGACTCGGGGTTCGAGGTGACCGACGAATTCATCGAACTCCTCGCCGCCGCCGACCGGATGTGGAATCGAACCGGCGGCCGCTTCGACGTCACCGTGGGGCCCCTGATGAGACTGTGGGGGTTCGAGCGACGGCAGGGGCGGGTCCCGTCCCCCGATTCGATCGCAGCGGTCCTCCCGTCGGTCGGTTTCGAGAAGGTTCGGGTCGAGGGAAACCGGGTGATTCTGACCCGACCCGGCATGGGTCTCGATTTCGGCTCCCTCGTCAAGGGCTATGCCGTCGACCGTGCCGCCGCCATCCTGAGGCAACACGGCTTCCAGGATTATCTCGTCGATCTCGGCGGAAACATGTACGCCTCGGGAGAGAATGCCGAGGGGCGCCCCTGGCGGATCGGAATTCGCGATCCGAGGAACGCGGGAACCGTTGTCGGCGCCGTCGAACTCTCGAACGAGGGGATCGCGACGAGCGGCGATTACGAGAGGATGTTCATGCACGAGGGGAGACGCTACGCCCATATCGTCGATCCGAAAACGGGATACCCGGTGGAAGAGATGGCGGCGACGACGGTCATCTGCAGAAATGCCTTCCTGGCCGATCTCTACTCAACCTCGTGCTTCCTGGCCGGCCCGGAAGCGGACTTGTCGCTTTCGTCGGAATTGCTGGGCGTTATCTTCGGCCTGAGCCGAAGCAACTCGCCCGACTCGATTTCATGGGTCGTTTCCGAAGCGTTTCGAGCTCGCCTCGTCGAAAAAGGGACACTCTGACACAGTTGACGGGATCAGGAATCGGAACCGTATTTCGAAAAATGATCCAAAGCTTAGAACGATCGTAACACGCTAAAATACAGGCAAATACGCGACGTCTGTAAAGTGCCTTTGCATATTGTGAATCTGTGGTACAATCACTCTTGAATTCATTGATGACTTCGGCGCTGTCGCCGAGCGATGACACAGGAAGAAGACTCATGAACGGTTTTGCGGGCGGCGTTCATCCCCCCGAATCCAAGCGAACGGCGGGGCAGTCGATCGAGACCGCCCCGTTGCCCGGCAAGGTGATTCTGCCGCTCTCCCAGCACACCGGCAGTCCCTCAAAGCCGCTCGTCAAGCCGAAGGATACGGTCAAGGCCGGCCAGAAGATCGCCGAGTCTTCCGGGTTCATCTCTTCGACGCTCCACGCCTCGATCTCGGGAAAGATCACCGCCATCGACCACTTCATTTCGCCCTCGGGACTGGCGACCGAAGCGATCGTCATCGAGTCGGACGGCGCCGACGAGAAGGAGGCGGCGACACCGCGCGACTGGCGGGCGATCGAACCTGCCGAGATCGCTCGCATCGTGAGCGAGAGCGGTATCGTGGGCCTGGGCGGGGCCGCCTTCCCGACCCATGTCAAGCTCTCGCCTCCGAAGGACAAGCCGATCGACACCGTGATCCTGAACGGTTGCGAGTGCGAACCCTGTCTGACCTGTGATCACCGGGTGATGCTGGAGTCGCCGGGGGGAATCGTCGAAGGACTTGCAATCCTCATGAAGGCGCTGAACGTCGGGCGAGGGATCATCGCGATCGAGGACAACAAGCCGGACGCGGCGAGAGCCGTCGCCGAGGCCGCCGCGAAGTCGGATGCGGCCGGCGGCATCCGCGTTGCGACGGTCAGGACGAAGTATCCCCAGGGCGCGGAGAAGCAGTTGATCAAGTCGGCCGTCAACCGCGAGGTGCCCTCGGGCGGCCTGCCCATGCACGCCGGAGTCTCGGTCCAGAACGTCCAGACCGCCCTCGCGGTGCGCGAGGCCGTCGCATGCGGGAAACCCCTCTACGAGCGCGTCCTGACCGTGACCGGCAACGTCGCGGAATCGCGCAATCTCCGGGTTCGCCTCGGGACCCCGGTCTCCGAGATCGTCGCGCATTGCGGCGGCCTGCGCGAGAAGACCGCGAAGGTCGTCTCGGGCGGCCCGATGATGGGCGCGACCCTCTTCTCGCTCGACGTGCCCGTCACCAAGGGCATGTCCGGGATCGTCGCCCTGACGGAATCCGAGGCCCGGGCCTTCGAGCCTACGCCCTGCATTCGCTGCGGTCGTTGCATCTCCGCCTGCCCGATGGCCCTCTCGCCCACCGTCATCGCGAGGTGGGTCGAGACGAAGGGTGCGGAGAGCGGAGAGCGCGTGAAGGGTCTGCACGTGATGGACTGCATCGAGTGCGCCTCCTGCGCCTACGAGTGTCCGGCCCGGATCGAACTCGTTTCCTGGATGAAACTCGGCAAGATCGCGGCGCGGAAGGTGAAACCGTGAGCTTCCTTCTCGCTCCCCACCCGCATTTCCGCTCGCCGGACTCGACGTCGCGCATCATGGCGACGGTCATCGCGGCGCTCGTCCCGGCGGGCGCCTGGAGCGTCTATGCCTTCGGACTCCACGCCCTTCTCGTCATCGCGGTCTCCGTGATCTCCAGCCTCCTCTTCGAATACGCCTCTCGCCGCTACATCTTCAGGAACGGTCCTCGTCTCTCCGACGGGAGCGCCGCGCTGACCGGCATCCTGATGGCCTACTGCCTGCCGCCCGACCTCCCTCTCTGGCAGGTCGTGATCGGTTCCTTCTTCGCCGTCTTCGTGGCGAAGGAGTGCTTCGGGGGTCTCGGGCAGAACATCTTCAACCCCGCGCTCATCGGCCGCGCCGCGCTCCTCTCCTCATTCCCGGTCGCCATGACGACCTGGCAGTATGACGGCGTGACGACGGCCACGCCCCTGGCAATGGTGAAGGGGCACTTCGGGTCCCCGCCGCCGCTTCTCGACCTCTTTCTCGGCACTGTTTCCGGCTCCCTCGGCGAGGTCTCGGCCCTTCTCCTGGGCCTCGGAGGACTCGCGCTGCTGGCGCGCCGCGTCATCACCTGGCACATCCCGGTCACCTTCATCGGCGTCGTCGCCCTCGCCTCGATCCCCTTCGGACGGGATCCCCTGCGCGAGGTCCTCTCGGGCGGCGTTTTTCTAGGCGCCTTCTTCATGGCGACCGACTACGTGACGGGCCCCTTGTACGACCGCGGGCGGCTCGTCTTCGGCGCGGGTTGCGGACTCCTGACGGTTCTCATCCGCAACCTCGGCGCCTACCCCGAAGGCGTCTGCTATTCGATACTCATCATGAACATGCTCACCCCGCTCATCGACTCCTGCTCGGCGCCGCGCGTCTTCGGGACGGGCCGTTCGCAGGCGGTGAAGCCATGAAGGAGACTCTCAAACTCGGGCTCTACCTTCTCCTGGTCTGCGCGGTCGCCGCCCTCGCCCTGGCCGGGACGGACGTCGTGACGCGCGACCGGATCCGCGCGGCGAAGGAGGCCGCCGAGCGAGCCTCCCTCTCGGAGGCCCTTCCGGCGGCCTCGACCTTCGAGACCCGGGAAGGATTCATCGAGGGCCTGACTTCGGACGGACGGACCGCGGGATACGTGCTGAAGATCTTCGCCCCGGGTTATTCCTCGCGGATCGAGGCTCTCGTCGGGATCGATACCGAGTTCCGCGTCACCGGCCTGAAGATTCTTTTCCAGAACGAGACGCCGGGCCTGGGCACCAAGATCACGGCGCCCTCCTTCACGGCCCCCTTCGCAGGGCGCGCCCCCGAGGAGATCCGCCTGAAGAAGGACGGCGGTTCGCTTGACGCGATCACCGCGGCCACGATCTCCTCCCGGGCGATCACGGACGCCGTGAGAAAGGGCATCGATGTTTTTCGCGCGGCGCGGGCGGCCGGGAACGACACGGGCACTGCGCCGGTTCTGAAGGATACGGCGGCGGCCGGCGCGACGGGTGAGACGCGATGAGCGAGAAGACCCTGGCGCGGGAGTTCAACAAGGGGCTCGTCAAGGAGAACCCCGTTCTCGGACTCATGCTCGGTCTCTGCTCCGTCCTCGCCGTCTCCACCGAGGCGAAGAACGCGATCGGGATGGGCGCGGCGATGACCTTCGTGCTTCTCGGCTCCAACGTCATCGTCTCTCTGCTGAGATTCTCGATCCCGGCCAAGATCCGCCTTCCGGTCTTCATCGTGGCCATCGCCTCCTTCACCACGATCGTGGATCTTGTCATGAACGCCTACACGCCGGACGTGCACAAGAACCTCGGCATCTTCATTCCCCTGATCGTCGTCAACTGCATCATCATCGCCCGGGCGGAGGCCTTCGCGTCGAAGAACTCGCTCTTGCGCTCCGTCATCGACGCGCTCGGCATGGGCGTCGGCTACACGGTCGTGCTCTTTCTCCTGGCGGCCCTGAGGGAGATCCTGGGGGCGGGGACGTTCTGGGGGCATCCGGTGTCCGGGGGAATCGATCCCGTTCTCATCATGCTGATGCCGCCGGGGGCCTTCATCACGCTGGGCCTCATGACGGGCTTGATGCGGAGGTTCTCGCGATGAAGGAGCTTCTGCTGCTTCTGCTCTCGGTCATCTTCGTCAACAACTTCGTCTTCGCCCGGTTCCTGGGGATCTGTCCCTACATGGGCGTCTCCAAGCGCATTCCCGACGCGATCGGCATGGGCCTGGCCGTCATTTTCGTGCTCATCATCGCCGCCGTCTCGAGCTGGTTCATCCAGTATTGGGTGCTGGACCCCCTCGGCCTCGGCTACCTCCAGACGATCGTTTTCATCCTCGTCATAGCGACCCTGGTGCAGTTCGTCGAAATGGTGGTGCAGAAGACGTCGCCGGCCCTGTATGGGGCGCTGGGGATCTACCTGCCCCTGATCACGACGAATTGCGTCATTCTCGCCGTCGCGATCCTGAACATCCGCGAGAGCTACGACCTGGTGAAGACGGTCGTCTTCACCCTCGGCGCGGGGCTCGGTTTCACGCTGGCCCTCGTCCTGATGGCCTCGATCCGACAGCGGCTCGAACAGGCCGACGTACCGCCCTACCTCAAGGGGGAGCCGATCGCCTACATCGTCGCCGGGCTCATCGCGATCGCCTTCTTCGGCTTCACGGGGATGATGTGATGACGATCCTCGTCGCGCCGCTCGTCCTCGGCGCCATGGGCTTCGCCCTGGGGGTGGGTCTCTCCGTCGCCTCGCGTCGTTTCGCCGTCCCGGTCGATCCCCGGGTCGAGGCCCTCGTCGGCGTCCTGCCGGGGGCGAATTGCGCGGCCTGCGGCTTCACCGGGTGCGCGGCCTTCGCGCGCGCGGTGGTGGACGGAAAGGGCAAACCCGCGGGCTGCACGGCGGGCGGTCCGGACGTGGCCGTGAAGATCGCGGAGATCATGGGCGTGGAGGCGGGCACGGTCGCGTCCTTCGTCGCCTTCATTCACTGCGGCGGAGATCTCTCCGCGAAGCGCCGCAAGGGCGCGTATCGCGGGATTGAGTCATGCGCCGCGGCAAACCTCACGGCCGGCGGCCCCTTCCAGTGCGCCTACGGCTGTCTCGGCTTCAACGACTGCGTCCGGGCCTGCCCCTTCGACGCGATCAAGCCGCGCCCCGAGGCCTCGCCCGTCGTCGACGAAGAGAAGTGCACCGGCTGCGGTCTCTGCGTCGCCGCCTGTCCCAAGGGCATCATCTCGCTCATCCCGAAGGACGCGAAGCTCGTCGTGGCCTGTTCCTCCCTGGACAAGGGCCGGATCACGCGCCAGGTCTGCGAGATCGGGTGCATCGCCTGCGGAATCTGCGCCAAGAAGATTCCCGGCGGGTTCCTCGCGGTGGCCAACAACGTCGCGCGCATCGACTACGGGGTCCTTGCCGGCTCCGATCCCGCGGCGATCACGGACGAGATCCTGAAGGTCTGCCCCACAAAGTGTCTCCACTTGAAGAACTAGCCGTCGTCGAG
>CAZWVM010000066.1:0-17565 GCA_964637705.1 uncultured bacterium
CGGTGACGCCTGTGATCGTCGCGACCGCCGATTCCGTGATGAAGACGGAGGCGGCCGGTGTCGTGTCGTCGGGGGAAGCGGCGCGCAGGGTAGTCGCGACGCCCCCGGCGGGGATGAAGGCCTGGAGGGTCTCGCCGCCCGGCGTCGTGTCACGGAAGCTGACGACGACAACGAAGGACTCGGCCGAGGGGAGCGCGACGGCCGTGTTCAGCATGAAACGCGCCGGGCCGGCTTGTATGAGCCCCGCGACGAAGAGATCCGTCCCGGCGAAGTAGTCTCCGTCCTGGTCCGCGTCCCGGTAGAGCGCCACGGTTTCGAGCAGGGCCGCCCCGCCCGCCTTCCCCTCGAATCCCACGAGGAGGGTGCCCAGGGTGTCCGGCGCCGCGCCTCCGGCCGTGAAGGCCATGACCGCGGTGAGATCGGCGCCGGAAGGGGCGACCGATGCGCCGGCAGGACGATAGGGATCGACGGCGAGATGGGTCCGCGCCGCGAGAAGAGTGAAGACGCCCGGGGCCGTGAGCGCCACGGCCGGCCCCGAGTCTCGCATCATCGACTGGACGCTGAAGGCCGGGATTCGGGCCTGCATGGTCTCGGACGGCGTCGCGGTGTCGCGGAATGTCACGACGACCAGGAAGGTCTCCCGGCCGCCCTTCCAGTCCGGCAAGGTGATCGAGAGCGAATTCGAGCCGTACAAGCCGCCCCCGAGGGACGGCAGGTCCGTGACCCCGTAATCGAAGAAGGCGTCGAAGAGGTTGTTCTCGTCGGCGTCGATGTAGAGGGCCACGGACTCGACGCGGTCCGGGAGGCCCGCGCTGCCGTTCAATTGGACGCGGGCCGCGGTCAGCACATCACCCGACGGATCGCCCGTCACCGAGAAGGTCTGGATCCACGTGAGGTCCGCTCCGCTCGGATCGATGGATGCCGAACCGGGCGCCGAGGAGAGGGAACTGACGATGAGCGGAGGTTGCGCCGGCATGTAGGTCGTGAAGACGGCCGGTGAAACGAGGTCGGCCGCCGGCCCCGGCGAGCGGTTCGAGAGGCGAACGCTCATCGCCGGGATCCGCGCGCGCAGGGTGTCGGCGGGATTGTTGTGCAGGAACGAGACGACGACGTAGAAGCGGCCGGTGTAGGGGGAGAGCGGGATATTCCACCCGGAGGCGAACCAGGTGTGGTTCGAATCGAAGGAGAGGGAACCCAGGTGGCCGTCGAACGTGGCGTTGAAGACGAGGTTCGAATCGTTCTCGTGGTAGAGATCCACGCTCGTCACCGATCCGGCGGCGCCGCCCTCCATCTTCACCGCGATGTCCGAGAGCAGGCTCGACGAATCGCCCGAGAGGAGAAGGACTTCCATGGCCTCCTGGTAAGGCGTCGAGATCGCGAGCGACGAATCGGAGATCGACGTATCGGTGGTGATCGAGGGAGGAAGGTAGACGGAGGTGAAGACGGCTGGGGAGGAAAGATCGGCGACCGGGCCGGGGGAGAAATCCGAGAGGACGATGCCGCCGGCGGGAATTGTCGCCCGGAAGGTGTCGCCCGGCGTGGTGTCGAGGACATCGGCCGTGATGAAGAAGCGCGGCGACGAACCGCCGAGCGCGACGTTCCATGTCCCGGAACGCCAGAGACCGTTCGAGTCGTAGCTGAGGACGCCCATGTGCGCGTCGGTCACGACGGAGAAGAGCCCGTTCGAGTCCGCGTCGCCCCAGACGCTGAGATTCCCGGCCTGCTCGGCCGCCGCCCCGCTCAGGGTGATGGCCAGGGCCTGCAGACAGCTCGCCGAGTCGCCGACGATATCGAAGGCCAGGATGTTGACGGAGGCGTGAGGGATCGATGTCGCGAGGTTCCGGGAGGGGAGGGAACTGTCCACGGTCACGGTCGGCGCCATGATCGCCGAGGTCATGATCGCTCCCGAGGGGAGATCGGCGACCGGACCGGCGGAGAAGTTCGAGAGGACGATGCCGCCGGCGGGGATTGTCGCCTGGAAGGTGTCGCCGGGCGTGGTGTCGTAGACATCGGCGGAAACGAAGAAGCGGGCCGAGAATCCCGCCAAGGGCGTGTTCCAACCCGTGGCGAACCAGCGGCCGTTCGAGTCATAGCCCAGGGATCCCACGTAGTTGTCGAGGGTGGAAGAGAAGGTGCCGTTCGAGTCCGCGTCGTTCCAGAGGCAGAGATTACCGGCCTGTTCCGCGGCGCCGCCGCGCAGGGTGACGTCGAACGCCTGCAGGAGGCTTTCCGAGTCGCCCAGCAGGTCGAAGCTGAAGATGCAGATCGAGGAGTGGGCGATCGAGGTGGCCAGGTTTCGCGAGGGGAGGGTGCTGTCCACGATCACGGTCGGCGCTACGATCGCCGAGGTGAAGACGGCCGATGATGCGAGCGGCGAGTCGGGGCCGGGTGCGCTGTTGGAGAGACTGATCGCACCGGCGGGGATCGTCGCCTGGAAGGTGTCGCCGGGCGTGGTGTCGTAGACGTCCGCGACGATGAAGAAACGGCTCGGCAGGCTTCCGAGCGATGTGCCGAGCGAGAGGACATACCAACGGCCGTTCGAGTCGAACCCGAGCGAATTGATGTACTGGTCCGTGGCCTGATGGAAGACACCGTCGGTGTCGGCGTCGTTCCAGAGCGTCACGTTCGATACCTGGTCCGCCGCTCCGCCCCGGAAGAGGACGGCCAGGTCGTTCCAGGTGCTGGACGTGTCTCCGGCCACGAGGAAGGAGAGCACGTTGACGGAGGAGTGGAGGATCGAGACGGCGAGGGAGCGCGAGGCGAGGGAGGTGTCGACGGTCACGACGAGCGTCGCGGGCGCCGCGCCGCCGGAATCCGTGGTCGCGAAGCCGGTCGGCCCCGAATACCAGGACTCGTTCACGAAGGTCGCGTCGTCCCGGGACGTGACCTTGAAATACCGGGTCGTGCCGGGAGAGAGGCCGAACACGTCGTAGTAGTCGCTCTCGAAGCTCGCGGATCCGAGGTAGGTCCATGAAGTCGGGTTCGGCGTGTTCGAGATGTAGATGAAGTAATTGTTGATGCCGTTCGAGATCTCGGGCTCCTCGCTCGTCGTGGAGAAGGACCAGGTGCAGCGGATCGTCTCGGAGTCGAGGGCGAAGGCGTTGACGACGGAGGGCGCCGCGGGCGCCACGGTGTCGGCGTTCGGCGCCGTGTCCACGAGCCCGAGGCGATAGGGCGTGAAGGAGATTTTTCCGGCGCCCGGGCCCTGCATCATCGAGCCGAGCGTCGCCGAATCGACGGTGAACCACCAGTTGCGGGTGAAGTCGAAGGAGTTCGCGGTCATGTTGACGATCCCGCTCTCGGGGAATCCGGCCGGCACCCCGATGTTGTTCTTGATCACGGTGTCGCCCGCCGCGTTCGTCGTGAGGTAGACCTGGGAGTAGGCGTTGTGATGGATCTCGTTCTGCTCCACGCGGGTATTCAGCGCCCACGAGAGCAGGAAGCCGTGGCGGCCGTTCGTCGGGATCGTGTTCGAGGCGGCGATGTTATGAGAGGAGGCGTCGAACCCGAACCCGTCCTGGCCGTTCCCCGTGGAGAGATTCAACGCGAAGAGGTTCGAATCGCTGGAGTTGTAGACGTAGAACCCGCTGAATGCGTTGTGCGCGGCGGTATTGAAGGCCACCGTGTTGCGGCTCGATGCGTTCAGGTAGTAGCCATACTGGCCGTTGCCCGTGGCGGAATTGAGGGAGATGGCCGGGTTGTCGTTGGAACCGTCGAACGCGAACCCCTCGTTCGCGTTGCTGTCCGCCGTGCAGGCCTCGATCCAGTTCCGGTTTGTGTTCCAGGCGTAGACGCCGGCTCCCCCGTTGCCGATGGACTGGAGGTCGCGGACGAGGCACAGGCCAATCGGCGCGTCCTGCAGGCGTACACCGTCGACGGCGTTGGCCAGCGCCTCGCACCAGATCAGGCTGTCGGATACGCAGTTGTTCAGCCAGTAGAAACCGTGACGCCCGTTGCCGGTCGATTTGACCTGCTCGACGTGGGAGTTCGCGACGCTGTCGAAGTAAAGGCCGTCGTAGGCGCCGGTCACGGTGAGGCCGGTGATGACGACGCCGGAACGGTTCTGGGCGCGAATGCCCCGCAGCGCGGAACCGGCCGAGGTGTCGCCCGCGACGATGAGAGTCTGCTCCTTGCCGGCCCCGAGAAGACGGAGGCTGTTCGTGTCGATGACGACCGTCTCGGTGTAGACGCCCGCGTCGACGAGAACGGTCTCGCCCGCGCGCGCCGCAACGAGAGCGCGGTGGATCGTGCGGAAGGGCGCCGCGCTGGAACCGTCGCCGAGGAAGTCGTTGCCGGTGGCGGAAGTGTAGAGGTCGCCGGCCTGGTTCTCGTCGTTGACGAACCAGTCGGGGCCGAACCAGGTCGGCGTAGCGGGCAGGATGAAAGCGGTCGCGGTCTCGCTCGCGTAGAAGACACGAATCGAATCTCCGGGCGTGACGAAAAGGGTCATTGAGAAGGGCGAGGAGTCCAGGGGGTCGGCGGAAAGCTTCAGCGAACCGCGGAAATAGGAGGTGTCCATGTCCCCTTCGTCCAGGATCACCTCCTCGGTTTCGCCCGTGACGAGGTTGACCAGGATCGCCGTGACGATCTCGAAACTGCCGGGATTCGTATTCGACGTCGTGTCGATGAGAAGGACGAAAACCGAGTCGTTCGCGGGATAGGTTGACTGCGGCCCGAACCAGGAGGAATCCATGAAGGAGAGATGCCGGATCACGGGCGGGGCGGCGACGATCCCGGCCGTCGCGCTCTCGTCCGAATAGAGGACGCGGATCGTGTCGCCGGGGGCCGCGTGGAGGATCATGGAGAAGGGCGTGGAGTCGAGGGGGTCCGGCGAGATCGGGAGCCATCCGCGGAAGTAGGAGGTGTCCATGCCTTCCTCGTACGCGATGACCTGCTCCGTCTCGCCCGTCACGATGTTGAAGACGGGCATCATGACGTTTTCCGCGAGGTTGACGTTCGTGTTTGCGGAGGTGTCGACGACCAGGATGTAGGCCGTGTCGGGCGTCATGAAGACCGGCTTGGGCGTCCACCCCGTCGAGTCGACGAAATAGACGAAGACCGGCGCCGACCCGCCCCCGCCGCCCGGCCCGATGAGCGCCGTGTCGCCGGCAGAGCCGTAAGCGACGCGAATCATGTCGCCGGAAAGGGCGTACAAAGCGTCGTTGAAGGGGATCGAATCCGCGAGAAGGTTCGAGAGACGCACCGAGCCGCCGAACATTCCGGTGTTCGGCCCGGACTCGTACAGGACGACTATCTCGGTGTCGGATCGGCCGGTATTCGCGACGATGGCCACTGTCGATTCCGCCAGCCCCGGATCCTGGTCCGCCGCGGAATTCCCGGCGAAGATGAAGGCCGTGTCGTTCTCCGCATACGTGTCGGCGTCCACGAGAGCGGGACTCATGAAATACACGAGCGGCTTGGCCTGGTCCGGCGCCGGTTTCACCAGTGGCGTGGCCGGTCCGGTGCGTCCGCCGGATGTCCAGATTCCGCCGGCCGGTAACAGGGCCTGCAGTGTTTCGCCGCCCATGACCTCCGCCCAGTTGAGCTTGAGAGTGACGACGAAACAGCGCGTGTCGGAGGGGCCTGAGAGCTCGAGAGCCAAGCCCGTCATCTGCCATGCCTGCAATCCGCCGCTCCACGCGAGGTATCCCACGAGGGAGTCGATGCCGTTCTCGTATTCGCCCGACTGGTTGACGTCCACGTGGAGCGCCGCCGTCTCGATGAAGACGTCGTCGAGCGAATAACCCTCCTTCTCGATGAATTGCGCCGAAAAAGTCGTGATCGTGTCCGCAACCTGGGAGACGCAACTCACGGCGATGATCCCCGTCTCCGCCTCGTGCTCGACATCCACGATCTTTTGAGATGTGGTCAGAAGGGTGACCGAGAATGTCCCGGGAGGCGCACCGCCCGCCCCCACCAGGATCGTGTCCCGGCTCGGCCCGAGGATCGCCGTGAGCGTGTGACCGTTTTCGACGTAGAGATACATGTTCTGCGGCATCGAGTCGGAGGCGCTCGACGACAGGGAAAGCATGCCCGTGAAGACGCCGCTGTCCGGGAAGGGCTCCGTCAGGTACACGTTCTCGGTGTCCGGCGCCGACGGGTTGAGGATCGTGACGACCAGGCTCTCCGGTGCGGACGGGTTGAAGTTCGCGGCCCGGTTCTGGACGCGCAGGTAGAGATTGCCGAACGCCGATGTCGTATCGATATCGATGAGGAAAGAGGCGTCCGTGAAGCTGAGTCCGGGCGCCGACTGGTGGACGGCCGGATTGACGAGAGGACTGTCCGGCCCGCTCCAGCCGTTCTCGGTGGCGACGTATCCGGCCCTGAGACTCGCCTGGATGCTCTCGCCCGGGAACGTCGTGTAGGGGTTCATGGCGATGGTCACGAGGAGGAATTTCGTGTCGCCGGGACCGCTGAAGGGGATGAGGGGGTTGAATCCGCCGAAGTCCCAGTGTTGGAATGTCCCGTTCCAGCTCAGCGCGACGACCGGCGAGTCGATCAGCGGATCGAATTCGCCGTTGACGTTCAGGTCGGTATACAACGCGCACGTCTCGATCGCCGCGTTGCCGATCGAGAAGCCGTCGCGGTCCAGGAACTGCACGGCGAGCCCGGCGATCGTGTCGGGTTCCATCCCGACGACGGCGAAGGAGAGGGCCGCCGTCTCGCCGTCTCGGCCCGGAACGACCGTCTTCCCGCTCGTCGGCATGAGCGCGAAGATGAAGCTGTCCACGGCGGGCAGGCCCCCGTTGTTCATCACCATGAAGTAGGGGCCGGTCTGCGTCGTCGAGGGGCCGGTGTCGGCGAGGTTCGAGGTCTTGATCGAACTCATCGACCAGAGCGTCGCCGCGAAGGTTTCGCCGGTTACGGCCGTGTTCGAGACCCGCGCGCAGAGCAGGAAGGAGTCGCTGCCGCCGCCCATGAAGACTCCGCAGGACAGCGTGTAGAGGCTCGCCAGGGAGTTCCACTGCGGCGCGCCGATATACAGGTCGATCGACGTGTCGATCATCGCGTCGCGGTCGATGTCCCGGTAGAGGACGAGGGTGTCGAAAGAGGTGTCGTTCTGGATCGAACCCCACATCGAGACCGCGAAGTCCGTCAGCGTGTCTCCTCCGATTTGACCGAGCACGGTGAAGGACATGACGAGGCACAGCGTCTCGGAGGGATCGGGCGAGATCATGCCGCCCATCGGCCCCGGAGGGAAAGGCGTGACGACGACTTGCGGCCTCGAGTCCGCCGCGCCGCCGGAGAGGCTCCACTCGCCCGGGACGAAGAGCGGTGTCGCGGGGGCCGTTCCACCCGCGGCCAGGATGACGCCGTTCAGCGGCAGTCTCGTGCCGAAGGTGTCCGAGAGGCTCGCCGTGTCGGCCACGTCGATCGTGACGACGAAGGATTCCGCGCCCGAGGGCATCTCAAGACCGAGATCGTCGCGGCCGTAGCCGTAGGTGTAGGGGGCCGTGTAGCGGTGAAGCAGAATGGCGACGAACGAGTCGATTCCGTCCTCGTAGTCTCCGCTCCGGTTCATGTCCACCCAGAGCGCCACGGAGTCCACGTCCGCGGGCGGGAGGGTGCCGTAGAGGACGATGGTGCAGGCGGTCAGCGTGTCCGGGGTGAGTCCGGATGCGCGGAAGGCGAGGATCGCCGTTTCGGGACCCGTCACGGGGATGACATGCCCCGCCAGGCCCGGCGTGAGGGAGACGCTCGTGGCCTGCGCGACGGACCAGGAACCGGCCTGGTAGACCGGGGCGATCGGACCCGCGCCGGCGCTCTGCAGGTTCACCTGGTTCGTGAAGATCTTGACCTGGAAGGTGTCCGAAAGATCGACGGTGTCGCGGAGATTCAGCGTGAAGACGAAGGAGTCGAAACCGGACGGGAGGGAGTAGGTGCAGGGACCGAATTGGTAGAGACCGGAACCGACGTGCCACGCGCCGGAGATCGGCGTGTCGATCCCGGCTTCATAGGAGCGGGACTTGTTGGCGTCGGCAAAGAGCGAGAAGGTCTCGATGTCGTCGCTCGTCAAGCTTCCCACGAGCGCCACCGTGCAGGCGGTTAGCGTATCGGGCGTGTTGCCCAGGATCGAGATCGAGAGAATCGTCGAGTCGGGTCCCGCGGGAACGATCGGGCTCGGAACGATCACGGGCCAGGTCTGCAGGACGATCGTGAGGCCGCCCGATGTCGCCATTGTCCAGATACCATTGCCGATAATGAGAGCGAGGGGACCCGATCCTGCGGAGGACATCTTGACCCCGTTGACGGGTATCCGGGCCGAGAAGGAATCGGACAGGGTCGCCGAATCGTCGAAGTTGAAGGTGAAGATGAAGGATTCGGAACCGGCGGTGAGGGGAATGGCGAGGTTGCTGATGCCGTAGTCGAAGGTGAGCGTGTCGCGGATCAGGAGCGAGAGGAACGTGTCCTGGTTGGGCTCGTAGTTGCCGTTGCGATTGCCGTCCCTGAGCAGTGCCACCGTGTCCACGTCCTGGGCCGGAAGCAAACCCGTCAGCGTCACCGTGCAGGCCGTCAGGGTGTCGGGGATGCTGCCCGTCAGGGTAACGGCCAGGATGCAGGTGTCCGGTCCGGTCGCCGGGATGGCATGCCCGGTCGGACTGCCGGGGGAGAGAGAACCCGTGACGATGGCATGGGCAGGCGCGGTCGCGAACGCGAAAAGGATGAAGAGGAGAGGGAGCACCCGAGAAGACGGGATGATGGGAACGCCCTCCCCCGCAAGCGCACGTCGAATACGCGTTATCTGCCCCATGTGTCCAAGTGCCCTAACCTATGTCAGTATATCTTTGTGATGATTTGAAAATCAAGGAAATGAGCGGGATATGTCTGTGCATTTCCTTACATAGCGAGTAATTCGGTGTCAGGCATGCACATACGCACTTTCGAGCCTGCCGGTGTCAATCCGGTGTCAGGCAGTGAATCCGGTGTCAGGCAGTGAATAAGTGAATAATCGGTTTCGATTCTCCGGGTCCTGAATTGATTAGCGTTGATGGGCTGCGCTTCGCAATATTCACTTATTCACTGCCTGACACCCTAGAAGCTGTATTGCACGCCCACCCTATGGTTGTCGCCGGCCTCGCCGAAGGGGATCCAGGCGTAGTCGAGTTCCAGGCCGTTCGTCCGGAACCCGGCTCCGATCGTCAGCCCGTTGTCGATCTCGACCGATCCGTCGTAGCCCGCCCGCAGCGAGAGCATCTCCACCGGCCGGAACTCCACCCCCGCGTGACCGCTCCAGTTCTCCTTCGTCACCTTCTCCACGTCGGCGGTGATCAGGAGCCTCCGCCGGATCGGCTCCCAGGCGGCTCCCGCCCGGAAGGCGATCGGCAGGCGCTCCGAGGCCATGTCGTATCGCACCTCGGTCCCGAGGTTCGCGACCGAGACGCCGAAGGAGAAGGGAGCGTCGTCCGCCTGCCACCTGAGTCCCAGGTCGGCCGCAAAGGCCGAGGCCGTCGCGTTGTCGATCGAGGAGCTGAAGACCTTGGCCGTGGCGCCGTAGCCCCAGTTCCCGAGGCGCGAGCCGTAGGAGAGCGAGACCGCGAGGTCGTTGCCGGTGAAGGTGCCGCTGTAGGCGCCGGCGTTTCCGGAGACGACGGTGCGCTGGGTGGTGCCGTAGTTGACGTATTGCGCGAGCGCGGCCCAGGCGCTTCTCTCTCCCAGCGGATGGGCGAAGCCCAGCGACCCCTGCCCGACGTCGAGGACGAGGTTCTGATACATGAAGAGGAGTTGCCGCTCGCGCGACCACCCGAGCCCGGCCGGGTTGTAGTGCGCTGCGGCCACGCCCCGGGCCTCGGCCACGTAGGCGTCACCCATCGCGGCGGCGCGGGCGGAGGGGGAGAAGCGCAGCGAGATTCCGGCGTTGGCGCCGGCATTGTCCTGGGCGGCGTGAGCGGGCGACGAGATGAGGTGGCCAGGGAAGGCGAGCAGGACCGCGAAGGTGCTGGCGAGGAGGGCCGCCCATCGGGCGCTGAGCATGAACGTCTTCATCGGATCACCGCCAGCTTGCCCGTGACCTTCTGGCCCGTCGCAAGGTCCGTGACGATGTAGATGTAGTATCCGCTCGCGACGTCGTCGGCGTTGGCGGAGTTCTTGACGTTCCAGGTGACAAAACCGTCGTTGACGAAGGTCGTCCGCTCGAAGACGCGTTCGCCGCGCAGCGTGTAGACCTCGATCTTCACTTGGGCCGGAAGGTTATCGAAGATGATGCCGGTCGCGCGGGGGCTGGCCGCGTTGTAGGGGAGTCCGTCGGAGGGGTCCGCGTTGTTCGGGCGGTAGGGATTCGGATAGACCATGAAGCGGGCGAGGCTTGCCTGGTTGCCCGGCCCGCCCGAACCCGCGTTGGGCGCGACGAGGATGAAGGAGGAGAAGTGCCGCGTGAGGAAGGAGAGAGTGCGGTTCGCGGGATCGGAATCGGAGACGTAGAAGGTCTCGTAGCCGTGAACGGCGGAGTAGCCGCGGACGACGAGAGAATCTCTCAGCGCCGTCAACGAAACCGTTCGTAGCCAGGTGTCGATCCAGGCGAGAGCGGTGTCGTAGGTCAGGGTCACGACGGCATCGACGCCGAGGTTGCCGTTGAGGGAGGACCAGCGCGCCGGAAGGGTGACCGTGAGGATGCGGCCGGCGCGGGTGTCGCGGCCGATGAGCCGGAGGAGTTCCGTGCGTTCCGCCGAACCGGTGGTGTCGTCCGACAGGCGTATTTCGATCATGTCCGTCGTCGTGTCGCTCGAGAGGGAGCCGGCGAGCGCCGCGAAGTCGAGCGTGACGTAATCGTTGCCGTCGAGGAGCAGGGCCGGCGCGTTCCGGCTGCGCGCGTCGACCCGGCTGAAGAGGGAACTGGAGCCGCTCGCGACGGTGTCGGTGAGATCGGAGTCGCTGTTGCCCGTCGCTCTCAGCTCCATCATGATCACCGTCGAGAGGGCCGTGCTCTGCGCGCCCGCCGTCGTCGTGACGACCGCCCGGATCTCGTAGAAACCGCCTGCGGCCGTGGTGTCGCCCGCCGCATCCCAGTGCAGGCCGTAGACCGTGCGACTCTCGCCCTTGACCCGCAACGGGTTGACGCCGGCGCCCGCCGCGCCCGGCCTCATGCTCCACCACGAGCCCGTCGAGTCGGCGCGGAATTGGAAGGTGAGCGTCTCCGCCGAACCGCGACTCGTTCCCTCGATCCTCGCCATCACCTGCACCCCGCCGTTGCGCTCGACGCGTCGGCCCGCGCCCGGGTTGAGGATGACGGCGTAGCACTGGGTGGCCGCCGACCCGCGGGCCGTGGCGCCCGCCGTCACCGCGTTCCGGTCCTCGTTTCCGTCGCGGTCCTGCGCGCGGACCTTGAAGCGGTAGTAGACGCCATTCCTGAGCGTCGTATCGGTCGAGGTCAGGTAAGTGTAGGTCTCCACGCCCGTGTGCACGATGATCGTCAGGATCGTGTCGGGCATCGCGCTGTCGCGTCCCTCGTTCCAATAGAGGTTGTATTGGCCTCCCGCGTCCATGTCGGAGGAGGGGGATTCGCGCCAGGAGAGCGTCATGCCGAGGTTATCGTCAGGCGTCACCGTGAGGTAGCCGGGTGCCACGGGGGGGGTGGTGTCGGCCGGAGCCGGCCTCGTGAAGCTCTCCGCCGAGGTCCAGGCCGATACGTTGCCGGCTGAATCCATCGCAGCCACGCGCCACCACCAGGTTCCCGAGTCGCTGAAGACGTAGGCCGGGGTGAAGACCGAGTCCGCGACCGTGAGGGTGGCGAGGGTCGTCGTCGAGTTGAACGTGGACGAGCGGGCGACCTGGAAGAGGTAGCGGAGCGAGGCCGGGACCGGCCCCGTGTCGAACGCGCCCGTGACCCGGAAGGCGACGGCCGTCGCGCGTGTTTCGGAACCGCGGACCGGCGAGTCGCAGACCGGGATCACGGGGGGGGTGGAATCGAGCGATGCCGTGCGCGTCTCGCTCCAGGCCCCGCACGTGCCCGCCAGAGTCCGGGCCCGGACACGGGCCGCGTAGGTCGTGTCGCCGAGACCGACCAGGGTGAGCGTGTAGGAAACGGCGCTCGACAGGACGCTGGTGTCGACCATCAGCACCCCGGCGGAATCGCGGAGGACGAGTTGGTAGCCGCCGAGGCCGCTCGGAGGCACGGAACCCGAGAGGAGCCATGAGAACGAGATCGAGGTGCCGCGCGCGAGCGCGTTCTGCAAAGGCGAACTGAAGGACGGTGCGGGCGGCGCGGAGGTCTCCACCCGGAAGTGCGCCGTCGACGACCATCCCGAGAGGTTCCCCAGCACGTCCTCCGCCTGGACGCGCCAGTACCACGTCGTCTCCGTGAGGCCCGCCATCGTGTCCGCGCTCGTCGTGTCCGGCGTCGTCCGCGAGGCGAAGAGAGTGGCGAATGTCGAGTCGGTCGAGATCTGCAGTTCGTAGCGGCGCACGGCGGCGCCGCCGGAGACCGCGTCCGTCCAGTCGAATCCCGCCGTCGTCTCGGAGGTGTAGAGGCCGGAGACGGGCGAGGAGGGGATCGGCACCGAGGGACCGGTTCTCTTCACGAGGAATGAGTCGCCACCCCAGGCCGAGAGATTGCCGGCCTGATCCACGGCGGCCACGCGCCAGTACCACGTTTCCTGGGAGAAACCGGCGAGTGTCGCGGACGTCGTGGCCGAGGTGCAGGTCAAAAGGGTCGATGCGAAGGTCCCGGACGTGTCGATCTGGACGAGGTAGTGGCTGAGGCCCGAGAGCGTATCCGTGGAGGCGGAATAGCGGAAGGTGATCGTGGCGGCGGACGTCTCCGTGCCGCCGACCGGCGCCAGGAGCGGAGTGGGAGCGGAAGGGGGCACGGTGTCGATCGTGAAGGCGCGGACTGTGAGGGATGACTTGTTGTTGCCGGCGCCGTCGTAGGCCCGAATGTACCAATACCAGGCCTGGTTGGGCGTCAGGCGCGCGTTGAATGTTTCGGTGGTGGAGCCCACGTAGGAATCGATCGCCTGGGAGGAGAAGACAGAGTCAGATCCGACGGTGACGCGATACCGGGTGACGCCCGTAGGGGTGTCCGACGTCAGACTCCAGCGCAGGACGACTGATACCTCGTTCGTGCACGTGCCGTGCGCGGGCGAGACGAGCGGGAACGGAAGGGGATCGACGGTGTCCGCCACGGCGCCGCCCGTGTCGATGGCGAAGATGCGCCAGGCGGACGAGTCGCGGTTCAGCGCGAGGTCCATTGCGAGCACGCGCCAGTAGTAGGTTCGTGCCGCGAGACCGTCGGCCGGCTGGAAGGTCTTCACGACCTGCGTCGAATCGATGAAGAGCCCGATGCCGCTGGTGTCGGGGCCGATCTGGAACGTGAAGGTGTCGCCGTCGGAGATCCAGACGAAGGTCGGCCGTGTTTCCGAGGTCGTGACGCTGTCCGGCGGCGAGAAGAGCGAGACCGTGCATGTCGTGTCGGTGACGAGGACCCGCGTTTCCGAGGCGGTCGTGAAGCCGGCGGCGTTCGCGACCGTCACGCGCCAGGAGTAGCGGGTGTTCGCCGCGAGCGCGCGCGTCGCCTCCGTGGCGAGGCCGCAGGCGGAGTCGACGAGCGGCGCGGTGAAGGTGCCCGCGGTGTCGATCTGCAGGCGGTAGAGGGTGATCGCCGAGAGCGTGTCCGTCGCGGCGCTCCACCGGAAGAGGAGAGAAAGGCCGGACGTCTCGAGATTCGCGAAGGGAGAGACGAGCGCGGGAGCGCTCGGACCCTGCGAGATCACCGTCAGGCGGCGGGAATCGGAGTAGGAGGTGTTTCCGGCCGTGTCGTCCGCGGCCACGCGCCAATACCAGGCGCCGCCGGAGAGTGTGCGCGCCGACGAGGTCGCCGCGCCGACGGAAGAGTCGAGGATGTATGAGGAGAAGGCCGGCGACGGTGACACCTGGAGCCGGTGGCGCGCGAGGCCTGAAAGCGTGTCGGCGGCGGCGCTCCAGGAGAAGGCCAGGGTCGTCGATGTCGTCTCCAGCGCGTCGGCCGGGTTCGACGGGACCGCCCGCGACGGCGGCGTCACGTCGATGCGGAAGGAACGCGTATCGGTCGAGGTCCGGCCGTTGCCGTTGGCGTCGTAGGCGATCACGCGCCAGTAGTAGGTGTCGTCAGGCGCAAGGGCGGGCGTCAAAGATCGATCGAGGTTCGCCGAGGTGTCGACGACGAGCGGTGCGAAGGCGAGCGAACGCGCGATTTGAACCTTGTACGAGGTGAGCCCGCTGCCCGCGTCCGTCGTCGAGTTCCACCGCAGTTCCACCCCGGTCCGGTTCGTGTCCGCTCCCGCCGCGGGCGACAAGAGAGTGAAGGAGGAGGGCGGATTGAGGTCGTAGATCGTGAACGCCGCCGGCGCCGCCAGTTCGATCGCCGGCCCCGAGTCCTTGAGAGAGGACTTGACCGTCGCCGCCTGGATCCGCGCGTGGATCGTCTCGCCCGACGGTGCCGTGTCCTTCAGGGACACGACCAGGACGTAGGATTCCGCGCCCCCGGCTCCGAGCCCGTGATTGATGGCGGTCATGCCGTAGTCCTGGCCGGTGATCCAGCCGAGGAGAGAGACGATCGGGTCCGTGCCCGAATCGAAGTTCCCGTTCCTGTTGGCGTCCTTGTAGACGGCGATGTAATCGAGGCGCGAGACCTGGCCGGCGTTCCCGTTCAGCCGCACCCTCAGGATCGTGAGGGTATCGTTCGCCGCGCCGAGAACGGTGAAGGACATCAGGCGCGTGAGGTCGACGTTCAGCGGCGCGATCGTCTCCGAAGCGGTATTCGGGTTCACGAGGATCGATACGATCGTCAGGACGCCCGATTCCGCCACGAACTGCGACGGCGCCGGGACGGAAATGGCCGGAGTGGTTTCGCGGCGCGCGGTCTTGACGCCCAGGGTCGTGACCAGGGCGCGCAGCGTGTCTCCTCCCGCCACCGTGTCGCGGATGGAGACGATGACGAGGAAGGAATCGCGGCCGGACGCGCCGAGGGGACGGGCGCCGGCGAGGACGTGGATCGTGTCCGTCGTCCGCGCGAGGACGGCCACGAGGGAGTCGGTGCCGCTCGCAAAGTTGCCGTCCTGGTTCACGTCGCGATAGAGGTAGACCGTGTCGATCTGCGCCGCGCGTCCCGCGTTCCCTTCGAAGCCGATCGAGAGGACCGTCAGGGTGTCGTTCGCGTCCCCGCCGACGGTCAGCGCCATGACGGCCGTCAGATCGAGTCCTGCGGGCGCGATCGAGGCGCCGGAGGGGCGCAGGGGATCGACGACGAGAAGGGCCTCGGCCGCGGCGACCGTGAAGGTCGCGGGCGAGAGCACGGCCAGGGCCGGCGCCGTTTCGCGATACAGCGTGCGCGCACCCAGCGCCGGGATCGAGGCCCTCAGCGTGTCGCCGGCCGTCGCCGTGTCGCGCAGGGCGACGACGATGATGAACGACTCCGCGCCGCCCTTCCAACTCGGCAACTGCACGGCCAGGGAGGCGGATCCATAGAGCGATCCGCCGGCGGCGGGCAGGACCGCCGCGAGGACGTCGAGGGCCGCGTCGAAAGCCTTGTTCTCGTTCGCGTCCTTGTACAAGGCGACCGAATCGACGACGGCGGTCGCGCCGGCGTTTCCGCCGAGCGCAACGTAGAGGCGCGTCAGCGTGTCGCCGCCCGAGGAGCCGTCGATCGAGAGAACCATCACGCAGGTGCGGTTGCCGGCCGTGGCGACGATCGAGGCGTTCGAGGGCGCCGTGGAATCGACGGTCACGACGGTGAGCGACTGGTAGGAGATCGTGAAGACGCCGGGGGCTGAGAGCGCCGCCGCCGGACCGGTGTCGCGCTGGGCGGTCTTCACCGAGAGGGCCGGGACGATCGCCTGCAGGGTCTCGCCGACTGGGGTCGTGTCACGGAGGCTGACCGCCACGAGATAGCTCTCGCCCGCGCTGATTCCCCGCGACAGGCCCGCCGCCGCCCAGGTCTGGGAGGTTTGCCAGGCCAGGGTCGCGACGAGAGGATCCACGGCCGTGTCGAGGGCGACGTTGCGGTCCGAGTCGGCATAGAGGCGGACGGTCTGGATGCGCGCGGGGCCTCCCGCCGGGCCATCGAACCGGACGGTGAAGAGAGTCAGGGTGTCCGAGGCGGCGCCCGCGACGGAGACCGAGGCGATCGCGGTGAGATCCGTGCCGTCGGGATTGATGTTGTTGGCGGCCGGAAGCAGGGGATGGACCGTCACCACGGCGGCGGCGCCCGCCGCGCGCACGGCGAAGGAACGAGTCGACGAGGCCGCCGTGTTCGACGCCGTGTCGTCCGCCAGGACGCGCCAGTAGTAGGTCTCGGTCGCGAGCGCCGGCAGGGTGCAGGAAAGCGTCGTGGCCGTCGTCGCGCTGTCGACGCGCGTCGACGCGAAGGTGCCCGCCGTGTCCACCTGCAGGCGATAGCGGGCCAGGCCTGAGAATGCGTCCGTGCAGGCGCTCCAAGCAAAGGTGATGCCCGTGACGCTGGTTTCGGAGCCGTCGGCCGGCGCGACGAGGGAGGGCGTCGAGGGCGGCGCGGTGTCGATGCGGAAGGTGCGCGCCACCGCGTTGACCCAGTTCGAGGCGCTGTCCGCCGTGATGACGTACCACGTGTACGTGTCGTTGGCGCGCAGGGTATGCGTGGAGAACGTGGCCGAAGTCGTCGAATCCACGACCGTGTAGGCGAAGGAGCCGGACGTGTCGACCTTCAACTGGTAGCCGAAGATCCCCGAGATCGAGTCGCTGGAGGGGTTCCAGCGGAAGGTGATTGCGACCGCGTTGGTGTCCTCGGAGGCGGAGGGCGAAAGGAGCGCGAAGGGCGTCGGGGTGGTCGTGTCGATGCGGAAATACCGGCTGGCGGCCGTCGCCGTGTTCCCCGCGGAGTCGATGGCTGTGATGCGCCAGTGCCACGTCTCGTTGACGGGAAGAGTCCCGGTGAAGGAGAGGGAGGTCGTCGTGGAGTCGATGTAGGGCGCGGAGAAGGCCCCGGTCGAATCGATCTGCACGCGGTAGCGAGCCAGGCCGGAGAGGGAATCGGTCGAGGCGGTCCAGGTCAGGGTACCCGTCGCGACGTTCGTGTCCGCGGACGGGGCCGGCAGAAGCAGCCCCGGCGCCGAGGGTGGCGTTGTATCCACGCGGAAATAGCGGGAGGACGAGGCCGCCGCGTTGCCGGCGTCGTCAACGGCCGAGAGCCGCCAGGAGTAGGTGTCGTTGGCCGGCAGCGTGCATGTGCCTGATGTCGCCGACGTGAAGGAATCGACGAGAAGCGAGATGAAGGTCCCGGCCGTGTCGATCTGCAGGCGGTAGCCCGCGAGTCCGGAGAGGGCGTCCGAGGAGGCGGTCCAGGCGAACGAGAGAGAGACGAGGTTCGTGTCCGAACCCTGAGCCGGGGAGAGGAGCGAGATGATGCCGGCCGGCGGGGCGGTGTCGACGAGGAGCATGCGGACGGCCGAGGTCGAGGTGTTCGTCGAGGAGTCGACCGCGACGACGCGCCAGTAATACGTGTCGTTGGCGAGGAGGTCACGCGAGGCCGTCGTTGCCGGCGTGAAGGAATCGACGAGAAGCACCGTGAAGGTGCCGGCCGTGTCGATCTGCAGGCGGTAGCCGGCGAGAGTGCCCGAG
>CAZWVM010000067.1:0-1723 GCA_964637705.1 uncultured bacterium
GGCTCGTGCGCGCCGATGATCTTGCCCTCGGGCGTGAGCCCCGTCTGGTTGTAGCGGAAGATGTCGGCCAACTGGACCTCGTGGCCGTCGAAGCCGGTGCACTGCGAGATGTAGGTGACGCGGCGCGAGCCGTCGGAGAGACGGGACTGCTGGACGATGACGTGGATGGCCGAGGCGATCTGCTCGCGGATGGCGCGGGACGGCAGGTCGACGCCGGACATCAGCACCATGGTCTCGATGCGGCGCACGGCGTCCGAGGGCGTATTGGCGTGCAGGGTCGTCAAGGATCCGTCGTGGCCGGTGTTCATGGCCTGGAGCATGTCCAGGGTCTCGCCGCCTCGGCACTCGCCGACGATGACGCGGTCGGGGCGCATGCGCAGGGTGTTCCGGATCAGGTCGCGCATCGTGACGGCGCCCTTGCCCTCGACGTTGGCCGCCTTCGTCTCCAGGCGCACCCAGTGAGGCTGAAGGATCTGGATTTCGGCCGCGTCCTCCACCGTGCAGATGCGCTCCCCCTCCGAGATGAAGGAGGAGAGGGCGTTGAGGAGCGTGGTCTTGCCCGATCCGGTGCCTCCCGATACGACGATGTTGCGGGCGATCATGACGGTCGCCATCAGGAAATCGGCCAGCGTCTGCGTCAGCGCTCCGAACCGGACGAGGTCGGGAACCTTCAGGGGATTCTTCTTGAACTTGCGGATCGTGATCGTCGAGCCGTTCAGGGCCAGAGGCGGGATGACGGCGTTCACGCGGGATCCGTCCTTCAGGCGCGCGTCCACGTAGGGCATCGACTCGTCGCAGCGGCGCCCCAGGGGCGCGATGATCTTGTTGATGCAGGTCCGGACCGCCTCCTCGCTGGAGAATTCCACGCCCGAGAGCTGGATCTTGCCCTTCTTCTCGATGAAGATCTGGTTCGGACCGTTCACCATGATCTCGGAGATGTCCTCGTCGTCGACCAGGGGCTGGATGACGCCGAGGCCGAGGATGTCGTCGAGGAGCTCCTTGATGACGTCCTCGTGCTCCTTCTTGGTGAGGGAGACCCCGATGTCGGACCCGAGGAGCGCGATGTTCTCCTCGATCCGGGCCCTCAGGAGCGTCTTCTTCATCTCCGGGTCGGGGTGGGAAAGGATCGAGGAATCGATCTCGGCGATGAGCTTCTCCTGGACGCGCTTCTTCAGGAGATCGCGGGGCGTGAGCGCCGCCGTCTCGGAGGGCCGCGCCGCCTTCTCCTTCTGCGCGGTCTTCTTCATCGACTCGAGGCGTTCTAGAAGGGACATGCTTCCTCTCTCATCTCACAGCAGGAATCCTAGCGCGACCGGCGCGGCAAGACAAGACCCCCGGGCGCAGCCCGGGCGGATCACTTCTTCTTGCCGAAGAGCCCGCCGGACTTCTTCTTCGGAGCCGCGGCCTCGGCCAGGGCCTCGGCCTGCACGTCGGCGCCGGCGACCATCTTCACGATATCGTTGAACGCGGCCGCGATCTTGGAGTCTGGGGACCTCACGTAGAAGGGTTCGCCCTCGTTCACCGCCGGCATCACGACGGCTCCCTCCGAGGGGATCGTCCCCATGATCTCGGTTTCCAGCGTCTTCTCGATGTCCGCCTTCTTGAAGGCGGAGTCCGCCGACTCGCGGTTCATGAGAACCTTCACCTTGTCACCCGTGTAACCGAACGTCTGCATGATCTCCATCATGAGCTTGCCGTCCTTGATGGTCGGCAGTTCCATGGT
>CAZWVM010000067.1:1823-17531 GCA_964637705.1 uncultured bacterium
TCTGCATGATCTCCATCATGAGCTTGCCGTCCTTGATGGTCGGCAGTTCCATGGTGAGGAGGAGGAGAATCGTGTCGGAGAGCTCGAGCGAGGTCAGGACCGTGTCGGTGAGGAAGGCCGGCGTGTCCACCACGATGTAGTGGAACTTCTCCTTCAGTTTCTTGAGGATCGTGTCCACGTGGGCGCCCTTGACGAGGTCCGCCTCGTCGGGGCGCACCGGGGCGGTCAGGACCACGACCCCCGAGTCGTCGTGCGTCATCAGGTGCGACGCGAGGACGTCGTCGTCGCAGACGCCCGAGTCCGCGATCTCCCGCGCCAGGGCCGCGATCGTGTTCTTCGGCTGCAGGTGCATCATGATCGCCACGTCGCCGAACTGGAGGTCGAGATCGACGAGGCAGACCTTCTTCCCGGTCAGCCTCTTGATGGCGCAGGCGAGGTTGATGGCGAGGAGGGTGCGGCCGACGCCGCCCTTGGTGGAGAAGATCGTGACGAGCTTCGACTCGACGACCTCCTCCTCCTTGGCGCCCAGGATGCGCGCCATCGCCTCCTTCTTCTTCTCGCTGATGTCGGCGACGAGGCGGACGATCTCGATGAGGTCGCCCGGATCGTAGGGCTTCGGAAGAACCTGCCGCGCCCCGGCGAGCATCGCTTTCCTGAGAAAGAGTCCGTCCGCCCCCTGGTCGCTGACGACCACGATGTCGGACGTCGGGGCCGAGACCGAGATCGCCTCCGCCGCCGCCAGGCCGTCGGGATTGGCGCCGGCGAGGTCGGAGTCGATGACGATGATCGAGGGGTTCTGTTCCTTGACCAGCTTCAGCCCGTCCTCCGCGTTGTCCGCTTCCCCGACAACCTCCATGTGCTGCTCGACGAGAAACGCCTTCTTCAGCTTGACCCGTTCCTCGACCTCGCCCGCGAGGACGACGATGCGAACGCTGCCGGCCATGGCCCTAGTTCTGCGCGGCCGCGGGGGCCGGGATCGAGGGAGGCGGCGGGTTGGGAATCACGGGGCGAGGCTGACCGATCACGGAGTCCACCTCGCTCACCGTTCCGTCCGGCGGCACGATGCGCGCCGTGAGGAAGATGAGCAGGTCCACGTCCGTGCCGCTGTTCCGGTCCGTGCGGAAGAGGTGCCCCAGGATCGGGAGCGACCCGAGGAAGGGCACCTGCTGCTGGCTGCGGACGGAATCGCGCGAGGAGAGGCCGCCGATGACCAGGGGCGTCCCCGAGCGGACCATGACGCGGGACTGCGAATTGCGCTCGCTGATCTCGTTGATGATGATCACGTTCGTGCCCGCGCCGTAGTTGCGGCGGTTCGTCACGCGGGAGACGATGGCGTTGAGGTCCAGGGTGATGATCCCGTCCTGGCCGATCGTCGGGTTCACCGTCAGCTGGATGCCGACGTCCTTCGGCGTCGTGGTGGTCGAGAAGCTCGTCGTGCCGGTCACGCCGTCGATCGTCTGCGTCGTGTTCACGTCGTAGACCCGCTCGATGGACTTGAGCGACGCGCTCTGGTTGTTGATCGTGACGATGCGCGGCGAGGAGAGGACCTCGGCGTCACCGGAGGACTCCAGGGCGGAGATCATCACATCGATGTTCGTGTAGCGGAGCCCGCCGAAGCTGAAGCCGTTGCCGCCGAACATGCCGAGGAGCATGCCGGCGTCGGCACCGAGGGAGATCGTCTGCGTGCCCGCGCCGCCGGTCGTGCCGGTCAGGAGGTTGCCCGAGGGCTGGGTCGTGGCGTCGGTGCGCGAGGAAGAGCCTCCGAAGCCGCCGAAGGGCCGGTTGCCGGCGTCCGACTGGCCCGAGAGACCCCACTGGACGCCCAGTTGCTTCACGACGGCGCGGTTGAGCTCGACGAACTTGGCCTCGATGAGAACCTGGGGGATCTCCTGCTGGTCCATCGCCTTCGCGAACCGCTCGATCTCGACGAACTTGTCGCTCGGGGCGCGAACGATGAGGCGGTTGGAGATGGTGTCGGCGGAAAGCCCGACGTCGGACATCGTGGCGAAACTCGAGAGGATGAGCGAAACCATGTCCGTGGCGCGCCGCGATTTCAGCGTGATGATGCGCGGGGTGCCGTCACCGATGGGCGTGACCTGGGTCGCCAGGCCGTTGCGGAAGGTCACCTCGTAGTCGGAGTAGACGTAGATCTTCTCGCTCGGCATCGCGCCCGGCCTGATGTTGAACGGCGCCTGTCCGACCACGCGGGCCACGTCGCGCTCGCTCATGCCGGTCATGACGACGCCCCGCCGCATGACGAGCTGCTGCTCGTCGGCGGTCAGGACCTGGAAGTCCTGGTCGTCCGTGCGGGGAACTCCGACGGAGATGCCGAGGCGCTGCATCTCGGAGCCGGCCAGGCCGTTCATGCTCTCCAGGCGGTTCTTCCAATAGACGGCCTCACCGAAGTCGTAGACCACGGTCATGGTGCCGTCGGAGTTCTGGGTGGAACGGCGCGCGGGTTGCCCCAGGATGCGCTCCACGTCCTGCTTCAGCAGGTAGGGGACGAGGCTCTTCTCCTGCACCGCGTTGCGCACCTCGTCTGCGGACGGATACAACCGCTCCTCGACCAGCACGTCCTCGGAAAGGAGCACGGCGCGGTCGCCGGCGTCGTAGATCCACGCGAGGCTGCCGTCCGCGAGGTCCATGCGGCGGCCCGTGGCATCGAGGGTCACGCCGCGCGCAGCCTCGACCTGCTGGCGAGTCATGCCCGGCAGGAGGATGCCCGCTTCCACGGCCTGATTCAGGTCCTTCCCGATCACATCGGGAATCATCCCCGAAAGGATGTTCTTGATAAGATCCACCTGTTCGGGCGTCCCGGTGATGGTGAGAGTGGCACCCGAGAGGTTGATCGAGGGCGTGGCAGCAAACGGGATCGTGGGCAGGGCTGCGACGGCGCTGGCCAGTTCGTCCGCGATTGCCTTGCGCCGCGCCTCGGCAACGCCGCTGCTGAAACGGGCCATGACGAACCCGACGTCCTTCGCCGGCACGTCCTGCCAGGCGCCGTTCACGGCGTCCCAACTGCGTCCCGCGGGAATCGTGTACTTCGTCTCCTGAATGGCGATCGGGGAGTTGGGCATCGGGCGGTCCCAGACCGTGACCATGCTGTCGAGCACCTCAATGATATACGGCTCTGAAACCACGGCGAACAGCCCATCAGCCGTGTAACCGCATATGTAGGTTTTCTCCGAGGCACTCCAGGTTTTGACGATCATCTCGACGCTCCGGAACATCTCGGCACCGGAGATATACTTGAGGCGATAGGCCCGGCCGGCCAGCTTCAACCCCGCCGGCGTCAGCCACGACCCCAGGTCGCGCCGGCCAACATCGATGCTCGACGGCATCAACGGGTGATTCGGTTGCACCTCCGTCACCCGACCGTTCCGCGTGATCACGCGCATCTGCGGGTAGGCGTACTCGTAGATGAAATCCTGCTCCTTCTCGGTGACGGTCGGCGGCGCCGACGGGGCACCCAGGACCCGGATCATCTCCGTGTCGGTCATGTTGACGAGAACGATGCCGTGCTCGGCGGCCTCGGCGACCACGGTTTCCGGCACGGAGACGCGGCGCTGGACGTTGACGACCACGCCGTTGGCCACGGCGACGTCGTAGTCCGGGTAGCGATAGAAGTCGATGATGCGCGTATCGGTCGAACTGGAATAGTAGACGGACGGAATCGATCCCTGCGAGCGGCGGAGATCATCCATCGTCATGCCGACCAGGACGATCTTCCGGGCGATCGCGTCCTCCAGGACCGGGCGCGTCACGTTCATGTAGGTCTGCATCACGTCGGTGAAGGCGAACTCCGTGACCTTCAACTCGTACTTGACGCCGAGCGAGTCGAAGATGCGGCGGCACTCGGTCTGCGTGCGCGCGAGGTCGGGCGAGTTGCCGCGCACGATGACGCGGTTCGGCTCGACGTCGAGACGGTCCACGCCGTAAGGCAAGGCCGTGTCCGTCGTCTCGATGACGACGACGCGGTAGACGTAGCGGCGATCGCCGGACCAGACGAAGACGTTCGAGGTGGCGAAGTTGATGATGCCGTCGCCGGGCTTCGTCACCGTCTGGTGCCCCTGGACGAGGACTTCCGTCGGCGAGATGACGTTCGCGATCACGGCGGTCGGGTTGCCGACGGCGACCTTGGAGAGGTTCGGCACGGTGATGACGAAGGAGTTGTTCGCCGCGACGTAGACGTCGGGCACGTTCTGCGACGGACGCGCCGACTGGGCCGAGAGGGGAGCCCCGGCGAGGACGACGAGGAGAACGGCCAGGGACGTGATCAGGAATCGGTTCATCGCTGCTCCACCTCGACAGTCTTCAGGTCGGAGCCCTCGATCCGTCCCAACCCCATGCGATCTCCGTCGGGCCGCGAGAAGCGCGTCACGCCGCCCCAGACGCCCCCGTAGTAGACCTCGACCATGCGCGGATCGGAGAGCACGTCGCGGCCGAAGACGCCGTTGTCGGTCACGCCCGCCGTGCGGGCCTCGGCATCGTTGGCCGGCGAGCGCATGGCGAGGACCAGGCGCGTGCCGGGATAGTTCTCGGACCAGATCAGGCGCTCCGCCTCGTGGGGGAATACCGACAGCGTGAGCCCGGTCGGCGGCGCGTCAATGGAAGTGTCCGAAGGATCCTTCGGGACGAATCTCTGGCCGAGCGCGATCACGCGCGCGTTCTGGACGAGGATGCGCGCATACTCGGCCTCGCCGCCCTCGCGACGTCGGACGCGGAAGTGCCCGATCACGTCGACCAGGTCCCCGAGTTCCACGAGGCCCGAAACGGCGGCCAGTTGCTCGTACTTGAGGGAGATCGCGCGCTTGTAGCGGGGCACGAGGAATGACAGCTGAGGCTTGCCGCCGTAGATCATCGCGTCGACGATGTAGTCGCCTTGCTGGATCTCCAGGGCCGAGATATGGCCCGTGACCTTGATGCGGTCCTGCTCCAGGATGGCGGCCTCGGGCGCCTCGCCGCGCGCCGCCACTTCCTTCACGTCCACCATGTTGTCGCGGATCAGTTCGTTCGCGGGAATCCTCGAGCGGGCGACGAGAACCTTCTTGTGCGAGCCGGGAAAGCGCTGGGGATTATTCGGATCCGTCCCCTGCGCCTGCTCGTCGACGTCGGTGAACTGGTCGCCGTCGGTGTCCACCTTGGCTGCGGCCACGGCCGGGTCTTCCGTGGGTTCCGTGCTCTTGAACAGGGCGAAGTAGGCGCCGACGAGGGCAATGACGAGAATCACGACGGCGACGCCCGCAATGATCAGGATTCGTGGATTCAAGATGTCGACCCCTTCTCTCGAGATTCGGCAGCGTACAAAGCGATAATCTTATCGGCAGGCCGCGTGGAAAACTTCGATCGTAGCGATGTAGTCATCCGCACGGCCTTTCCCCTCACTGAATCACGACTTTCGGCACCCCGCCGCGCAGGAGCCCGAAATCGTTCTCGGAATTCAGCCGCCGTACCGGCTCCCCTTCCGCCTGCATGCGGACGAGCTGGCCCGTCAGCCTCCCTCCTTCATCGATGCCCCCGACGGAAAAGGCCGCGAACCCCTGGATCGCCGCCGCCCCGTCGGTCGGTTGGGACAATATAACCACAAGCAGAAGACGCCGAGAAGCGTATTCTTTCAAGGAATCTACCGGATGGCACGCGACCCTGTCACCAACTTTCAGCACGGCCTCACCCCTCACCCGGTACGCCATCAGGCCGTCTCCGGAGCCAACGCCGCCGGCCGGGTTCACGACCAGGGGGCGGTCCGCACCCAAACCGTCGTAGTTGACGACGGCGAAGGATATCTCCTCCCGTCTCAGTTCGTCGCACGGGGTCGCGCCCTCCATGTCCACCCTCGCCACGGCTTCCGCGCGGAACTTCATCCGGGGATTGCCGATCATCCACGCCATGTAGGCCGCGACTTCCGAGATGACGGAGATGTTCACGCGATATCCGTCGGGGGAGACCGATACGCTGCCCGGATCGGCCTTCAAACCGTGTTCCTCGAGTCCCCTCATGGCCGCCTTGACCGCCTCCAATGGACGGAACGGCAGGTAATGTGCTGAGTTCTCGGCAACGCCGCGTATCTCACTCTGCACCCTCTTTCGCTCGGAATAGACCCTGAAAAAATCCCACGATAACCCCAGGAGCGCGATCGAGACGAGAATTCCGCCGAAAAACCATGGAGATCTCGACCGTTTCATCGCGTTGGGCACTCCTTTGCGTCAAACTCATTCGCCCCTTCCTCAAATACCAAATTTAGTGGATAAGCTGTGGAAAAATCAAGGTCAATCTCTTATCTTTCTGGTTATATCTTTAGATATTTCAAACTTCTACAATATTGTCAGCGCTCAATACGATCGAAGGATGCTGACGTCCCCATCATCATACAGCGGCTTCAAACCCCATTTCTCCATAAGGATCCGGCGGTCCCTCTCCCATTGCCCTGCACCCATACGGCCGTATATGTCTTTATGCAGGATGAAATACTTCAATTTCAGGCGTTGAAGATGTCCAACGGTATCCTGGCAGGGCTCAAGAGACCGATCGGTCACCTCCCCCGTGGAAACAAGCCGGCAGAGAAGCGGGTCCTCGAGGAAGAACGTGAAGTGTCTACGCGATAGCGCCGTGTGGGAAATCGGTCCCGTGAAAGCCCTCTTTCCATGAAGCGTCTGGAGCCACCCGTGATCGGTAGCCGGATCGAACGCGCGCCACCATTCTCCAGGATCGGTCGATATCTTGAGCGGCAGGTCGATGACGGCGCAGTCCTCCCCGTCCTCGGCGAGAGTCTCGATCCAAAGAGGGCAAGCCACGGGCGTCACCTCCTGCGGCAGCGTCCAATACTCGATGATCCCGATCACGCAGAGGCCGCCGAGCAGAAGCCGTGCGCGCCCGGTACCCCGGCGCGCCAACGACGCCGCACCCATTCCGGCGGCCAGGGCTGCAAAGAGCATGGCCACGGAGAAGTAACGGGCCGGAACACGAGCCGCTCCCACGAGGGGCAAGCCCTGGAGGAAGCCTTGCGGAAGCGGTATCGGCTTTCCGTCGGACAATGTCACGATGCCCCCGGCGTGGAGCGCAGGTCCCATGGCCAGTATCATGAAGAGAAGGGTCAGCAACGCGACGAATCGACGATGGGGGAGACTCCGATCGAGGATCCCGATCACGCCCAGGAGCAAGACCGCGAAGCCGATGTAGCCGACGGGCTCGCCGGCCGTGAAGACCGCATACATCTTTTCCAGCGGAAGAAGGCTTCCCAGAACGGGATTGTTGAAGCTCGGCGTGAAGAACGAGAGGAGATCGAGCGACTGGTGGATCTTGATCCAGAAGGGGACCTTGAAGAGACCGGGTTCGAGAGACGCCTCGCGCATCTTCCAGAGAAACGGCGCCGCCGGTGCAGCCGCGGCGAGCGCCAGGACAGACCAGGCGTGAAGAACGCGGCCCCACGGCGTTTCCCGAAGCGCGACGCGCACGGCGTCCTTCGCGAAGAAACCGGCGGCCATGACCACGGAGAAGAGCCCGTAGTAGAGATTGGTGTAGAAGACGACCGTGAAGGCTCCCGCCGCGAGCAGGGCGTCGCGGCGCGCGAGGGTCCGCCCGAGGCGGAAGAGCGCGAGCGCGAAAAGCGCGAGCCACTGGGTCGAGAGATGCTCGAGTTGGTTGAGATGCTCGAAACGGAACGGGGAAAAAGCGAAGACGTACCCGGCCACCAGAGCTCCCGGGAAACTGCCGGTGAGGCGCAGGGAGAGAGCAAACATGAAGTATCCGGAGAGCACGAACGTCGACGCAAAGAGGACGTTGTAGGCGGCGATCGGATCAAAGAGACGCCGCAACAGGGCGCCGGCCAACGAATTGAGCGGAGTCAGGGCGTGGAAATAGAGCGAGACTCCCTGGGGGTGAAAGACCTGGTCCGTCCAGAAAGGCGAGACGTGGTCCTTCAGGAGAGCCTTGTCGAACCACCAGAAGTTCCACAGAAACAGCCAGGCGTCGTGAGAGCCCGCGAGCCGGTGACCTCCCGCCAGGGGCAGGGGCCAGAGCCAGAAGGCCGAGAAGAGGCAGAAGGCCAGGAAACCGGCCAGGTGTGCGCGGGGTCCGTGGAGGGAAATCCCGTTTCGTGCCTCCGCGAGCATCATGGCCGCATCATAGGACAGGATCGCCGAAGAGGCTACCCGCCTCGCGCGGCGCTGGCGCGCGCCGTGGCCGCCGCGCCTCTTGCCTTTTGACTTTTGCCTTTCCCGATTTTCTCCTAGCATCGCTCCATGCAAGGCACTCCGCACGCCGGACGGATCTTCCTCACCCTCTTCCTCGTTCTCGCCTTTCACGCCGATCCGATGCTGGAGATCAGCACCGTCCGATACACGCACCTGGCGCGGGCCGTCGCCGAGGAAGGACGCTTCGCGGTCGACTCCTTCGCCCATGCCTCGCGCGGGGATCTCTCGGAATACGGCGGGCACCTCTATCCTTCGGTTCTCCCCGGGCTCGGCCTCGCGCTCGTTCCCTTCGCGGGCCTCGCCGCCCTCCTGGCCCCCCTTCTCGACGTCCGCCCCAATTTGATGGTGCACCTGGTGTCTCTCATCCTCTTCCAGGTCCCGATCGCGGCCGGCGCGGCGATCGTCATGATCCGCATCCTCTCCCGGCTCGGGCTTCCCCATGGGAGAGCCGTCCTCTTCGCGCTCGCCGCCACCCTCGGAACCCCTCTCTTCATATTCACGACGAAGCTCTCCGACTATCCCCTCGTCACCCTGGTCCAGCTGATCGCCGTCGAGTGCCTCGTCGTCGAGCCAGCGGAGAAACGAGCGACCACGGGGCGCGCGCTCCTCGTCGGAGGATGCCTCGGAATCTGCATCGCCGTGAACGACATGGCCGCTCTCAGCCTCGCTCTCGTCACGCTCGCCATCACCCTCCCGGAGTCTCCCGCGCAGGCCTTGAGGAGGTGGGGACTGGCGATCGCGGGCGCCGCTCCCTGCGTGGCGGCAAGGTTTCTCTACCTGGATCGCTGCTTCGGCTCGCCGTTCGCCACGCCCCTCTCCCACTCGGCCGCGCGCATCAGTTTCCTGGACCGTTACGGGACCCATTGGGGATGGCTCGAGGGGGTGAAAGCCATCCTGGGGGAATCCCCCGCGGCCCTTTTCGGTCTCACCTTCGGCGAGGTCGGCCTCTTCGTCTTCGCCCCGGTCTTTCTCCTGCTCTTCGTCTCCTTCCGGCGCGATGTGAACGGCGCGCATTCGGAGACGGCGCGGCGCGTGCGACGGGCCGTTCTCCTGGCGGGCGCCGTGAACCTCCTCCTGCACCTGCCGCTGATCGGCGGAATCTGGAGGGGAGGAGCCTCATGGGGTCCCCGCTACATGCTCTTCTCCACGACGCTCCTCATCATCGCCGTTGCACTCGGCACGCGGAGCCTCTCATGGAAGGCCGTCACGCCCCCGGTTCTTCTCTCGATCTTCGTGAACTGGCTGGGGGCCCAGTATGGCTACAACACGAGCCCCGTGGACCAGCTGGGGCTCTTCCTTCTCGGCGGTCCCACCACGCCCGCCTTCCGCATGCTCTGGCTTCACTGGGGAATCGTGCCCAGCCCGGAGCGGATCGCACTCGTCATGGAGGAGACTCCGCGACTGGGGGCCTATTACGCCTTCACCCACCCCACGCCGATGGCGGCGGGCCTGATGCTGGCACTGGTTCTACTCGCCTTATGGTGGCCGCTCATCAAGACGACCCGCATCTCTATCACCTAGAATTTCCAGCAATTTCAGCATTTTTCGCTTGACTCAGAACTTCACACGGCCATAACCTCACACGTTGCCGATGCGTAGGATCGCCCAGCATAAGCGCATCTGGATTGGCGCCCATCATGGGTATCGGGGCCGGAGATCGGTTCCGACAGCGATGGAGCGAACGTTCTGGATCCCCCTTTTCGGGGCCGCGCTCTTCCTGACGCCTCTTGTCGGGTCCGCGGTTGCCTCCTCGTTCCCCGTGATCGAGCCCCGTCCTCTCGCGAACAAGGAAGCGTTCGCCGCCGTCACACCTCTACCCCTGAGGCTCGATAATATCGAGATCGCCCCCGTTGCGGACGAGGAAATCGGTGAAATCGAGGCTCCGGCCGAGGCTCCGGCTCCACCTCGCGTCGCTCCCGCCATCGAACCGATGGTCGTTACGGAAGAGGAGGCTCCGGCCCCCTATGTCTTCGGCGAGCATGAGGGTTGGCGGGCGCGCGTGATCAGCCACGCCCTGGCTCTCATGGGGCGTCCCTACCATTGGGGAGGAACGCAGCCGGGAGGGTTCGATTGCTCCGGCCTGGTTCAATACGTCATGGCGGATGTCGGCATCGTCCTGCCGCGCACCATGCGAGAGATGCTCCAGGTCGTCCGCCCCGTGACGGAACTCGACTTGAGGCCGGGTGACCTCGTCTTCTTCCGCAGCCCCGATCATGTCGGAATCTACCTCGGCAACGGTGAATTCATCCACGCCTCCAGCGGCAAACGCCGCGTCACGATCTCCTCGCTCGTCACCGACCGCTTCTACCAGCGCCGCTACATCGGATCGGGCCGCGTCGCGGACTGATTTCCGACTCGAGGGGGCGGACGCCGTGGACATGACCCTTCCCGACATCATCTACGATCTCGAAATCGATCTCGCGGAATTCTACGCGAGGCTCAAGATCCTCTCCCGGTTTCGCCGATCTCGAGAAACGTTCGAGATCATGGAAGTCCATTCGCGACGTCACGCCGAGACGATTCGGCGCGTTCCCATGGAGGGGGCGATGCCGGTTGGCCTGAGCTTCAACGCCCTCTCCGGCATTCAGACGAGAATCAAGGAGTCTCTCTACGAGGAGGTCCTGAAGGAGGAGAACCTCGTGATCGTGATGGAGAAACTGGCCGCGGGCGAGGAGGCGATCGGCAAGGCCTATCTCGCGGCCGCGCGACTCCTGCGCGAGTCCGTGCCCGGAGCCGAAGCGCTCGCGGCCGAGATCGAACGGCTCGGGAGGGAGGAATTCGGGCATCGGGACCAGATCCTGGCGGTGAGAGAAAAAAACATGCGCGCAACGCTCGAGGAAACGGAGGCGACGACGGTTCAAGAGGCGAAACACGAACCGTCTCTCGAGCCCGGAGAGGAGAACCTTCCGCCGGCCATGCGATTCGTGAAGCACCTCGGCCGCGACGTCGCGATGCGCAAGGAGGCCATGACGGCCGTCTCCAACGCGCGGGCGCGGGCGGTCGCGGAAATCGTGCAGATCGGCGCCCGCCACGGTTATCGCTTCACCGTCCAGGAATACGAGAAAGCATGCGCCGACGAGATGTCGGACGAATCCCGTTCGGGCGACCCTCTATTCCCCCGCCTCGTGCCGCTCTAGCCCTCAAACGAGATTCAGTCTTTTCCTTCTTGAGATTCTTTACACGAATCCTGTGGATCATTGCGCCCATGAAAAACCCATTCTTTGACCCGTGGAATCCGTCTTTGCTATAATCGACCCCGCTTTGAACCCCCGTCTCGAACGGAGCGCCCCTTGCTGAATGTCGATCTCATCGCCTTCCTCGCCTTCGGCGCCGCGGGCTTCGTCTTCGTCTTCCTCGCGCTGGGCTTCGCGGGCCGCATCCTGCGCGGCCGGACGGTCCCGACCGCCGGCAAGCTCGAGACGTATGAGTGCGGTGAGATACCGCGCGGAGACGCGCGTGTCCGCTTCAATCCCCGGTTCTTCCTGCTGGCCGTCGTCTTCATCATCTTCGACGTCGAGATCGCCTTTCTCTTCCCCTGGGCCGTCGTCTTCCGTGAAACGGGTTTCGTGGCCTTCGCCGACGTCATCGTCTTCCTCGCGATCCTGGTCGCGGGCTACGCCTGGTTCTGGAAGACCGGGCAATTGAGATGGATCCTGCCGGGTGAAGAGGGATCCTCCCGGCGATGAAGCGATCCCCGGCGAGGATCGGCGAGTATCAGGATCTCGTGCAAGCGATCCGCGAGACGTCGACGCGGCTGGGGGACACGGCCGTGGCCCTGAAACTCGACCGGATGCTCGCCCTGGCCGACTGGTGCGTCTCCACCTCGCGTCTCAACTCCATCTGGCCCTTCTCCTTCGGACTGGCCTGTTGCGCCATCGAGATGATGGCCGCGGCCGCCGCGCGCTTCGACCTCGACAGGTTCGGCGCCGGCGTCTTCCGGGGATCTCCGCGCCAGGCGGACCTCATGATCGTCGCCGGCACCGTGACGTACAAGATGGGCCCCTGCGTGAGGCGGCTCTGGGAGGAGATGCCGGAGCCGAAGTGGGTGATCGCGATGGGGGCCTGCGCCACCTCCGGCGGCCCGTATGACCTTCACGGCTACCACGTGATGAAAGGCGTGGACCGGATCGTGCCGGTCGACGTCTACACCCCGGGTTGCCCTCCGAGGCCCGAGACGCTGATCGATTCGCTGCTCACGCTCCAGGAGATGATCCGCTCCGGACGGGACCGAGAGGTCCGTGCCGCGTGGGCCGCGCGCGAGGAGAAACGCGGATGAGCGGTACACTTCACGAACGCCTCAGGACGCAATTCGGCGAATGCGTGGGGGATCTCGTCGCCTCCACCACGCCGTTCTTCGTGGTGAAGGCCGAGGCGCTCCGCGAGGTGGCCGTCTACGGCCGAAACGCGGGCTTCGACACGCTGAACTGTCTCTCGGCCGTCGATGCCGGCGCGCTCAAGCCCCCCGACCCGGAAGGCCCGGGATTCTGGGTCGCCTATCACGTCGAATCGACCTCCTCCGGCGAAAGAGCGTCCTTCAAGGTGCGCGTTTCCCGTGACGACCCGCGTCTACCGTCCGTGGCGCGCATCTGGCCGGTGGCGGACTGGCACGAGCGCGAAGCCTACGACATGTTCGGCATCCGCTTCGAAGGGCACCCGAGGCTCGAGCGCCTGCTCTGTCCCGCGGACTGGTCGGGCTGGCCCCTGCGCAAGGACTATGCCGCTCCGGCCGAGTACGACGGGGTGACGCACGCCCGAGCGGAATCGGGGGGATCACTGGCCGACAGCGGGAGGGAGCCGTGACGGTCCGCGGCGAGGAACTCCTCGTGAACATGGGGCCTCAACATCCCTCGACGCACGGCGTCCTGAGGCTTCTTCTAACGACGGACGGGGAGATCGTGAGGGATGCCGAGCCCCACATCGGGTACCTGCACCGATGCTTCGAGAAGACGGCGGAGAACGTTTCCTGGCAGGGCGTGGTGCCCTACACGGACCGGATGGACTACGTCGCGGCGATCGCGAACGAGTGGCCCTACGTGCTCGGCGTCGAGCGGCTCGCGAAGATCACGGTGCCGGAGCGGGCGGAATACTGCCGGGTGATCGCGGGGGAACTGCAGCGCATCGCCTCGCACCTCGTCTTCTTCGGAACCTTCGGCCTGGACATGGGGGCCTTCACGCCCTTCCTGCACGCCTTCCGCGACCGCGAGAAGATCCTCGACATCCTCGAATCGGTCTCGGGGGCCCGGCTCCTCCACCACTACATCCGCATCGGCGGCGTGATGGCGGACTTCACGCCCATCGTTCTCGAAAACGTGACGGCCTTCATCGCCGACATGCGAACGCGCCTCCCGGAATACCACCAGCTTCTCTCCTACAACCGCGTATTTCTCGAGCGGACGGCCGGCGTCGGCGTGATCTCGCTCGAGGAGGCGCTGGCCCACAACCTGACCGGGCCGAACCTGCGCGCCTGCGGCCTCGACTGGGATCTCCGGAAGAAGGATTCCTACTCGATCTACGACCGATTCGCCTTCCGCGCGGCGGTGGGCTCGGCCGAGCGAGGCGTCCTCGGGGACTGCTGGAACCGCTACATCGTGCGGCTCGTGGAGATCGAGGAGTCGCTCGCCATCCTGGAGCAGGCGGTGGAGCAGATCCCGGCCGGCGCGATTTCGGCGAACGTCAAGGTGGTGAAACCACCGGCGGGCGAGGTCTATGCGCGCACGGAGGGGCCGCGGGGCGAAACCGGCTTCTACATCGTCTCCGACGGGGGCCTGAAACCCTACCGCGTGAAGGCGAAATCCCCCTCCTTCTGCGCCCTCTCGGGTTTCCGCGCCTTCAGCCGGGACCTCCTCGTCTCCGACGTCGTCGCGCTTCTCGGATCTCTCGACATCGTGCTAGGCGAGGTGGACCGGTGAACGTCCTCCTTTCTGCCTCTCCCGCCGCCCTGCGCGACGCGGTCGTCTTCTGGATCGCCGCGCTCACCGATCATCTCCCGTTCGCCTGGATCGCCACGGGCGTTCTCTCCGCCGCCGTCGTCGTTGCCCTGGTGTCCGGGTACGGAGCGCTCGTCGTGTACGTGGAGCGCAAGGTGATGGCCTTCATCCAGTGCCGCCTGGGGCCGATGGAGGTGGGGCCGGACTTCGAACTGAAGGTCGCGGGGCGACGCCTTCTGCCGCACGGCTGGTTCGGGCTGGGCGTGATCATCGCGGACGGAGTGAAGCTTTTGGGCAAGGAGGATCTCGCGCCGCGCGCGGCGGATCCCGTCCTGTTCCGACTCGCGCCCTACGTCGTCTTCGCCTCGACGGTCGCCGCTTTCGCGGTCATTCCCTACGGCGCCGGATTCCTCCCCGCCGCGCTCGACGGCGGCATCCTCTTCCTTCTCGCCGCCTCCTCGCTCGGCGTCACGGGGCTCGTCATGGGCGGCTACGGCTCGAACAACAAGTGGTCGCTGTACGGCGCCCTGCGCTCGGTGGCGCAGGTGGTGAGCTACGAGGTCCCCATGGGCCTGGCGCTCTGCTCAGCCGTGCTCGCCGCGGGCACGCTGGACCTGGGGGAAATCGCGGCGGCGCAGGCCGGCTGGTTCTGGAACTGGCACGCTCTTCAGAACCCCTGGCTCTTCCTCGCCGCGATCGTCTATTTCATCTCGGCCCTGGCCGAGACGAACCGGACACCGTTCGACATCCCCGAGGCCGAATCCGAGCTCGTGGCGGGTTATCACACCGAGTATTCGGGGATGCGCTTCGCGATCTTCATGTTCGCGGAGTATGTGAACATGCTTCTCGTATCGCTCGTCATGACGGTGGTCTTCCTGGGCGGCGCCCACTCGGGACTGGCACCCCTCGATCGCCTTCCCTTGTTCGGCCCCCTCTTTCTCGCCGCCAAGGCGCTCCTGTTGGTCGTCTTCCTGATCTGGCTGCGCTGGACCCTGCCGCGCTACCGGGTGGACCAGCTCATGAACCTCTGCTGGAAGGCCCTCATCCCGGTCGCGCTCGCGGCCTTCGCGGGCGCCGCGGCGGCCGTCTTCCCGTCGGGAACCGTCTACGAGGTTCTCAACCGTCTTGCGATCCTTCTTCTCCTCCTCCTCTTTGGTCGCACGGTGGCGCGCGGCCTGGCGCCGATGCCGCGGCGGGCGGCGGAGGCGGTACGATGATCGCCGCGTCGCGGCCCCTGCTGAGGGAGATGCGTGATGCCCTCGACGCGCTCGTCGACGCGCTCGTCACCACGGCCCGCGGCCTCATCGTGACGGGCCGGTACGCGCTTCGCCCCTCGGAGATCGTCACGATCCGGTATCCGCGCGAGCGGCTCGATGTCCCCTCGAACTACCGCGGCCTGCTCGTCAACGACGTCGCGCGCTGCATCTCCTGCGAGCTCTGCGCCCGTGCCTGTCCGGCCGGGTGCATCACGGTGCGCCACGAGACGGGCGCGGACAAGAAGAGGATCCTCGCGGGCTACCGGATCGACATGCAGACGTGCCTCTTCTGCGGGCTCTGCACGGAGGCCTGCCCGGACACGACACGCGACGCGG
>CAZWVM010000068.1:0-17076 GCA_964637705.1 uncultured bacterium
GCGCCGACCAGGCGGTGTTGTTCCAGGTCGGGCGCTTCAGGGACTCCCACCAGTACCCGAGCCTCAAGTTGCCCTTTCCGCCCAGGAGTTCACCCGAGAGCCCGAGTTCCGTGATGATGAAGGCCGAGTCGTCGATGTCCTCGAAGTCGGCCCCGGCCTCGAAGTACCCGGCCTGCAGGGAGACGTTCGGGGTGAACCGGATCTGGCCGCGGATGCCGCCGGTGAAGGCGGGCCACGGCACGGCGCGGGCATTGACGAGCGCGTCGGAGAGAAACTGCGAGGCCTCGTCGTTCGCGTATTCGTTCGCGTCGAAGTAATCTCCGACGTCGAGCTTGCCGACGGTCAGCGTGAAGAAGTCGTCCCCGAAGACGTGCTCATAGCCGCCCTGGACGACCTGGAGATTGGCGCCGGAGTTGTTGACGAGGCCGTTGACGCCGTTGTGGGTGCCGGTGGTGCCGGCCACGGTCGTCAATTCGTCGGTGATGCCGGTCCCGTCGCCGCCCCGGAGGTGCAGGAAGACGCGGCCCTTCTCCCCGACCGGGCTCTCGAAGAAGAGGTCGGCACGGAAGGCGAAGTCGACGGGATCGGACTCGATCGTGTCCCGGGCGGTCGTCATGCCCTGCACGACGCCGGTCACCGCGCCGGAGATCCTGACCGGCCACTCCGAGACGACGTTCGCGGGGGCCTCCGTGCCGGCGGAACGCGCCTCGAGCGCGGCGACGCGCTCCTCCAGGCCGGCCGGCGTTTCCGCGGCCGCGACGGCAACTCCCCGGGTCGCCAGCACGGCGACCGCCCACACGATCCATCCTCGGTTCATGTTCCTCCCCTTTCCAGGCGCCATCAGCGCCGCCATGTTAACACAACGTAATAATTCGTCAACCCGCGGATCACGACCCGTGCGTGTGAGGCCAGCCGCGCCGATGATGCTCCTCGTGGTGGAGATCGCCGGGCATCACGCGGTGGCGATGCTCGGTCCTGAGGCTCCACGGCACCTCGAGGCCATGGGCTTCCAGGAGACTCCGGTCGGCGAGAACCGACGCGCCCGGCCCGTCGGCGACGATCCGGCCTCCCTCGAGCAGGATGACGCGGCCGCAGAGATCGAGGACCAGTTCCAGGTCGTGTGACGCCACGAGGCGCGTCTCGCGTCGGGTCGCGAGGAGCCCGATGAGCCGGCGCCGCGCGCGGGCGTCGAGATCGGACGACGGCTCGTCCAGGAGAAGGATCCCCGGCTCGAGGCTCAGGACGGCCGCGAGCGCGGCGAGGCGCTTCTCGCCTCCCGAGAGATGGTGCGGGTGGCGCGGGCCGAACGCCTCGATGCCGAAGGCCGCGAGCGCCGCCGCGACGCGGCGCCGCACGTCCGCCTCGTCCTGGCCCATATTGCGGGGCCCGAAGGCGACGTCCTCGAAGACGCTCGGCATGAAGAGCTGGTCGTCGGCGTCCTGGAAGACGAGCCCGACGCGGCCCGGGACCGGGGGTTCGCCGTCGACGACCACGCGACCCGATGACGGCACGCGAAGACCGGCGGCGAGGTGGAGAAGGGTCGTCTTGCCGGCGCCGTTCGGACCGATGAGCCCCGTGCACGATCCGGCCTCGAGGGCGAGATCGACGCCGTCGAGCGCCGGCGCGGAGTCGCCGTAGGAGAAACGGGCGCCGTCGAAGCGGAGCGCGACGGTCACGCGAAGAGCCGCGCCGACAGAATGCGGACGGGGTCGAGATGAAGGACGGCGAAGAAGAGGATCCAGCCGGCCGCGTAGGCCACGTCACCGAGGCCCGCGCGGCTCCCCGGCGCGGCGGGCATCTCGCCCCGGTATCCGCGGGCGAGAAGCGCGGCGTGGACGCGCTCGGCGCGGGCCACGGACCGGACGAAGAGCGACGAAAGCATCTCGACCGCCACGCGCGGACCCGGAAGACCCCGCAGACCCCGCGCGCGCGCCGCCTCGGTCATGCGCGTCATCTCGGCGGCCAGGAGCGACGTGTATCTCAGGATCATCATCACCATCTCGACAAGAATCCCCGGCGCACCCAGCCCCTTGAGCCCCTGCCCCAGCCTCGGCAGGGAGAGGATCTCGGCGAGCGCCAGGGCCGTCGTGACGGCCAGCGCGCCGCGGATGAGAAGAGAGGCTCCCGAGAACCATCCGGCCGCGATCTCGTATCCGATGAACGGCACCGCGCGCGCATCGAAATACGGGGCGGGCAGGGCCATGACCAGGAGAATCGGCAGGGCGGCAAGGCTCCTCCAGAAAAGCGGCGCGACCGGAAGATGACCGATGATGACGAGGTGAAGGGGGAAGAGGGCGAAGGGAAGGAGGGCCGCCACCGCGTGGCGGTTCACGGCGGCGAGGACCAGCAGGTACACAAGGACGGTCAGAATCAGGAAACGCGGATCGAGACGCGCAAAGGCGGAGGCTTCCGATCCCGTGTGATCGACCGCGAAACGCCTCAAGGGTTCGCGTCTCGCGGATCCGATTCAGCCGGCACGACCGCGACCGGGACGACCGCGGCCGGCACGGGCGCGGGGCGGAAGCGAACCATGAGGGCGGATGCGGCGAGGACCAGGAGGAACGTGATGAGACCTCCGACAAGGCCCGAGACGGACGTGCCCGCATCGGGAGCGGGCCAGGCCGCTTCTCCGCTCTCCCCGCCGCCATCCTCGCTCCCGGAGGGAAAGGCGTAGTCCGGCAGGAAGGCCAGGCGTTCCTGGATCGAGCCCAGCGTCTCCGCAAGCGGCGAGGCATGCCCCTCGAGTTCCTCCGATCCCGATACGCGCGCGATCGACCACTCGAGCCCGTCGGGGCGCGTGGAAGCGAACCAGGAGACGAAGGTGCCGGCGATGACGGCCAGGGCGAGGAAAGCCGGCACGAGTCGACGGTCACGGGGTCGCGCGAATCCCTCCTTCTCCAACCCCAGGGCTGCCGGGCGGCTGCGCGCCACCGCCGCGACAACCCAGAAGGTCACGGCGGCCTCGACGAGTCCGATCGATGAATGAATCCCGAGCATGGCCGCGGCGAATACGCCGAAGGGCAATTCCGTCCGCCCGGACATGAGCGTCTGCATCACCACCATGAAGGCGCCAAGCATCAGGGCGACCCAGGCGCCGGCGGCGCCGAGAACAGCGAGGCGGTTGGCGCCGCGGCGGGAGCCCGGGAAGCGGTCAAGGAGCGGGAGGACGAGAAGGCAAGGAATGACACCGAGGTTGAAGACGTTGGCGCCGAGCGCGAGGAGCCCTCCGTCGGCGAAGAAGAGGGCTTGGACGATGAGCACGGAAGCGATGGCGATGAGGCCGGCCCAGGGTCCGAGGGAAAGGGCGAGGAGCATGCCTCCGCCCAAATGCCCGCTCGATCCCGTGCCGGGGATGGAGAAGTTGAGCATCTGGGCGGCGAAGACGAAGGAGGCCATGACGCCCGCGAGCGCGGGCGTATCCCCGGGCGCCTCACGCTTGAGCCGGGCCGCGGCATAACCCACCGCTCCGGCGGAGACGGCCCAGAATCCCCCGCCCACGGCGGGCGAGAGCAACGCGTCGGACATATGCATGGCGGTATTCCTTTCGCAGAGGCTTGGAAATTACGGAAACACTATTCGTAATACTCGATCGGTGTCAACTCAGACCGAACCCCGGTTTCCCGTATGAGAACAGGAATGAGAACGGCCTCGACCCGAGCGACGATGCCGGGGGCCGCCGGCGCGTCAGCCGCCGCGGACAATGACTTCCTGGACGTAAGGCGACATCAACCGCTTCAGGGCCTCGAGCCGATCCGGAGGGGTGCGCGAGATGCTGCGCCAGCGCTCGTCCGGCAGCTCGGGCCGCGGGATAAAGGGCTGCAGGACGTAACGACGCGCGCCGCGGATCAACTCGCCCACCGCGTGCATCACCTCGTCGGTATGCACTCCCTCGATCACGGTGGTGCGGAGTTCGAAATCGCGGGCCTGGTCGCGCAACAGCGCGATCGAAGCCGCGATGGTTCCGGGGTCGGAGCCACCGCAGAGGTCGGCGTAGTGGGCGAGCGAGGTCTTGACGTCCATGGCCACGTAGGCCACGCGCGGCAGCAGACCGGCCAGTCGGTCAGGACGCGAGCCGTTGGTGTCGAGCTTGATGGAGAAGCCGGAGTCGAGCAGCAGGTCGAGCAGACGGTCGAGCTCCGGGGCCAGTGTCGGCTCGCCACCCGAGACCACGGCCCCGTCCACCCATTCGCCCTGGAAACGGCGGCAGGCGGCGGCGAGGTCGAACCAGCTGACGCCGGACCGCGCCGGACCAAGCAGCCCGGCGTTGTGACAGAACCCGCAGCGGAAGTTGCAGCCGGAGAGAAAGAAGACGGCCGCGATGTGACCGGGGTAGTCGATGAGCGAAGGGTGATTGAGCCAGCCGAAGACCGGGGAGGCTCCGCCGGCGGGCGCGGGTGCGCCCTCGGGCGAATCCCGGCGGCCCGGCGAATCCTTTCCGACGCTCAAGTCCCCCGAGCTTCCCCGAGCACGGACGTGATCATCGGCACGGTGATCAGGCCCTTGCCGACATCGGTGTAATCGGTCTGAATGCCGAGATGCTGGTAGAGCCTGGACTGCTGGCAGACCGGGTCGATGGCGTTCGGTTGAGGGTTGGGCACAGGCTCGTAACAGCCTTCGGCAACCTGCCGCTTGATCATGAAGGCCGGGATGCGCTGCGGGTTGATGCATTCGGCGCGGGAGAACTCGACCAGTCCGTCCTCGGTGGTCACGTCGCAGTAGACCTTCTCGAAGTCCTCCCACTCCTTGGTGGCGAGCAGTCCGTCGAGACGGCGGTTCAGCACCTTGCACTTGTCGCAGTCGGGCTTGCCGAAGACGACGACGCGATAGGGTTTCATGATGGCCTCCCTCAGCACCGAGCCGCGATCGCCTCGGCGGTGGTGACCGAGTAGCGGCCGCGATGACGGTCGACGAGCTCGCCGTAGCGCTTGGACTTGTTCCAGTTCTGGATCTTGGAGAAGTAGCCGACCACGCGCGTCTCGTGCAGGACCTCGTCCGAACCGCAACTCAGGCACTGGTCGTGCAGCCCGCGCATGTTGCGGCCGCAGATGTTGCAGAGGGTGAACTCCGGCGAGATGGTGATCTGCGCCGCCTGGGTGCGGTGGAAGGACTCGGTGATGAGTCGCGCAATGGCCTCGGCCGCGGGCTGTTCCTCGCCGATGAAGGCGTGAGTGATGGCGCCGGCCTCGATCATGCAGTGATACATGCTCTGCTTGCGGATGCGTTCGACCAGAGTGACATCGGCCTCGGGTGCGACATGGATGCTGTTGGTGTAGTAGGCGACAGCCTCGCTGGCGCCCTTCACGACCTTGGCGGCGTCGTCGTGGTAGAAGACGAGATCGGCGCGAGCAAGCCGGCGCGCGGCCGACTCGGCCGGCGACTCCTCGAGCGCGAACTTGAGCCCGTGTTTCTCGGTGTATTCGCGGGTCCTGAGAAACATGTGGCTGACGATGCGTAGCCCCATCTCCTCGGCCGCCGCGCTCTCGTGCAGTTCCTCGCCGGTCAAGAACTTGACCGCGTCGTTGACGCCGATCAGGCCGATGATGTAGGTGCACTTGTCGAGTTCGACGTACGACCGGCCGTCGCAGGCGATCTTGCCGATCTGCCAGAGCGGGTGACCCGGCGCGCTCATCATCTCGGCGATCTTATCGCGCTTCTGCAGGTGAGCCTGTACGGCGATGTCCATGGTTTTGTCGATCTCGGCGCAGAGTCCGGCGAGATCCCTCTTGCCCTTGCGGGCGGCGCGGTAGGCGGCCTGCGGGATATTGATGGTCACGTTCTGGAAGCCGCAGAACCTGAGCGACTCGGGGTGTTTGAGCATGCGCGTGTCGTGGATGGTGGTGCGCAGGCGGCAGCAGGCCGAAAGCGTCACGGCGTCGCGGTCGAAGATGAAGTAGGTCGAGCCGTTCTTGCTGGCCAGTTCGCAGGCCTTGAGGAAGATCTTGTGCTGTTCGGGATCCGAGAAGGTTTCCTCGTTGACGTGAAAGTCGCACTTCGGGAACTCGAAGACGCGACCGTTCTTGTCGCCCTCGCCCCAGACATCGAGCAGGGCCACGGCGAAGTCACGGGCCTCGCGGGTGAAGTCGCCATAGGTGACGATCGCCTCGCCGCGGTCGGCGAGATCCTTGACCACCGCGGGGTCGTAGACCATTTTCCGCGAGCGAGCGTCGATAATCTCGCGCAGCACGACGCGCTCGATGCCGTTCTCGTCAAGGTAGAGTTCCATCAGCGCGTTGCCGTTCGCGTCGCGCGTGCTCTGCTGGCGTTCGCCGACCGTGACCATCGAGCCGTCGCGGCGGCGCAGCATATAGCGGCCGCCCGGGCCGACCGCCGGGACGTCCACGAGGTAGGACGGCACGCCCGAGTGGATGTTGAAGTCGAGGAAGATGGTCTGGCCGCCGCGTGAGAAGGCGTTCTGCGCGCCATTGAAGATCAGTTCCTGCGCGACCTGCTTGAGCTCGGTCTGCGCCATGCCGACCAGGAAGGGCGCGTAGAGGATGTTGATGTAGGCGATGCCGAGCGCTCCGGCGTAGTTGGACTGCATGGAGGCGAGGAAAGTATTGAGGTGTCCGGTCAGCACCGAGGCGCTGCGGGCGGGCTTGGACTCGGCGTTGAGATTGATGAGGCCCGCGAGGCCGTACTTCTTGATGTACTCGACCGAGTGCGACGAGCAGTAGACGCGGTGGGGATAGCCGAGGTCGTGCAGGTGGATGGCGCCGGTGTCGTGCGCCTTCTTGACCTCGCCGGAGAAGATGGTGTCGAGCGCCCACTGCTTCAGCACCAGCTCGGCAATGCCGAGGTTCACGGCCTCGGGGTTGTTGTTGACGATGTTCGAGTTCTCGGTCGACTTGTCGAACATCATCGACTCCACGAACTCGCGTGGCACGCCGTAGATCGAGAGATCGCGCAGTTCCTCGTGCAGCCCGCGCTCGCTCAACTCGTTGTTCACGAGCTCGCGGATCAACTTGGTGTTGATGGTCTGCAGATTGCTCGAGAGCAGGTGGTTCTCGACCGTCTTGGCGATGCCGGTCGCCTCCTCGACCGGTACCGAGGTGTTCTGCAGCAGGTGCTTGACGATGCGGGCGCGGTCCCAGGGCAGGGAGGAGTTGCTGGAGACCGACTCGACGAGGAGCAGGCTGGCATCGGTCAGGTCCTTGACGCGGCCGGTGGCCGAAAGGTCGCGGACGCGGATGCGCTCGCGGGCCAGCTTGCGCAGCTTGCGGTAGCGCTTGTAGCTGGCCACGATGGCGGCGAAACCTTCCTCGGCGAGGGCGACCTCGACGAGATCCTGCATGTCCTCGAGGTTGACGATGTTGCGGCCCTGGCTGTCGGGATGGAGAGCATACTCGCTGCGGGGATTGATGAGATGGCTGATGACCAGGTTGGCGATGCGGACCGGCAGGTCCGGCGGATATTCGAGCCCCTGCTTGCGCTCCACCTCGTCGGCGGCGCGTCTTACCGCCTGCTCGATCTTCTCGCGATGGAAGGTGACGACGCCGCCGTCGCGCTTCCGGAAGCCGTCCACGGTCGCCGTACCCGTGCCCCGCACCTGCTCTACCGCCGCCATCCTCAACATGCCATGCCCCCCTGTGACAATCGGTCCCTGCTGCCTCGTTGACTGCCGCCCTTGCGCCGATGCGAACCGCATCCCTGTTTCGGGCTTTCCCGGGCCTTCATTGGGTTTCCCGCCCCTGAAAAGCACCAGTGGAAGTGTTATCATCCGCGGGTGGAGGGTTGTCAACGCGGGAAGACGTGTCATGGCGAAAATTGCCGCGCATACACAGTGGATTTCTATTCACAGGACACTCATTTTTGGCCAAACAACTTCTTGACGATACGCTCATGATTGGCTCCGCCAGCGGGAAAACTCCAAACCCGGCCGTCGGGGGTGTCGTTACCGCTGTCTTGCGGACGAAAACCCGGCCGTCATGCCCCCTGACCGGTTTGAGGCCGGAGGGTCGCGGCGACCGCGGCGCCTGATTCTCGATAAAATGCCCTTGTAAATCGTTTTCCCTAGCCTATGATGAGGCCATGGTCCGTTCCGCCGTCATCCGGGGCTCCTCCGGCGCCACGATCCTCTCGATCGCGGAGGCCGCCGAGGTCTCGCCGGCCACGGTCTCGCGCGTCCTCAACCGCACCGCCACGGCCCACTTCACGAAGGAAACGGCGGCGCGGGTCCTGGAGGCCGCCGAGAAACTCGGCTACCGCACGAACGAGACGGCCCGGGCCCTGCGCATGAAACGGACGAACCGCCTCCAGGTCCTCGCCCCCGCCTGGCGCGACCTTTTCAGGAGCGAATACCAGACCGGGATCTTCCACGGCATTGCCGAGGCCGCCCAGGCCGCCGGTTACGGCCTGATGCTCTCGCTCATCCCCCAGGAATCCTGGAGCGAGGCGGGAGGAGCCGCCGAGGCCATCTCCTCCGGTTCCGCCGACGGCACGATCTGCGCGCCGGCCGCCCTCCCCTTCCCGCTCCCCCGTTCGAACCGCCTGGTTCTCGCCGGGTGGCGGCCCGCAGAGCCCTACGCCTCCTGGGTCGACTGCAACAACGTCGAGGGCGCTCGTATGGCGGTCGAACACCTCGTCCGGGCCGGCCGAAAGCGGATCGTCCACCTTGAGGGGCACCCCCTCTCCACGAGCGCGCGGGAGCGGAAGGAGGGGTTTCGCGCCGCGATGAGGAAGCTCAGGCTGACGCCCCGGGTTCATCCGTGCGGATACGACCTGGAGGACGGGGAACGCGCGGCGCGGAAAGTCCTCGACGCGAAGAAACCCTTCGACGCCCTCTTCTGCGCGAACGACCTCGCGGCCCTCGGCGCCCTTCGGACCTTCGCCGTCGCGGGCGTGCGCGTTCCCGACGATGTCGCCATCGTCGGCTTCGACGGCCTCCCCACCGCCCAGATCCTCTCCCCGCGCCTCGCCTCGATCCGCCAGCCCCTGGCGGAGATCGGGCGCGAATCAGTCCGAATCCTCCTCGGAGCGATCGAGGGCCGCAGTCGCAATCCGATCCACCGCGTGCTCGACGTGGAGTTCATACCGGGCGAGACGATCTAGAGTGATTGCCATGAGAAAACGCCTTTGTCGATCAGAGTATCCTTTTCATGGATGTACAGGATGAACAGGATAATGACCTTCAATTCATATGGAATCAGAATGGAATCCTGAAGATCCTGTGTATCCTTGCTAAAGAAATCCGAAATCGATCAGGAAGCTTCTTCTGGCACTCGGCACAGAGTCATTCAAGCTCCCCGCGCGAATCTCCCCTCTCATGAAACAGGGCCGGGAATCCGGCTCTCTCACTCCAGCCGGTATCGCGCCATGTTCGCCACCACAGCGCGACCGCCCCACTGGGTGACACCCGGCACCGCCAATTGTCCCGGCGAGGAGGGCACGATATCGTAGGCCGGCGAGAGCCCTCCCCCGGTGACCCAGACGGCCAGCTCGACCTCGCGGGGATCGCCGATGAGGCGACGGGGGATCCTGACCTCGGCGAAACCCATGGGCCGGTTGCCGGCCAGTGCGATCCCGGCCTTCTCCGCCGTCTGCTTCTGCCACGTCGAGCCGTCCCAGTAGCCGTAATCCGCGACCTTGAACTCGGGCACGTTCTCCTGGGACTGGATGTAGATCTCATGCGTCGCCCCGGATCCGCCGGTGAACACGATTTCGCGGTTCCAGGCGTCCCGGCGACCGTCCGCCCCGGTGAAACGCGGCACCCGCGTGTCGGCGGACGCGATCGCGATCCCGTAGGCGCCGTTCCAGCTCCCCAGGGGCGCCGAGAAGGCGATGTAGAGATCATGCGCGTCGTTCCACGCGTAGAGGGTCGTCATATCGATCTCGTTGAACGTCGCGTCCTCCCCGTCGACCGCCAGGGGCCCACGGCCCGCCCAGTCGTGCGGTTTTCCGTCCACCGTGATCCGGCCGCGCCAGAGACCCTCGGCGCGGATCGTCTCCCCGCACGCGACGACCTCGCACCCGATCGTCGCGAGCGCGCGCCATCGACCGGTCTCGCGGTCCTTCACCACCGTGAGGTTCGTCGGCCGGTCGGCGCGAATCTCCTCCGCGCCGATCCTCACATACGGCGCGGCATTCCCGGGCAGGCGTCCGAAGGCCCCGAGACCGTCCTTGATCTTCTCGACGTCGTAGAACCCGTTCAGGATCGCCGCCGCGATACGTCCGTCCTTCCGGACGATCATGGCGGAGCCGACGCCGCAGAGCGAAAGTTCGATCGTGTCGGAACCGCCGGTCACGGTGATCCGCGTGTCCGTGACGGAACGGTTCAGGACATACGTGACCACGGTCTTGCCCGCCGCATCCGCGTGCTCCCAGACCTCGCACCGGTCCGGGCTCGCCCCGAAGGCGTTGGGCCGGCGCGCGGACGAACGCGATCGCGCGAGCACGGCCGTCGAGTTCGCGGCGACCAGGTGATCCAGGAGACCGAAGTTCCGCTCCGGCTGGAGTTCGTTCTGCTCGCGCGAGAAATGCCGATCCATCTCCGGACCGCCGACGGCGAAGAGATGGTGAGAGCCGATGAGCACGGCCCGCCCGCGGCCGGCCGTGACCCGGAATCCGCAGGACCGCCCGCGGAACGATGCGATGGAGTCGTTGTCGACCGCCGCGAAGGTGTAGACGGGATTGTCGGATCGGGCCTTCTTCGCGGTCACGTCCGCGCCGGTCGCCACGTCGCCGAATCCATCGACCCTGAACACCGTTCCGTCCGGCAGACCCCGGATCTCCTTCTCCACGTCACGTCGGAATACCTCGTCGCGCAGGACCGTGCAGGGACGGAAATGCTCGTCCAGGGTCGGAGGGTAGCCGAACGCGATGAGCGTCCCCCCGCCCGTCACGTAATCGCGCAAGCGCTCCTGGGTCGCGCGGTCCATGAAGTCATAGAGATGGAGGATGACGGCCGGATAGCGCGAGAGCGCCTCGGCGTCGTCGCGCACGTTCACGACGTCGTACTCGGCGTTGCCGCGGATGAGGGCGCCGGAGAGAAGCTCGAGATCCTTCAGCGCGCGCGGTTGTTCGCGGAAGCCGTGGGGCTTCTCCCAGAACCTCAGGCTGTCCGAGACGTCCATCCCGATCTCGCGGTCGTAATCGGGATAGAACCCGACCGCGACCTCGGGATTCGTCCTCGCGCCGGCGATATCCGCGCCGTACTCGCCCATGACCGCGCCGAGGTGCTCCAGCGTGGAATAGAGGCGCGTCCTGTTCATGTTCTCGTCCAGGGGCGCACAACCGGGATACGGCGTCCACGCGTTGTCCCAGAAGGCGTAGGAGATCCCCGGCACCGTGTCGGTGCGGCTCGTCCGCGAATCCACGCCGAGGTAGATGTTGAAGCCGCGGCCGCCGTGGGCCATTTCCCACAGCACCTGGGTCAGGGTCCCGATGTGCGCGTCATACCCGCCCCAGTTGGAGCCCCAGGGCGTCTCGGGGTTGAAACCCCAGTTCGGACCCGACCAGGCGTAGCGGGCCTGGACCGAGCGGTAGCGCTGGAGCGGCCAGAACCAGAGGCTCGACGGCCCCCAGAAGGTCGGCGTCGAGAGAACACCCGCGCCCGCCGTACGCGCGAAGTTATGGAACTGGAAAAGGGAGGAGTTCATCCGGTCGAACATGTCCGGCGAGGGCATGTTGAAGTTCTGGCAGAGGGGCACGTCGACGCCGAGTTCCTTCAGCATCCCGCCGTAGCGCACGAGCACCTCCTGCACGTAATGCTCGTGGAAATACTGCCAGTCGAGGAGAAACAGGGAATTCTCGCGGTTCGTGATCCGCGGATCCTCGTGCGGAAAGACGCGCGGCAGGGGCGCCTCGTGCCAGGCCGCGATGTCGGGCTCGTGGAGAGTGTTGTACTCCTCGATCGTGCCGTAGCGCGCGGCGAGCCACCGCGGCCAGATCCCTCCCTCTCCGACGATCGCCGGGTTGTAGTCGTAGTTCCAGGCGTCGCGGACACCGGAATAGACCAGTTCGTTCTCGACCGAGACCATGATGACCGGGCCGCCGCGCGAGTGGAGATGCCGGGAGAGGACGTTCGTCCAGAGACCCTGGTACCAGTGGCGGACGAGCTTCAGGTACTCGGGATGGAGAAGCGAGGGGACGGGCGCGGAATTCGCGGTCACGGGCGCGCCGCTGTCGTAGGTCATCATGGCGATCCCGGGACGCGTCCTGAGCACCCACTCCGGGATCCCCCCGGCCGTCATCTCGCCGCACTCGTACGGTCCGACGCGCGCGACGGCGTAGAGACCGAGTTCCGTGCAGAGATCGAGGAAGGCGTTGAGGTTGCGGGTCTCGTGGAGCGAACGAGCGCCGTCGAAATCGAACTCACCCTCCTTCATCTCGTGGAAACCCCACGGCACGTAGAAGGAGATCGTGTTCATGCCGGCCGCCTTCATCGCCTCGAGCGCCGGCCGCCAATCGGAGGCCTTCGCAAAGCGGTAGTAGGGAACCTCGATGGAGGCCATGATCGTGGGACGCCCGTCGACGAGAAGTCCGTCGGGCGTGACCGCCACGGATCCGCCGCGGCGCAGGGATGAGGTGCCGCCGCAAGAGACGAGGAGAAGGGCGAGGACGACCGAGGCCCTGACGCGGTTGAGTCTCCCCCGTTCGCGACGAGGGTTCATTCGCGGGTCACCGTGACGGAGTCGAAGGCGACGGAGCCGGTCGAACCCTTGACGCCCCTGAGAACGAGGATGATGCGGGCCTCGGCGGCGCCCTCCGGCGGAATCAGGGTCGTCACCTCGAGGGGAGTCCAGGGGAAGGCTCCACGCAGGTTCGGCGAGTCCTGGACGCCGATCTTCTCGCCGCCTCGCCAGAACTCGACGCCGATGTAGGCGTAGGCGTCGCCGGAGAGCCCGGGGGCGTCGGACTTGAGGAGCGCACGGACGGTCAGGGTCTTGCCGACAGGGTTATCCATGTTCTGGACGGCCAAAGAAAGGACCTCGTCCTGGGGGTTCGCAAGGGTCTGCTGGAGGAAGAAACTGCCGTCGGCGGCCGCACCGCCAACCGCCGCGGCCGTCGCCTCCTTCTCGCGGCTCGACCAGTGCCACCATCCGTCCATGCCCTTTTCGAAGGAGCCGTTCTTGACGACCATCGCCGGCGCGGAGGCGGTCGCCGCCACGGCCGGGTACGGGCCGGGCATCGTCACTTCAGCCGGGGGCGGAGGGACCTCCTGCGGAAGGGGGCGGGCCGAGGGCGGCGGTGCGCCGCAGGAGGCGAGGCTGAACGCGGTCAGAACAAGGAACCATGCGTGTTTCATGGGACGTTCCTTTCTCCGGCGCGCGGCCGGAAGGTCATCGTCGAATCCCAATATAGTGCTTTGGAAAACGTTTTACAAGGACTTTCTTAAGGTCTTCTTCCGGCCGGGTCATCCGCGTCGGCCGCCCCGGTCTCGACGGTCCGGGCGGCGGCCCGCCGCACCCAGGCGTCCGGGTCCGCACGAGCGGACTCCAGGGCCGTCACCCACTCCCCCTCCGCGCGCACCGTCGGGTCTCGCGCCACGATCCGGCCCAGGGCGTCGGCCGCGATCCGACGCACGGCCGGTTCGGTGTCGCCAAGAGCGCCGGAGAGGGCCGAGAGGGAGGCGGCCGTGCCGAGATCCCCGAGCGCGGCGCAGGCCGCCGCGCGGACCCGCACGTCCGGCCATGCGAGCCACGGCTCCACCCGCGACGCCGAGGAGGAGTCGCGGGTCCAGGAGAGCGCGAAGAGGATCGAGGCCCGCCGGGCGTCGGTATCGCTCGCGTCGAGCGCGCGCAGGAGCGGGCCCGCCGCGGCCGGCCCCAGGTTCTCCGCGATCCTCCCCAGCGCCGGGCCCTCGCGCGGAGAGAGCGGATCATGCTCCAGGGCCGCCCTCCCGACCGCCGTCTCCCCTTCCGACCGAAAGACCGCGATCGCGTTCTCGTGAAGCGAGCGGTAGGAGGACTGCCCGGTGGAGAGAACGAGGAAGGCCTCGCGCCAGGGCTCGGCGGCCGCGACGGGCGCCGCCCCGAAGACGGCCGCGAAGAGAAGAGCGGCGGGAACCCTCACCGGTCCACCCCCACCCCGAGCTCGCCCTGGATCCAGACCGTCCCGTCGGAGCCCGCGCCGCCCGAGTAGGCGTCACGGCCGCCCGCGTCGAGGAAGATCCCCAGCGAGCCGTAACGACGCGTCGTGGCCTCGTAGACGCCCCAGCCCTGCCCGAGGTTGCGGCTCTCCATCACGTAATGATCGTCGCCGGCCTTGTCCCACAGGAGCCCCGTGCCGTTCGTGCTGCCGGCGCCCTGGGAGAGGTTGTCGGAGCGGTAGAGATCGGATCCCTCGTCGTCGACGAGCACGCCGAAGGAGAGATCGTGGCCGCATCCCTGGGCCACGGTGAAAGCCTGGTACAGGTCGCGGCCGGAGAGGTCGATGAGGTAACCCGCCGAGAGATGGACGCCGGCCCCCTGCACGTAGTGCCGAGCCCGGTAGACGTCGTCGCCGCCGCGGTCCACCAGCGCGGCCATCGAGCCCCAGTAGGCCGATCCCTGGGCGAAGAGCGCCGCCGTGTAGTCGTCGGAGCCTGCCCCGTCGACGAGGAGCGCCGCGCCGCCCGCGGCGCCGGGCCGGAAACCGCTCGAAAACCCCTGGGCGAAGGAGAGCCGGTGGGCGGGATCGCGCAACTCGTCGGAGCGATCGCCGCGAGCGAGGTAGCGGTCGCGGCCCGAAACGTCGACGAGGCAGGCCAGCCCGTTCGAACCAGCGACGGATTGCACGTAGGCCCCACCCGCGTAGTCGTCGTCGCCCGAACGATCGACCAGCGCCGCCACACCGGCCACGGCGAACGCCTGCGCCGCCTTCTCCGCCTCGTAACGATCGTTGCCGGACTCGTCCCAGAGCAGCGCGACCCCACCGCAGGCCGCCGCCTGCGTGAGGACTCCTCCCTCGTACCGGTCGTCGCCAGCGCGATCGACGAGAACCGCGATCCCGCGCTCGGCCGACGCGATGCGCCCCCTGTAGACGTCGTTGCCGCCGAGATCGAGGACGATGCCCAGTCCCGAGTCCGCGGCCGCGGGATTCTCGTAGACGTCGTCGCCGCCCGCGTCGATGATGACCGCGATCCCGCCCGGGTAGACGTTGTCGCCCGCTCCACCCCACACGACCCAGCCCGCGTTCGTCTTTCGGGCCGCCAGCACGCGCCCCCCGATCCCCGGGGGAGAAGCCCCGCCTCGCGCGGGCGGAGCGGAGTCTCGCTCGAGCGCTTCCACGATCCTTCTCGCCCATCCCGCGAGCGCGCCGAGTTCGAAGGCATTCGCCCGCTCCCCGAGAACCCGGGAGGCGTTGCGCGAGGCCTCCCCGTCGAGGTGGTTCTCCAGAAGAGTCATATCGGGTTCCTCCGCCAGGAGCGCCTCGCGCAGTCCGTCCGCGGGGGGGAGCGCGCGAACGAAGTCATGAGCCGCGGTCAGGATCTCCTCCAGCGACGAGTCAGCTTCGCGCGAACCGGGCGAAAGAGCCTCGAGCATCGCCGACGGGGTCGCGGCCGCGCAGAGGAGCTCGGCGCGCTCGCGGATCCTCGCGATCTCCTCCACCGGGGAATCCATGGCCGACTTCACCCAGGGATGAAGACGCGGCATGCGCCGGGACGGCAGCGCGAGATCGGCGGGTGAAAAGCCGATCGTATCGAGCGCGACACGGAGCAGGTCGTCCAGGGCCGGCGGAGCCGGCGCCGGGGCAGGCGGAGGCGCGGGGCGCACAGGATCCGCCGGAGTGGAGGCGACGACGGGCGGAGGCTCGACCCGGTCGCCCGCCGCGTTGCCGCCCAGGATCACGAAGCGCAGGGAGAGAGCGGCGCCGGGGAAGAGGGTGCGAATGCCGGCCCCGCGGTTCTCCTCGATCGCCGACGATTCGGCCTCGAGCCGCGCGAGGGCGCCGAGTAGGACTCCGTCGCCGCAACGGCGGATGACCGAAGCGCGCATCGCGCCCTCGCTCCGCTCCTCGAGATCGAGCCCGGCGGCCGCGCAATCCTCGATGAGGACGCCGTCGAGCGCGAGCTGCGACCGGCGGCCCGCGACGCCCGCGCGCGAGGCGTAAATCGCCGTGGACTCGATCGTCACCGTGGCGCGCAAAGCAAGGATGCCGTCGCCGCCCGCGCCCGCGACGGTGCAGCCGGAGATGCGGGCCGAGGAGCCCCGGACGAGAATCGCGGCGCCGGCGGGGCCCGCATCGCGCCCCTCGATCGTGAGCGAGCGAATCTCCCCTCCCGCCTCGATGACGACCGCGGGCCCGGAGTCGCCGGCCTCGACGACGGCGCCCGGCGCTCCCTCGAGGATGCCCCCGGCGGGAACGAGGAGAGGCCCGACCGTCCGGCCCTCGAGGCGTATGACGCGCGGCGCGGGCGCGGCACCGGGCGCGTCGACCGTCGCGCAGGCGGCAAGAAGGAGGAAGAGGCACGCGGCGTGAAGTCGGGGCATGCGCTCGAGACTATGGGAATCGCCGACCGGTGTCGACGGCGCGAAAGGGCTCCTCCGGCCGCGATTCCCTTGCGCGAGCGCCGGAAACGAGCGATGCTACCCTCATGAAGAAGACTGCCGTGAAGCACATCGGGATTCTCACCTCGGGGGGCGATGCGCCGGGCCTCAACGCCGTGATCCGGGGCGCGGTCAAGACCGCGATCCTGCGTTACGGCCTCAAGGTCACGGGTATCCGTGACGGTTACGAGGGTCTGCTCCAGAAGGGCGGATTCGAGCCGCTGACGCTGAAAAGCGTCCGGGGAATCCTGCCGCGCGGCGGCACGATCCTCGGCACGCGCAACACGGGCCGCTACGGCGCCTTCTTCCGCGAGACGCCCGCGAAGCTGCGCGCCAAGCTTCTCGCCGACGGCATCCGCGCGATGAGGAGGCAGGGCATCGACGCGCTCGTCGCCGTGGGCGGCGAGGGCTCCCTTCTCGTCGCCTCGAAGTTCCACGAGGCCGGATTCCCCGTGATCGGCGTGCCCAAGACCATCGACAACGATCTCGCGGCGACCGACTACACCTTCGGCTACGACACCGCGGTCCACATCGCGACGGACGCCCTCGACCGCCTGACGACGACCGCCGAGAGCCACGACCGGGTGATGATCCTGGAGGTCATGGGCCG